>NZ_JBQVPI010000027.1:0-54454 GCF_052438155.1 Shinella sp. | reverse complement strand
TCCGTCGTGGAGACCGCCAGCTTTTGCGCCTGGGCTTGGTTGGCCATTGTTGTTTCCTCTCAGTTATCTTTTGTGGCGCTCAACGAGCGGCGGCCTTTGCTTCGAGAAACCGTGCATATTGGGTCAGCGGGTAGCACAGGAGGAAAAAGATAACCGCGACAAGGCCGTAGACCTTGAACGGCTCGAACGTCGCGTTGTTGATGGCGTTCGCCGTTTTCATCAGCTCCTCGAAACCGAGAATGGAGGCGAGCGCTGTGCTCTTGATGAGCTGCACCAGGAAACCGACAACGGGCGCACGCGTTATCCGGAAGGCCTGCGGCAGGATGATGAGACGCAACTCCTGGAACCGATGCAGACCGAGGCTCGAGGCGGCTTCCGATTGCCCATGCGGCAGCGCCTCGACACCGCTGCGCCAGATTTCGGCAAGGTAGGCGCTGGCGTAAAAGGTCAGCCCGCAGACGGCGGCCGTCCAGGGTTCGATACGCAGTCCGAGCATCGGCAGCCCGAAGAACATCAGGAAGAGCTGCATCAGCAAGGGCGTGCCTTGGAAAAGCGCGATATAACCCGAACCGAACCGCCGCGCCCACGGTGCCTTCGAAATCCGCGCAAAGAGGATCGCGATGCCCACGATCGCGCCACCGGCGAACGCCGCCGCAGACAGCAGGACCGTCCAGCGCGTGGCGAACACCAGGTTCCTGACGATGTCCCAGAAGGTGAACTCGATCATTTTATGCCGGCTCCCAGCATGCGTCGCCCGAACAGGATCATTCCGCGGCGAACCGCAGCAGACAAAGCAAGGTAAATGAAGGTCACGACCAGATAGGTTTCGAACGCGCGGAAGGTACGCGCCTGGATCAGGTCGGCCTCCTGGGCGAGTTCGCGAACCGATATTTGCGAAACGACAGCCGATTCCAGCATCATGATGATGATCTGGCTGGTCAGCGCGGGATAGATGATGGTGAGCGCCTGCGGAAGGACAACCTTGATGAAGGCCAATCGGGGCCGCATGCCCAAGGCCGTCGCCGCCTCTCCCTGCCCCTTGGGGACGGCGTCGAGACCGGCGCCGACCACTTCGATCGTATAGGCCGCCATGTTGAGGGTCATGGCCAGGATCGCAGCAACCATCGGATCAAGCCGCACGCCGATGCTCGGCAGTCCGAAGAAGATGAAGAACAGTTGCACGAGAAAGGGGGTGTTGCGGATGACCTCCACATAGGCCCCCACCAGCTTGCGTAGCCATAGATAGGGTCCCCGGCGCGCAGCGGCGCCGAGAATGCTGAGCGTGAGGCCGAAGACAGTGGTGCAGGCGATCAGCAGCAGCGTCACGCCCGCGCCCGAGGCCAAGGCCCCCAAGCTGCCCCAGAGCCAACTGAAATCCAGAACGTATTTCATGATGACCTCTTGGAAATCCAAGCCGAGTTCCGAAAAGGCTCCGTTAATCCTTCAGGTTGTCGGGATTGAGCGGCGTCTTGAGCCAGGCCTGCGAACTTGCATCGAGCGTGCCATCAGTCACCATCTTGGCGACGACATCGTCGATCGCCTTCTTCAGCCCTTCCTCGCCTTTGCGCACGGCAATATGCGACGGAGAGGTCAAAAGCTGGAACTTCTGCTCGGGCTTCAACTCGTCCTGGCGGGCGAGCACCTGCGCGCCGACGTCGTTGCCGACGACCATTAGCTGGGTCTGGCCCGAGATGAAGGCCTGGATCACTGCATTGTAGTTTTCGAACCGCTGGATCGTGGCGGAAGCCGGCGCCGCTTCGGTCAGCGAGGTATCCTCGAGCGTGCCGCGATTGACGGCGATCGTCTTGTCGGCGAGGTCATCCTTGCCCGCGACCTTCAGGGCGGCGGGGCCGATGACGGCGATGTAGTAAGGCGCATAGGCGGCTGCGAAGTCGATCGCTTCCGCCCGCTCCTTGGAATACCCGACGCTCATCAGGATATCGACGCGATCGTCGTTGAGGTAGGCGATGCGGTTCTGGCCGGTAATCCCAACGAGATTGAGCTTTACGCCGAGGGCGTCGGCGATCTTCTGCGCCACATCGACGTCGTAGCCCTTGATGCTCATGTCGGCGCTGGCGGAGGAAAACGGCGGGAAGTCTGAGAAGATGCCGACGTCGATCGTTCCGGCGCCCTTGATGTCCTCAAGCGCGTCAGCCCAGGCGGAGCCAGCGAAAACGCCGACGACCGCGATTGCGGCGGTCAGGACAGAAGTCAGCTTTCGTGTGATTTTCATCATATTTCCCCTTTTTTGTTTTTGCGTAATTTTTTCCGAGGCCAGGTTCGGCGCTCGTCACACCCCTATCCTCTTTCTTGTCGCGCCATCATTGGCGGCGAACGCCCCGCTTGGAAGCCCGAAAATTCGAAGAGAGCTATAAGGATTCGTGATAGTCGAATGACGGCGCCTCAAGAGGCGGCCGAGGATAGGCGCAACAGGCAGGTGCGCTTCAGGCAGGAAGCATGGCGGCATGCCGTGCAATGAATTCGACGAGGTAACGGGCGCCCTCCGCGATTTCCGGCTGATTGTACAAACCAATCTCGATACGGATCGGGCCGGGCAGGTCAGATGACTTGTCCAGTGTCCGGCAACCTTCCGGCTGCGTGCTGGTGATCATCGGCCCGATGCCGATACCGACACGCACGGCCGTTGCCATAGCGACAAGCGTGGATGCCACGCATGCCGTTTTCCACTTGATGTTACGCTGGGATAACGCCCCTGTCGTCGGGGTCTTCCAAGGACACCCCTCCTCGAACATGATGATGGGGAGCGGCTTGCCCGCATCGACGACAAAGTCGGACCTGACTGTCCACATCCGGTATTCGGTCCAGATCAATGTCGGCTTGCGCGACAAGCAGGTAATGTCGCAAACGGCCACGTCCAGCGCGCCTTCACTGAACAGATCTGCAAGGCGACGATTGGGCTCGATGATGATATCGATCTCGATATCCGGGTTCTGGTCTCGGAAGTTGCGCAGGATTTCGATGAGGTGACCCGCCGCGAAATCCTCGACGACGCCGAGGCGAATGCGATCCCTGATCGTTTTTCCGGTCAGCCTTTTGCCCGCCTCGTCGCCAAGCGTGACGATTTCGCGGGCATAAGGAAGCAGGATCTGACCATGCTCTGTCAGCGAAAGACCCTTTGACGATCGCGAAAACAGCCTGACGCCAACAAGGTTCTCCAGCTTTCGAAGCTGCATGCTGACGGCCGCCTGGGTCCGGTTAAGGCTCGCAGCTGCGCCGCTGACCGTCCCAATCTCTGCAACGGCCAGAAACGCTCTGAGTAAGTGGGAGTCGAGATCAATCATTCAAACTCAGCTTCATGACTGGATGCTGGTGCACGCGGCAACCCTTGATCATTCCACCATAGCAAACAGGATCCCCCAAAGGAGAGGAAAAAAGCTGGCGGTGATCCAGCACGGCAAGAAGGACCCAGAATTTGGGATGATCGGCATCAGAATGGCGCCCCATGTAGAAATATGGTCTCGAAGGATGTTTGAGAATCAAGGATTGGAGCGTTGCCTGTCTGTTGGTTCAGAGGAAAAGAGAATGGATCGTCACCGATACGCATCACATATGACGGTCGATCAATGGTCGATTGTTCAGCCGTTGCTGCCTGCGCAGAAGCACTGGGGCCGGGCGCGCCGTGTCATGGCGACCGATATAGTGTACGACTTCGCCATCGCCGGTGGAATGGCTGATCATGACGAGGTCTTTCACGTCGAGTTTTTCGATCACCTCCGCGAGGTCGTCGGCATACTGATCCATATTATTGCCGCCCCAAGGTTGGTCGGAACGCCCACGGCCGCGGCGGTCATGGGCGATGACGCGAAAGCTGTTCTATCCGAAGAACGGCATCTGGGCATCCCAGGTGTCCGCCGAAAGCGGCCAGCCATGGGAGAACAGGATCGGGGTTCTGCCGCAAGGTTTTCTGGGAGTGCGAAGTCGAGTTTGATTGGCGCAATTATGCTGCGAGTTCCGCAAAGGCTTGAAATGGCGAACGGTTGTCATTGGTGAACTGGCACTTGCGGATCATGTGAGCCACTTCGATCCCAGAGATCGTAGCAGAAGCGGAATGAAATGCCTTGAAGCCCATGATCGGTCTGGTGAACCGGTGGTGCTGCTCAAGAATGCTGTTGAGATGCTTGACCTGTCGGATTTCAATTATACTGCCCGTTCCTGTGAACTTAAGGCTCGTATTGACAGCTTGCAGGCCCGTCAGATTGGCGCCGCTCTTGTCAATTACAACCCGGTTCGGAACGCCGTTGGTTGCGCTGGCCTTCCTGACGAACCTTCGCGCTGCAGGCAGATCGCGGCGCTCGGACAGCATGAAATCAAGCGTTTGGCCATCGCGGTCAACCGCCCGGTAAAGATAGGTCCATTTACCCCGAACCTTGATATAGGTTTAGGAGGAATCGACATTCATCGCAGCCAGATCATTGCGGCGACGAGATAGATGAAGCCTTCGAAGTGAATGGTTCTTCGGTCGTAGCGGGTGGCGAAGCGCTGGAAGTGCTTCATTCGGTTGAAGCAGCGTTCAATGCGGTTGCGATGTTTGTAGATGCGTTCATCGTGCGGGATGATGATCCTGCGCGAGCGGTTTGACGGGATCACCGCCTCGGCGCCCATGTCCGCAATGGTTTCCCGCAAGGCATTGCTGTCATAGGCCTCGTCAGCCAGAACGGCATCGCCACTCTGGCCCTGCGGAAGAGCCGGGCTTGCGTGATGTCGCCGAGCTGACCGGCGGTCACGATGAAACGCAGTGGTCGGCCCCGAGAGCTGGCTCGGTTTGTTTGAACAGGTACGGGCGTTTTGTTAAGTGGATTTCCGCCTCGATTATGCTGCCGCCATCATGGGTGCCATCGAGTTTTGCAGCCGCCTTCGATCGGATTATGGATTGGAAGTCGCAGATCGTTTTGCGAGCGGCAACCAGCTTCCGCTCCTTGCTCCCAGCGGCTGTCGAGCCAGGGCAACCAACTCTCCAGCGAGCCGGGACGAATTCGGACTACATCTGATCTTTCTCCGCGCGCAAGCTTTCGGCTATTACCCGTTTGCCTCACGATCTTCCCAATCGATATCCCCCGTTTCGAAAGTGCCAGGATGGCGTCGTTCACCTCTTGGCGACGCAGGTGTCCCGCATAGTATCCATCCGCCGAGGGCCGTCTGCCTCGATTTGCTGATTGGCTTTAAGTGCATGCCTTATGTCATGCGCTACAATGATTTCCCCCATTGAGGTCCTGCCCGCCGATGATCTTGGTCGTCGGCGGGATTGGTCGGACGAAGAGAAAATTCGGATCGTCGAGGAGAGCCTACAGGGTTTTCGGCAGGGTTCGGCGACGGCGCGGCGTTATGGGTTGTCGCGATCTTTGTTGACGACCTGGCGTCAGGAATACCGGAGCGGGCTTCTGAGGCTTTCCACGTCACCGAGCTTTGTGCCGCTTACGATTTCGCCGCCGGCGACTGCATCTTGCGAGGTGGCCTCAGCGCCGCGGTCTGAAGACGATAGGACGATCAAGATAGGCCTGCCGAACGGCCGATGGTTGACGATCCCGACCTCGCTCGATCCAGCCGTCCTTGCCCGGCTGTTGCCTTTCCTGGATGCGTCATGATCGCCTTCCCGGCCGGGGTGAGGCGCAACGCGGCAAGCAAGATTATGGACTTATGTCCGCGATGACCGTCCCTTCTCGGGCAGCGTGCCTCCCGCGGCACTCGTCCACTTTTCTCCCGATCACGAGAAGAGCCATCCAAAAAGGCATCTCGCCGGGTGGCATGGCACCCTCGACTACATCGCCACGCTGATCGGCGAGAACCTCGAACGCCTCCAGGAAGTCGCCAGCAACTCCGACAACATCGATGATGCGAGATGATCCATACCCATGACGGCAGCGAAGAAGGCGTCACCACCTTCACCGAACGGGGCGTCGAGAGCTTGAGGGAATTTCTCGCCGATATCCGCACATGGGACGGAGGTGTTCGGCAGTTCCTTGTCGACGAGCAATGCGATCCGGAAAAGATCGAACGCATCATGGCAGACGAGCCGAGATCATAAGTGCCGCGACCTTCGTCGGATGGATACCTCACATATTGCAACCGTTCGGCATAGATCGGACGCTTTGGATCAATGACAGGGCTGCCGACAGCCCGCCGGTTTGCCGCATGGATTTACCGACCGCATTGAGAAAGGCTCGGTTGGAACTCGCCAGCTGTGACCTCGTCGTCCATCGCTCCAGTGTCGGACGGCTTCTCTACCGGCTCGGCCTGAGCCATAAAAAAGCCTGCTGGCAAGCGAGCAGCAGCGGTCGGAAATCGCACGGGCGCGTGAACTGTGGACCGGACGGCGCCAGCCTTTCTTCAACAAGGCATTGGCGAGGCTGGTTTCTATCGATGAGACATCGACAAACACAAAACTGACGAAGCGGTCGGGATGGTCCCCATGCGGACAGCGCTATCGAGCGCACGCACCCTTTGGCTCCTGGAAGTCCAAAATCTTCATCGCCGGGCTGCGATCTCATGGCATGGTCGCCCCCTGGGTCGTAGATCGACCAATGAACAGCCGCAGTTTCGAAACATGGATAGAGACCCAGCTCGCGCCAACCTTATCGCCCGGTGACGTCGTCATTCTCGACAATGTCGCCTTTCACAAGAGCGAACGAGCCGAACAACTCATCAAGGCAAAAGGAGCATGGCTACTGTTTCTGCCGCCCTACAGTCCAGGCCTCAACCCTATCGAAATGGCATTCTCCAAACTCAAAACGCTGCTGCGAAAGCGGGCTGCACGCAGCTTCGATGCCATCACGCTCGCCCTCGGGGAAATCTGCGATCGCTTCGCCGTCTCAGAATGCAGAAACTACTTCAAAGCCGCAGGATACGAGACGGACTAAACGCGACACGCTCTAGGTTTCCAGACGCCCTGTTCCAATCGGCAGGGCGACACGAGGCACTTGCGGGTTGGCTGCTACGAGCCAATATAGCCAAGTGGTCCGGGGGGCATGTGGTTGGCTTAACGTTCACGGCATCAAGCAGCGCTTGAAAAGCCCGGAGGCTACCGTATCGGCCTGCACGGCGATTTCCGGTATGAGGTCGATACCGGGAAGGCTGCCAAGCCCGAACAGCCCCTCGAAGCCCCTCGGTCGCTGCAATCAACGAAGATGCAGAGGTGGAACTCAACTCGCCGTAGCAGATCATCGGCCGTCTGCCGTCACGCTGTCTGCGCGGGCCTGAACCAGGACATCGGCCCTATCCCACAGCGCCTCGATTGGCATGTTGAGCACGACGCGGTTATCCGCCATGCAAAAGACTTCAAACTTCTCCACCTCGAGCTACAGTGTGAAGGATTTCAGGTGCAGGAAACTGAACTTGGCGCCCAGGTAGGCGCCGGGATGCAGCCTCTTTGCAGGCCTCATGTCAGACACTTCGGCACGGCATTGCGAGAACGTGTTCTATCGCCATCGCCCCGACGGAAAATCGACGCCTTCAGGCGGCAAGCCGCTCGTCCGATGACATATGGGAGCGGACTGCCCCATTGAGTTGGCCGAGATTGGCAAACCGGTGCTGATCCAGATCAAACACATGGAACTTGACGGCAATGAAGCGCAACGCACCATTTTCGGGCACGGCAATGCCAACGGGCACGCCCGCATATTCAATAACTTGCTTGCTCATGATGAAGAACTTTCGACTTGGTCGCTGAAACAGCCCGTAGAGGGCTAGGAGGCACATTCAACGCAAAGGAAAGCACGACACGATTGGCGGACAGCGCCAAAGACATCGACCATGGGCATCAATGCGGAATTGCTCATTCTGATTGCCTCCTGCCAAGCGGGTCAATAATCTATAATTTCTATGTACTATTTTCGCGGGAATTTCTCAAGCGGAAATTCCGCAGCAACGGAAGAAAAATCCAATATTCTCCTCACGCGTCACGAAAATGGAAAATGGTTTCCCGCTTTCGGCCTGAGCAGTATCTTTTTTTCCAAGAAGCGGCCATGTTCGGCGGCACCGGCATCAGGCACTAGCTGGCATCCTTGGCGTGCTGGCCAACAGTCTCTGCGTGTAGGGATGCGCAGGTCGGGCCAGAATGTCCCGGGTAGCGCCCTGTTCGACGATCCTGCCCTTTTCCAGAACGACGAGCCTCTCACAGAGCAGCGCTACAAGGGCGATATCGTGCGAAACGACGATAAAGGTCATGCGTGCTGACAAGCTGCGCAGCAGATCGATGATGCGAGTGCGCGTCGTCAGATCCAGTGCACTGACCACTTCGTCGGCAATGACGAGATCGGGCTTTGCGACGATGGCGCGTGCAATGGCTATACGCTGGCGCTGGCCGCCGGAAAATTCGTGCGGATAACGCCCCGCCGCATCGCCCGGCAGGTCGACATCCCGGAGCGCCTGCGCTACCGCCGCCGCAATATCGGTTTCGATCTTCAGAGAGCGCAGCGGCTCGGCGATAATCTCGAACACCCGCTGGCGGGGATCGAGCGAGGAATAGGGATCCTGGAAGACCGCCTGCACGCTGCGGCGAAACCCCCGCATGAAACTGCGGTTGGCGGCATCCAGCCGCGCATCGCGGAACATAATCGAGCCAACGGAGGCGCGTTCCAGTCCGAGAAGCAGTTTCAACAGCGTCGTCTTGCCGGAGCCGGACTCCCCGACGATGCCGAGATTGCTGCCAGCTTCCACCGCGAGATTGACGTCGTGCAACACCTTGGTGCCGCTCGCATAGGCAAAGGATACACCGGCAAGATCGAGAAGTGTCATGGTGCCATCTCCAGCGCCGCATCAAAGGCGCGGGCGGCGGCGACGAGCCCTTGCGTATAGGCATGTGTCGGCTGGTTGAAAAGCGTGCCGACCGGTCCCTCTTCGATGAGCCTTCCCTGTTGCATCACCAGCGCCCGCTCGGCGATTGTCGTCACGACCGGAAGGTCATGACTGATGAACATCAGGCCCATGCCCTCGTCACGCACCAGCGCCTCCAGCAATTTTAGGATTTCCGCCTGCGTGGTAACATCGAGCGCGGTCGTCGGTTCATCGGCTATCAGCAGTTTTGGCCGGCAGGCCAGCGCCATGGCAATGGCCGCACGCTGGCGCTGACCGCCCGAAATCTCGTGCGGCCAGGCCTTGGCAATACGCGCCGGATCAGGAAGGGCGACACGCTCCAGCAGCGCCCAGACCTGTGCCCTCACCTCCGCTTTTCCCGGCCGTCTTCCATCACGCGCAGCGCGTCGACGAACCACCTCACCCACCTGATCGCCGATGCGCATCAGCGGATCGAGGGCCGTCATCGGTTCCTGAAAGACTGCCGCCACGCTTCGTCCGCGCAGCGGAACGAGCGCGCGGTCACGCGCACCGACAACCTGTTGGCCATCCAACAGGATCGAGCCGGCGACGCGCATGGAATCTGGCAGAAGACCAAGTGCCGCCAAGGCCGTGAGGGACTTGCCGGAACCGGATTCGCCGATCAGCCCGACCCTTTCGCCGGGCGCGATCGAAAACGACACGCTGGAGAGGAGTGTGCGGCTGGTAGTCCTTATCTCGAGATTTTCGACCGACAGCAAAGCACTCATCGGCTCCTCCTGCGGGTGGGGTCCGCGGCATCGCGCAAGCCATCGGCAAAAAGATTGAGGCCGATGACCAGCGAAACCAGTGCAAGGCCGGGAATGATGGCCCCGAAGGGGGCGGTATAGACGGAGGCCTGCGCCTCCTGCAACAGCCGGCCCCAAGAGGCATTGGGCGGAGGCGCGCCAAGCCCGAGATAGGAGAGCGATGCCTCGGCGATGACCGCAAGGCCGAATTGCAGAGCGAAATTGACGATCAGGGTCGGCCATATGTTGGGCAGAACGTGAATGCGGACGATGCCCCACCATGACGTGCCGGAAATCCGCGCAGCCGTAATGTAGTCCATTGCGAGGATGCGTTTGGCCAGAATGCGGGTCAGCCGTGCCACGATCGCCGAACCGGCAATACCGATGGCGAGGATCGCGGTCCAAAGGCTCGCGCCGTCGCTGGAGGCGACGATCAGCATGGCGAGGAGCAGCGTCGGAAAGGCGATCAGGATGTCGAGCGTCGCGGCCAGCACGTCATCGAGCGTGCGCGTCGAGAAGGCAGCGAGGATGCCGAAGGTCACGCCGATCAGAGCGCTGAGGGCAACCGCGCCGCAGCCGACGATAAGGGCGATGCGCGAACCGATCATGATCTGGCTCATCAGGTCGCGGCCCAGTCGGTCCGTTCCTGCCCAATGGACAAGGGAAGGCCCCTCGAGACGGCCGCCGGCCATGTCGCCCACCCCGTATGGCGTCCAGACAAGCGAAAGAAGTGCAACAACGACATGCAGCCCCACAAGAAGACCGCCGATCATCAATGGCCATGGCATCGATGTCGTCTGCAGCGCGGCGGTCCCGGCAGCTGTTTTTTCAGAAACGCTCATGGGTCACCTCCGGCCACCCGACTGCGCAGACGGGGATCAATGAGCCGCTGAACGAGGTCCGCGGCAAAGCCGACGAGCAGCACCAGCAGCGTGGAGACGAAGAGCACACCCTGCACATTGGGATAGTCGCGCTGCTCGATGCCCAAAAGCAGCATCGAGCCGAGGCCGGGCAGCGAGAATACCCGCTCCACCACCACCGCCCCCAGCAAGGTGGACGCAAGCTCGATCCCCAGCACGGAAATGACCGGCACGGCACCGTTGCGGATGCCGTGCCGCACCATCGCCTCGGAAAAGGTCGCCCCGAGTGCGCGGGCAGTGCGCAGGTATTCGCTGCCCAGCACGTCCTGCGTGGCCGAGCGCACGTAGCGGATCAGCGAGGCCGACATGACGATGGCAATGGTCGCAACGGGCAGAACAAGCGCCTGGAAGGCGGAACCCGGTGACTGCCAGCCACGAGACGGGAAGCCACCGGAGGGAAACAGCCGCAGATTGACCGCAAAGACCGTGACCAGCAGGATGCCGATCCAGAACACCGGCACCGCGATGCCGAGTTGCGAGACAACCGAGATCAGCCCGCCGTACCAGCGGTTCTGGCGCACGACCGACAGGATGCCGAGCGGCACGGCAAGGGCGATGGCGACGACAAAGGCCATCAGCGTCAGCGGCACCGTGACGATGAGGCGCTTGCCGATTTCAGCCAGCACCGGCGCCCCGCTGACGAAGGAATTGCCGAGATCAAAACGCGCAAGGCTGGTGATGAAGCGCAGGAATTGTTCGTAGAGCGGCAGATCGGAGCCCACCTGCCGGCGAGCGGCCTCGATCTGCTCAGCGTCCGCTCCCACGGACACCAGCGCATTGGCCGGATCTCCGGGCAGAAGACGCAACAGCAGAAACAGCACTATGGCAGCGATAACGACCGACAGAACCAGGATGGCCGAGCGGCGGATGATGTAGGAAAATATGGTGTCTACCTCTCACGCGTAAACGCCGCCCGAACCTAGTTCAGGCGGCGTGCGCTGTCGAGCATGAGGCTCTTTTGCGAGCCGTTAGTCGGAAGCCTTGGTGATGCCGTAGGCGAAGAACTGCGAGTTCAGGCCGTTCAACGGATAGCCGGTGACCGATGCCTTGGACACCACGATCTGCGGGTAGAGGTAGAACCAGTTGCTGGCCGCATCTTCCGCGATGATCGTGTTGGCTTCCTTGAGCTTTTCGGTCTGCGCCGCGTCGGTCGCGCTTTCTTCCGACTGCTTGATGAGGTCAACGACCTTGGGATTGTTGTAGCCCCAGTAGAAATCAGGGTTGCCGTAGAACACGATGTCGCGGTGATTGACGTGCTCCTGCAAGGTCGCCTGGAAGTCATGCGCCTTGTAGATCTTGGTGTACCACTCGTTGGCCGTGATCACGTTGATCTCGACCTTCACGCCGATCTTGGCCAGTTCGCTCTGGATGAACTGCGCTGCGATCGGATGCGGGTCGTAGTTCGGCGTATCGATGGTGAAGCTGAAGCCATCCGGATAGCCCGCTTCCTTGAGCAGTTCCTTCGCGCTTTCGGGGTCGTAAGCATCAACCTTGGTCAGATCGACATACCACGGGTCGGTCGGCGGCACGAAGGAGCCGATGAGCGTGCCATAGTCGCCCCACACGGCCTTCAGCAACTTCTCGTCGTCGATAGCGCGCGCCAAGGCCTTGCGAACCTTCACATTGTCGAACGGTGCGACGCGATCGTTATAGGCCAGCAGTAGCTTGGTCGTCGACTTGCCTTCGCTGACGGTGAAGTCGGGATTGTCCTTGAACTGCGCCAGCGAATCCGGGCTCTGCACGGAGGTGATGATATCGACCGAGCCGGTCAGAAGCGCGTTGTTGAGCGCGGTTGCTTCCGTGAAATACTGGAAGACCACCTCGCCGTTCTTCGGCTTTTCGCCCCAGTATGTGTCAAAGCGGGCAATCGCCAGCGACGAACCGCGGCGCCAGTCCTGCAGCGCATAGGGGCCCGTGCCGTCTTCCTTTGCCTGCAGATCCACCGCCTCGTCGTTGACGACCCAGACGTAGCTCAGATTATAGGGTAGCGAGATCGAGCGTGAAGCAAGCTTCACGACTACTGTCGCATCGTCCGGCGTTTCGATGCCGGCAATGGATTTGAGGCTGTTCTTGCGCGAGCTTTTCGAGGTTTCCGCCGTCACGCGCTCAATCGAGAACTTCACGTCTTTCGAGGTGAGCGGCGCGCCGGAATGGAAGGTCACACCGGATTGCAGCGTAAACGTATAGGTCAGGCCATCTTCGCTGATCTTGGTGTCCTTCGCCAGCACCGGTTCCACCGTGCCGGCATCCGTCAGGCGAAACAGTGCCTCATAGACATTGCCGTTGAAGGCTTCATTGATGCCCTGCCCCGCGCCAGCGGTGTTGTCGAGATTCTGCGGCTCATAGAGCGAGCCGATGTTGACGGTCGCGTCCGGGTCGCTCTCGGCGGCGTGCGCCTGACCGAAGACACCCAAACCGAGCCCAACAGCGAGTACCGTCGTTACCGCACGGTTGTTGCGCCCTGTCGTCCTGAAGCCGCTCATCTCATTCTCCTATTTCAATACTGCCGTTGGCAACGGCCTGTCGTGGGCATGGATTGTATGGATCCTTGCGCACGGAAGGTATCCGTATCCACTCCAATTTGCGGAAATTAAAGGGAATTGTCTTTCAACGATAGGCAAATCCATGGTTAGTTTTCGCGCCCGTTGCCGCGGGCGCATGATGAGCAGGTGAGGACACAATGGGCGACATGAACCGCGCGAGGGCTGAGACGCTGCTTGTGGCAGACGGGCTGGACGGCATGGTTCTCTTCCGGCCGGAAGCGTTTCGCTATGCGACGGGCCTCGCAGCGGGTGTCGCCACCATGTGGGGCCGCGCAGGATCGGCCATCGCCGTCGTCCCGACGGACGCCACAGCGCAGCTTGCGGCAATCATGAGCGACCACGCGGCTGCCGGCGCGCGGCATCTACCCGAGCCGCTCGACGTTCGAACCCACCGCATTTGGATCGATGGCGTGACCGCACAGGGCGCCCGCACGATTGCGGACATTGATGCGGCCTACCGCGCCAGCGGCAACACGGGACATCGTCCGGAGACATTCGATCAGCAGACGTGCTTCCGGCTGCTTGCCGATATCCTTTCCGAGCGCGGCCTCTCCAATGCCACACTGGGGATCGATCTCGACTTCATGCCCACCGCCGATTTCGCCCTATTGAAGACGGAAACGCCGGGCGTGAACTGGCGGGATGCGAGCGACATCGTCCGGCGCCTGCGCCTGATCAAGAATGAACGGGAAATCGAGCGGCTGCGTCAGGCGAGCCATTGCGCCGAAGCCGGGCTTGAGACGCTGATGCAAACCGCACATTCCGGCGTCAGCATCGCGGCACTTTCCGCCGCGTGGCTCGTTGGCGCGACCGAGGCCGCCGCGCGTGGCGGGCATGCGCTGTCCGGCCACTGGGCCTACATTTCCATCGGTCCGGACCTGCAAAACGGCGGCGCGATCCTTGGCGAGGGTGACCTCATCAAGGCCGATGTCGGCACGCTGGTCGATGGGTATTCGTCCGATGGCGCACGGACTTTCGTCTGGGGCAAGGCCTCGCCGCTCGCCGGGGAGATTTACAAGGCGCTGCTAGAGGCGTTTTTGGCCGGCGTCGAGGTGCTCAGACCCGGCAACACGTTCGGCCAGGTGCACGAAACGATGCTTGGCACCATGCGCCGGCATGGCTTCCACGAATATTACCGCGGCCATTTCGGCCACTCCGTCGGCGCGGCTGCGGGCATCGAGGAATGGCCCTTCCTGTCGCATGGCAATGACATCGTCATCGAACCCGGCATGGTGCTGGCGCTGGAGGCTCCCTTCTATGCCGATGGCATCGGCGCCCTGATGATCGAGGAACAGTTCCTCATCACGGCGGACGGCGCGCAGACCATGAACAGATTGTCGCGCGAACTCCTGTCCCTCGGCGAGCCTGCGCCGGGCCGCTTCTAGCTGCGAGCGCCAACCGCATGGATGATCGATGCCAGTGGAGCCACGGTGCGCTTGCGTTTGCGCTCGGCTTCTTTAACATTTCGACGTCGGCTAATGTGCGAGGACGGAGTATTCCTCGTGTCTCTCGGGAGTATGGTCCTCGTGAAGTTCGTGTTTTTCTCTCCGCACTTTCCTGCCAACGGCACCGAGTTCTGCGACCGTCTCCACAAGGCCGGTGCCACGGTTCTGGGTGTTGGCGATACCGCCTACGACCATCTCGCTCCTAGGCTGAAAAATGCCCTGAGCGAGTATTACCGCATCGCCGATATGGAGGATGCCGATCAGGTCCTGCGCGCCATGGGCCATTTTATCCATCGCTGGGGCCGCATCGATCGCTTCGAATCGCTCAACGAGCATTGGCTGGAACAGGACGCCGCGATCCGCACCGATTTTAACATTCCCGGTATTCGCAGCGATTTCGTCGAGAACCTGAAGCACAAATCGAAGATGAGCGCCTTCTTCAAGAAGGCGGGCGTCCAGACGATCCGGCAGCACAAATATGTCGACCGGACGGGCGTGGAGGCTTTCATTGCCGAGGTCGGTTATCCAATCGTGATCAAGCCGGATCAGGGCTCGGGCGCCAGCAACACGGTGAAGGTAAACGACAACGCGGGTCTCGACGTCTTCGAGACGGCAAAGCTGCCGGGTGTCAGCTATGTCGCCGAAGAGTTCATCGACGGCATCGTGCTGACCTATGACGGGCTGGTCGATCGCGATGGCCACATCGTCTTTGCCGCCAGCCATCGTTTCGAGCAGAGCATCATGGAGGTGGTGAACACCAATTCCCATCTCAACTACTATTGCCTGCCCCTCATCGACCCCGCGGTGGAAAAGGCCGGGCGCGCCGCCGTAAAGGCTTTCGGCATCCGCGAAAAATTCTTCCACATCGAGTTCTTCGAGACCCGAGGCGACAAGCGCATCGTGGCGCTCGAAATCAACATGCGCCCGCCGGGCGCATGGATGACCGATGCCATCAACTATTCCTACGACATGGACGTCTATCGCGAATGGGCTGGGATGATCGTCAACAACAAGGTTGGCGGGCCTTTTACGGGGCGCTACTACACCGGCTATGCCAGCCGGAAGAACCATATTCGGTATGTCAACGATCATCGGGCCATTCTCGCGGCCCATGGCGACAGGATCGTGCATTTCGCGCCGATCGAGGACGTGTTCAGCCGGGCGATGGGCAACGCCGCCTATCAGTTCCGTTCAGAGGATTTCGAAGAGGTGAAAGCCATCGTGCGCTTCATCCAAGACGTGGAGCGTTAGCCGTTGCAGATCGAATACCACAAGCGCTTCAGCCATCATCTCGGGCGGGAGATGGAGTTCAAGACCTACGGCCACGGCGGCCGTCCTGTTCTGGTCTTCCCCACGTCCAACGGGCGCTTCTATCAATATGAAGATTCCGGCGGCATTGGCGCGCTCAGTGATCGCATCGAAGCCGGAGAGCTACGGGTATGGACCGTCGATGGCATCGACGGCGAGAGCTTCTTTTCCAACGGCCACGACCTGCCGGCCCGGATCGCCCGCCACGAATCCTACTTCCGCTATGTAAACGAGGAACTGCTGCCGGAGGTTCTCGCCATCGGCGGACGCGCACCGATCCTGTCGGGCTGTTCCATGGGCGCCTTTCACGCCAGCAATTTTCTGTTCCGCTTTCCTGAACGGGTTGCCGGCATGATCGCGCTGAGCGGTGTCTATTCCACCCGCCATTTTTTCGGCGATACGCTGGACGGCCAGATCTACTTCAACTCGCCGGTCAATTATCTGGCGGGATTGAACGAGCGGGATCTGCTGGATCGCATAGGCTCACGCCGCCTGTTCTTCTGTTGTGGTCAGGGGGCCTGGGAAGAGCCGATGATCGAGGATACGCACCGTCTGGAAGCCGTGCTACGCGACAAGGGCATTCCAGCCTGGGTCGACTTCTGGGGCACGGATGCAAACCACGACTGGCCCTGGTGGCACAAGCAGATCGTCTATTTCTTTGACAAGTGGCTTGAGGACGACCGGTTCAGGCCGCTGTAGCCTTTCACAACCAGCCGTTCTTGCGGAACCGCCAGTACAGGAACGAACAGGTCGCAATGATTGCGCTGAGCACCATCGGATAGCCGTATTGCATCCGCAACTCCGGCATGTCGTTGAAATTCATGCCGTAGATGCCGGCAAGCGCGGTCGGCACGGCGAGGATCGCTGCCCATGAGGCCAGTTTCTTGGAAATGGCCGTCTCCTGGCTCTGGCCGACCAGAAGGCTCGCCTCGAAAGCGAAGGCCAGCACTTCGCGCAGGCTGTCGATCTTTTCCTGTACCGTGCGGATGTGATCGGACACGTCACGAAACAGCGGATGCATCGCCGCCTGGATTTGCGGCAGGTCGGAGCTTGTCAGCCGCCGGCAGACCTCGACCAGTGGAAGTGCCGCGTTGCGCAGCCGCAGGAGATCGCGGCGCATCATGTAGAGCCGTTCGATCTCGCTGCCCGTCATCGGCTTGACCAGCACCTTGTCCTCGATCTCCTCGACCTCGGTTTCGAGTTGCTCCAGCACGGGCATGTAATTGTCGATGATGAAATCCAGAATGGCGTAGAGGACGAAATCCTCGCCCTTGGCCAGCGAGTGGGGGCAGCTCTCCCAATGCTCGCGAACCGTGGCATAGGAGGTCGACGGCCCGTGCCGCACGCTGACAATATAGCCCTTGCCGACAAAGAGATGGGTTTCGCCGAAGGTGACGCGGCGCCCTATGAGCTGCGCGGTGCGCGCGACGATAAACAGCGCATCACCATACTGCTCCAGTTTGGGGCGTTGATGCGGGTGCTCGGCATCCTCGATCGCCAGGTCATGCAGGTTGAACTGTGCCTGGACACGGAGGAGAATCTCGCGGCTGGGCTCCAGAAGCCCGATCCAGACGACATGACCGTCCTTGCCCGCCCATTCGCCGGCTTCCTCGATGGGAATATCGGCGATCCTCCGGCCGGCCGCGTAGACACTCGAGGCAACGATCCCGTCCTCTGCGGCGACGGGTGCGAACTTGCGGACATGGTCCATCACCACCTCCCGACTGCGATGCCTTCACTGTGTGACGAATTCACAGGCCGGTCAATCTAGGGCACCTCCAGCAAAAGTGCACCGCGGAGATTTCCGGTCGGTTCCCCATGTCGGAGCGAGGCCCAAACCGCGGACTTGAAGAGAACAACCGCCCTGGCGTGTCGTCGCGTCCACGCATGAGCCGACCTAGGCTCACGCACTGGCGTCGTCGTCTAGTCGCCCATATGCCGCATTGGCGCACCGCGACCGGCCAGTGCGCCAATGCAATCACGCTAAAACAATTCCGGTGAAATCTGGTTCACCGGAATTGTTTTAGATTCTTGTTTTTCCCGCATTATCCGACGCCGAAGCGATGCCACTTCGGCTGGAAGTGCTCTAGAGTTTGAACCCTTCACTTCGTTGCCCCGTTCGATCGAGCGGTTGGCGATGAAGCGTTCCGATTTTGCCGTATCCGTCTTCCTATCTTCCAGATGCTGAAGCATGGATACGAGCTGCCGGATCACCAGCGCCTTGTTGCGATGCTGGGAGCGCTCGTTGCGGGCGGTGACGCGCAGTCGGGTTGGAATGTGAATGGCTCGAACGGCGCTGTCGGTGGTGTTCTGGTGCTGGCCGCCCGGCCCGCCAGCCCGCAGGGTTTCGAAGCGGATGTCACGCGGATCGATCCCCATGTCCTCCCCACCTTCGACTTCGATGCGCTGCACGGAGACAAACCAGTTCTGCCGCTTGTGGCCGGGACGCACCGGGCTCTTGAACAGAAACTTCACGGTCCCGCAGTAATCCGCAGCCATGGACGACGCCGCGTCGCCCTCCAGGCTGACGAGGGCGGATTTCGGGCCGTGACGATCCGGCATGTCCCCGATGTTTGCCTCTAAGAGACAAGCACGGGCCTTCGCTTCCGCTTCCAGGATATCGATAAGTGCCTTGACGGCGATCCGGCATTCGACCGGGCCATTGCCGGAGGTGATCAACAGGTCAATAGCGGTCATGCTTGTGCCTCCCCATCTGGCGGTGACCCTGCTTGTCCGCGCGGCGGGCACGGTCCTCCTCGTCGATCGCCTTCTTGTAGGTGACAAGCGGCCGCATGGCAGCGAGGCTTTCGACCAGCCCTGCCGCTTCGAGATCGGCAACCACCTGTCCCGCATCCTTGTAGGCGCAGGCGCCTCTTCGATGACGAGATCGCGGTCATCGCATATGGCAATGCCGCCCCACGCATTGCGCAGCAGGTCGTCGCGCTCGGAGCGGGTCCGGCCGACGCGACCGTGCATCGTGGCACGGTCGTATTTGCGCCCCGCGCCGTGCGATATGCCGCCAAGCGCGCCGACAACCTTTTCCGTCGCCTGCACGACATAGCTGAGCGTCGCACGCGACCCCGCGACCGGGGCCATCGCGCCAGGACCCACGGCCGCCGAGCCCTTGTGGTGGACATAACCATCCGCCGTCCGGCGAACGAGGTTATGCGGCACGTCGGCCACCAGACGGCAATCGGCACCCAGCGCCGATGCCGCCTTTTGCGCGATCAGGCTGCGATTGAGCGATGCCCAGACAACACATTGATCATGCAGGCCGAGCCAATGGAGACCGGCCGGAGACGCGGCATCGAGCCCCGACATCAGGTCCGGTTCTCGCGACAGGATGTCGGAAAAGACAGCCGCTCCGAAGCCCCGGGAACCGGAATGCACCAGCAGGTACAGGCTCTGGCGGTCGATACCGGATGCCGATGAGGAGACATTTTCAACCGCCTGCAGTTCGCAGAAGTGATTGCCGCCGCCGATCGTTCCCAGCGCATCCGCAAAGAGGTCGCCCGAAAGGCCGGCGCCATCGAGACGCGCAGACGGATCGTCGATCGCCAGCGCGTCGAAGCGCCGGAGACGGTTTGCGGCTTTGTCCAGCTTCAGCTTCCGCAGGGGAAGATCGAGCTCGAACAGAGACATGCCACACCCAACGTCGTTGCCGACAAGCAGCGGATGCAGCCGGTCTGACAGAAGTGCGACGCCTGCCGCACCATACTTGCCCGGATGCAGATCCGGAAAGGCCGCGATGCTTCTGACGCCGCGCAGGCGCGACATTTTCTCGAGCTGATCAAGGGCAGCACCCTCAATACAGCTTTTGTCCGAAAAATAGTGATGGATAGCGGCCGGCACGCATGCCGGCTGGTTGGGGACAGTGATGTCCCCGGAAGAATTGCCCATGATGATAACTCTGGATAGGTATTCGCTGTCCGCCGTCGAAAACGGCAGGCCGAACGGTCATCCTCAGCCAGGCTGAGTTAGACCGAAACCCCGATGGGGCGTGAGGAGATGTTTTGCATCGATCCGCTCCCTTTCCAGAAACACGTTGGCGGCGCTTATACGCGAATTCTGCGCAGTTTCAAGCCGTCCTCGCGCCGGCGATGATGCTTCCGAAGGGGACGGCTTCACGACCACTTCGGCCAGGCCATGGTGAGGAACAAGTCATGCTCTTTGACCGTCGCCGAAGTTGGGCTACCGCGCCAGCTTCGATCTGAAAGCCGCCGCGTCAAAGCCTCAAGATGCTGGCTCTATCGTTTTGCGACCATAGACAACAAGGCCGAAGCCGACGGCATACATCAGCAGCCCGAACAGCGCCGGCGGCACGGCGATTTCCGGCGAATTCATCATGGTGATCGCAAGCAACATGCCGACAGCCGCGTTTCGAATGCTGATCGACGTGGTGACCGCCATCGCCTCGGCGGGGGACAGGCGAAGCAGGCGCGAGCCGAGAAAACCGATTGCCACACCGCAAAAGACCAGGACGACGACGGCCGGTCCAGCGCTGACAAGGATTTCTGCCCATCGGCCGTAGACCGAGATGCCGATGCCGACGATCAAGACCACCAGCACCACAAGGCCAAAGGCGCCAACCATCTTTTCAGCGCGGGTAGCAAGGGCCGGCACCTTGTGCCGGACCCACATGCCGAGAATGACAGGAAGCAGGATGATGACCAGCATCATGCCGATCGTGCGCAGCACGGGCAGGTAGACACGAACATCGCCATCGCTGAAGCGCTCGATCGCGAAATTCGCAAACAGCGGCAGCGTTGCAATTGCAACGAGGCAGCCGAGAGCGCTCAAAGCGATCGACAGCGCTAGGTCACCCCGCCCCAGATAGGAAAACAGGCTGGATGTCGTGCCGATCGGGCAGGCGGCAACGATGACCAGGCCGATCGCAATCTCGGACGGCAGGCCCATAACCATCGCAATCGATATGCTCGCCAGGGGAAGAAGCAGAAGCGCTGCCACGATGCCCCAGATCAGGGCTTTCGGCCGCATGACAACACGTTGGAAATCGGAAGGGGCGAGCGTCAGGCCTATACCGGCCATGATGATGAAGACAGCGGCCGGCAAACCGATTTCGATCAGGGCGGACTGCTCCATCCTTCTTCCTTTTCTCTTGGCGGCCGTTGATCGGCCGTTCGGGATCGTAGCATTGTCCCGCCATCCCGCCAGATGCAATCGTGCTGTCAGCCGCAATCCGGCGGAGATGGTTATCCGTCCCTATCCCAGATGAGACATTGCCCGTGAAAAAACCTGGACCTACAACCATCGAGCCGCATTGCCGAAGGCCATAGTCGTGCTCGTGGCGGTGACGCAAACCCGTGCGGGAGGGCACTGATGAAGGTTGTCGAAGCTTCGATTGATACGTTGCGCGCAGCACTCGAGTCGGGCGAGACGACCAGCGTCGCTCTGGTCGCAGCCTATCTGAATCGCATTGCACACTACGACCGCCACGGTATCACCCTCAACGCCGTGCCCGTGCTCAACCCCGATATGTTCGCCGAGGCACAGGCGTCGGACCTGCGGCGCGCGCGCAATGAAAGCCGCGGTCCGCTCGACGGCATCCCCTATACCGCCAAAGACAGCTACAAGGTGAAAGGGCTGAGCGTCGCCTCCGGTTCACCGGCCTTTGCCGACCTGATCGCGACAGAGGATGCCTTCGCGATTTCCCGGCTGCGGGCCGCGGGTGCGGTGTTGATCGGACTGACGAACATGCCGCCGATGGCCAATGGCGGCATGCAGCGCGGGGTCTACGGGCGCGCGGAATCCCCCTACAATGCCGATTGGCTGACCGCCGCCTTCGGTTCGGGCTCGTCCAACGGATCGGGAACGGCGACGGCGGCAAGCTTCGCAGCCTTCGGGCTTGGCGAGGAAACCTGGTCCAGCGGGCGCGCACCCGCCGCCAACAACGGGCTCTGCGCCTATACGCCAAGCCGCGGCGTGATCTCCGTGCGCGGCAACTGGCCGCTCGTGCCGACCATGGACGTCGTGGTGCCGCACAGCCGTTCGATGGCGGACATGCTAGAACTGCTCGATATCATCGTCGCCGACGATCCCGACAGCCGCGGTGATCTCTGGCGCCGCCAGACCTGGGTATCGATCCCGAAAGCCTCCGAAATCCGACCGCGGTCCTATGCCGGGCTTGCCCGGACGGCGAGCCTTGCAGGCAAGCGCTTCGGCCTGCCGGCAATGTATATCAACGCCGACCCGGAAGCGGGAACCGACGAGACGGTGGGTATCGGTGGCGCGACTGGCCGGCGGATCGAAACGCGCGCCTCGATGCTGGCACTCTGTGTGGCCGCAAGGGCAGCGCTCGAGGCGGCCGGTGCCGAGGTGGTGGTCACCGATTTCCCGGTCATCAGCAACTACGAGGGAGACCGGCCAGGTGCGCCGACCATTTCGACGCGCGGCCTCGTCAGCCCCGACTATCTACACCGTGAGATCGTCGACCTTTCGGCCTGGGCCTGGGACGATTTCCTCGCGGCCAATGCCGACCCCAACCTGTCGCGCCTGACCGATGTCGATAGCGCCCGCATCTTCCCTGCGCCGAAAGGCAGCCTGCCCGACCAGTACCACGGTTTCGACGACAGCATTTCCGGCTACGCCGCCCATCTGCGCAACCATCCCGTCGCCTCGTTTACCGAGATTCCCGACCTGGCCGAGGGCTTCAGGGGACTTGAGGAAACCCGGCGCATCGATTTCGAAGCCTGGATGGACAGGCTGGGGCTTGATGCGGTGATCTTCCCGGCCGTTGCCGACATCGGTCCGGCGGATGCCGATGTAAACCCTGCTTCGGCGGATCTCGCCTGGCGAAACGGCACCTGGGTCGCCAACGGCAATCTGGCGATCCGCCATCTGGGTATTCCAACGGTGACCGTTCCGATGGGAATGCTGGCCGATATCGCAATGCCGGCTGGACTGACCTTTGCCTGCCGGGCCTGGAACGACACGGCATTGCTGAGCTATGCCTGCGCCTTCGAGCAGACCGGCACCTATCGCGAAACGCCGCCACGAACGCCCGAGCTTTCGGAACTGCCCGCCTCTACATCAACGGACCTGTCGGAAACGCCGGGCCTCAGCCTCGACGCCTCGGTCGTGCCCGATGGCCCCGGACACCAACGGCTGTCAATACGGGCGCAAAGCCAGACCCCGCTGCTCTGGCTGACGGTGAACGGCCAGCCGGTCGCGTTCCGGCAAGACGGTGTTGAGGTGAGCGCGAGCCTCGAGCTGGAGCAGAACAGCCACATCCACAGCGAGTGGCGCGAACCCTATGGGCATATCGTGATCGCCTGTGCGAGCGACGGCACCGCCGCTTACACCATAACCGGCGGCACCGCCTGATCGAGGGCGATGCGGCAGGCCGACCAAGGCTGGTCGGAGTGTGGCAGCATGGATGCCGGGAACGACATGGACAGGGATGTCTTCACGGCAAAGGCGTGCCATCATCTCGCCGGCACCGCTGAACATCATCGGATCGCCAGGCGTCAAACAGACGACGCGCTTTCCCGCCTTGGCGAGCTTGGCCAACATGTCGCCAACATCCGCCGGCCGGTAGCGTGCCCGTCCGTCTTGCCTGCCCATCCGCATGCGCTTTGCCTCGCGGCGGGCGAGTTCCAGAACCTCCGTCGACACCAGATCATCGAAGAGGATGATATCGGCGGCCTGCAAGGCGCGCACGGCCTTGAGGGTCAGAAGCTCGGCATCGCCCGGGCCGGCGCCGACCAGCGCGACGGAGCCGATGGCGGGGGCTTCCGCGAGCCTTTCGGCATCAGCAAGAAGCACCCCGCCTACGCCCTCCTCCGGCGTATCCGTCGTTGCGAAAGCGAGATCGGAAAAGCGCTCCCAGAAGGTGCGGCGCTGTTGACCGGGTGCAAGACGCCGATTGACCGCGTCGCGTAGCGATTGCGCCAGTGTCGCCCAGCTTTTCAGGCTGCGCGGCAACAGCGCCTCGATCTTGCGGCGGATGGTCTGTGCCAGGATCGGGGCCGCGCCATCCGTCGAGATCGCGATGACGACCGGCGAGCGGTTGACGATGGAGCCGAACTGGAACTGACAGAATTCCGGCTTGTCGATCACGTTGGCCGGCACGCCAGCCGCGCGGGCGGCAGCGGAGAACGTCCGCGCATCCGCTTCATCCTCGCAGTCTGCAATAGCGAGGGAGGCACCGCCAAGATCATCCGGCGCCCAACGCCGCCGATGCGGTGTAAATTTTGCGGCCGGGTGATCTGGTGCGCGAGAGAGCAACATTTCGAACGTCTCGTCGAACGCTTCCGCATAGACATCGACATGCGCGCCGCAGGCGGCGAGCAGCTCCGCCTTCCAGGCGGCGGCATCCGAGCCACCGGCGACGACGACGCGCTTTCCTTCCAGCGCCCAGAACACCGGGAGCTTGGCGAGCGGCTCCATGCGCGGCGGGCCATCATTCCGCGGCTGCGGCAAGACATCCATCGATGATCCCCTTGATCTCGGCGCGGCAGGAGCCGCAATTGGTTCCGGCATTGAGCTGCTTGCCGATGGCTTCGACACTGTGGCTGCCGCCGCGCACGGCGGCGACGATCTGGTTGACCCCGATGCCAAAGCAGGCGCAGACGGTCGCGCCAGGATCCGGCTTGTCGGCGCCTGGCCGGCCGGCGACCAGGGCAAAGCGCTTGCGCAGGTTGGTGTGTTCGGCCGTCAGTTGCGCAATCGCCCAGTTCCGGGCGACGGCGACCGGTTCGCTAGCGAGAAACAAGGCAGCGCGCAGGTGCGGCCCATCGAAAAAGGCAAGCCGAAGATCGCCGGTCTGCCGATCGGCGTAACCGAGCGGCTCAACGCCACCCGGCACCACGAAGGTGCGGCGGCACCAGGCGCTCCAATCCTCGACCGGTTGATCAAAGGCAAGCTCCACCCGCCAGCCGCCCTCCGCCTTCGCCAATGCCCAATAGCTGGCATCAAGCCCCCTCGGCTTGCCCTGCGAGACGGCGAAGCCATACTGCGCCGCCTTGAACCGGCGAGCCGCTACGGCCACGTTTTTCGACGCCGGCTGGCCGGAGATGCTATCCACGATGGGCACCACCACCACGTCGATGCGGGCCTGCGCCGAAAACTGATCGTTCCAGTGCATCGGCACGAAGATGCTGCCGCGTGCCTGGCGCTCCGTGATGAGCGCGCGCACGACCACCTTGCCCCGGGGGCTCTCGATTTCGACGAGACCGGCATTGCCAACACCAATCTCCACTGCATCGCGTGGATGCAGTTCGGCAAAGGGTTCGGCGATATGGGTGGAGAGACGCGCGCTTTTTCCCGTGCGGGTCATCGTATGCCACTGGTCGCGGATGCGACCGGTGTTCAGCGTGAAGGGGTAGGCCGTATCGGTGCGATCGCAGGCAACCGGCTCGATGGCAATGAACCGGGCCTTGCCGTCCGCATGATAGAAGCCACCATCGGCGAAAAAGCGGTGCTCTGCGGGCTCGCTGCCGGCGGGTTGCGGCCATTGGAAAGGGGGAAGCGCATCGTAGGCCTGGCCCTCCAACTCGCTGCAGGCGCCGATATCGAAGTCGCGTTGGCCGTCATTCTCGAAAGCCGAAAGTGCCGCGTGCTCCCGGAAAATCCGTGTGGGCGAGCCGTAGTCAAAGGCGCCCTTGAAACCGAGGCGCCGGCCAACCTCGCAAAGCTGCCACCAGTCCGCCCTCGCCTCACCCGGCACATCGAGGAAATTGCGCTGGCGGGAGATGCGCCGTTCCGAATTGGTGACCGTGCCGTCCTTTTCGCCCCAGCCGAGCGAGGGCAGCAGCACATCGGCGTGACGGGTCGTATCCGTTTCTTCCAGGATGTCGGAGACGACGACGAAGGGACAGGCCTTGAGCGCCGCTTCGACGGCATCGGCATCCGGCATCGAGACGACAGGGTTTGTCGCCATGATCCAGAGCGCCTTGATGCGCCCCTCCGCCACGGCCTGAAACAAATCCACCGCCTTCAGCCCCGGCTTGTCGGCGATCGTCGGCGATTGCCAGAAGCGCTGGACGCGGTCGCGATCCTCTGCATTTTCGATCGCCATATGGGCGGCAAGCATATTGGCCAGCCCGCCGACCTCGCGCCCGCCCATGGCGTTCGGCTGGCCGGTCAACGAAAACGGCCCCATGCCCGGCCGGCCGATGCGGCCGGTGGCGAGGTGACAGTTGAGAATGGCGTTGACCTTGTCGGTGCCCGAGGACGACTGGTTGACGCCCTGGCTGTAGCAGGTCACGACCTTTTCCGTCGTCGTGAAAAGGCGATAGAACTCGCGGAGTTGCATGGCCGGGAGACCGGTCTGCTCCAGCACGTCGGCAAAAGATACGTTCGAAGCTGCGGCGAAGGTTTCGGCAAAACCCGTCGTATGCGCGGCAACATAGTTCTGATCGATCGCATTGTTTGCCACCAGATGCGCAAAAAAGCCGACGAAGAGCGCCACATCCGTATCCGGGCGAAGAGCCAGATGCAGGTCGGCGAGATCGGCTGTCATGGTGCGGCGCGGATCGATCACGACCACCTTCATCGCAGGTCGCCTGGCCTTGGCTGCCGCCAACCGCTGGTAAAGCACGGGATGGCACCAGGCGAGGTTCGAGCCGGTCAGGATGACCAGATCGGCAAGCTCCAGATCCTCGTAGGTTCCCGGCACCGTGTCCGATCCGAAGGCCCGGCGGTGGCCGGCGACGGAGGAGGACATGCAGAGCCGCGAATTGGTGTCGATATTCGCCGAACCGATAAACCCCTTCATCAGCTTGTTGGCGACGTAATAGTCTTCGGTAAGCAACTGGCCGGAGACGTAGAAGGCGACGGAATCCGGCCCGTGCTCGACAATGGCTTGCGAGAATTTTTCGGCGACAAGGTCGAGTGCCTCGTTCCACCCGGCGCGCCGGCCGTCGATCTGCGGGTGCAGCAGGCGGCCTTCGAGGTCGATCGTCTCGGCCAGCGCCGTGCCCTTCGAGCAGAGCCGGCCATAATTCGAGGGATGGTCCGGATCGCCTTCGACGGAGACGGTGCCGGCTTCGTCGATCGTCGCGATGACCCCGCAGCCGACGCCGCAATAGGGGCAGGTTGTCTTGACCGGATTTTCCATCCTATTCGGCCGCCATCATCAGGCTTTCGAGCGCGATGAACAGCGCGCCATCGTCATTGCGCAGCGGAATGGTCTTCACCGCCCCCTCGTCCGCCCCGAGGGCCTTGCCGGTTTCGAGCGAAATCACCCAGTTGTGCAGCGGGCAGGTGACCGCCTTGGCATGGACGATCCCTTGCGAGAGCGGCCCGCCTTTGTGCGGGCAATGATCCTCGATGGCGAACACCTCGTTTTCCGCGGTGCGGAAGACGGCAACCTTGCCTTGCGGTGTCTTCACGCAGCGCGCGCCGCGCGGCGGAATGTCGGCGATGGTGCCGATGGCGATCCAGGTCCTGTCCATGTTTACTCCGCAGCCTGATTGTAGCCGATCGTCGCCATCGGCTTGAACTCGTGTTTGTCCTTGCCGGAGACACGCTCCGACCAAGGGTCGACCTGGGCGAACTTTTGGGAAAAGACGAAACGCTCGTAATAGGCCTTGCGCTTGTCCGCATCGCCGATGATCTGGCGGCGGATTTCCTCGAGGCCGATGCGTTTTGCCCATTTGTAGATGCGCTCGAGATAACGCGCCTGCTCGCGATACATCTGCGTCAGCGCCACGATGTGCTCCATCGCCTCTTCCTCCGTTCTCACGAGGCCGAGCACCTCCGTGCCCTTGATGTCGAGGCCGGCAGCACCCGCAAAATGGATCTCGAAACCGCTGTCGACGCAGATGACGCCGATATCCTTGCAGGTCGCCTCGGCGCAGTTGCGCGGACAGCCGGAGACAGCCAGCTTCAGCTTGGCCGGTGTCCACGAACCCCACATGAACTTCTCGATCTTGATGCCGAGGCCGGTGGAATCCTGCGTGCCGAAGCGGCACCAGTCGGAGCCGACACAGGTCTTCACCGTGCGCAGGCCCTTGGCATAGGCCTGACCCGAAACGAAACCGGCCTTTCCGAGATCAGCCCAGACGGCGGGCAGGTCTTCCTTCTCGATGCCGAGCAGATCGATGCGCTGGCCGCCCGTCACCTTGACCAGCGGGATCTCGAACCTGTCGACCACGTCGGCGATAGCGCGCAGTTCGCCCGCATTGGTGACCCCGCCCCACATGCGCGGCACGACGGAATAGGTGCCGTCCTTCTGGATGTTGGCGTGCACGCGCTCGTTGATGAAGCGCGACTGGTAGTCGTCGGCATATTCGTCCGGCCAGTCGCAGACGAGGTAGTAGTTGAGGGCCGGCCGGCATTTGGCGCAGCCGCAGGACGTTTTCCATTCCAGTTCCTGCATGACGGCGGGAATGGTCTTCAGCCCCTTCGCCTTGATCAGGCGGCGCACGTCGTCATGGCCCAGATCGGCGCAGCCGCACATCGGCTGGACGGCCGCAGGGTTGTAGCTTTCCCCAAGCGTTAGCGTCATCAGCTGCTCGACGAGGCCGGTGCAGGAGCCGCAGGAGGCGGACGCCTTGGTGTGGGCGCGCACGTCGTCGAGCGACGTCAGGCCCTTGTCCGTTATGGTCGAGACGATCCTGCCCTTGCAGACGCCGTTGCAGCCGCAGATTTCCGCATCATCCGGCAAGGCTGCAACGGCCGCCATAGGGTCCAGCGGGGCGCCCCCCTGGTAGGCCTGGCCGAAGATCAGCGTCTCGCGCATCTCGGCAATGTCGACGGCCTTCTTCTTGAGATCGTTGAACCAGGCGCCATCCGAGGTTTCCCCGTAAAGCACCGTGCCGATGATGCGGTTTTCCTTCAGCACCAGCCGCTTGTAGACGCCGGCCGAGGCATCGCGCAGCACGATCTCCTCGCGGTCGTCACCGTCGGCGAAATCCCCAAGCGAGAACAGCTCGATGCCGGTGACCTTGAGTTTCGTCGGCGTATCGGAGTGGACGAAGGCCGCACTGCGCTCGCCGGCGAGATGGGACGCGGCGACGCGGGCCATTTCATAGAGCGGCGCGACAAGGCCGTAGACCTGGCCTGCCACTTCGGCACATTCGCCGAGCGCCAGAATGCTGCCGTCGGAGGTCTGCATGCCGTTGTCGACGACGATGCCCCGGTTGACGGCGAGGCCTGCTTCCTTGGCGAGCCCGACGCTCGGGCGGATGCCGACGGCCATGACGACGAGCGTCGCGGGGATGATGCGGCCGTCGTCAAGCTCGATGCCCTCGACCCTGCCATTGCCGACGATTGCCTTGGTGTTGGCCTTGCAGATGATCTTGATGCCGCGCCCTTCCAGCTCTTTTTGTAGGAGATAGCCGGCGGCGGGGTCGAGCTGGCGGTCCATCAGCGTCGGCATGACATGGAGGACGGTCACGTCCATGCCGCGGCCGGCAAGGCCGGCCGCGGCTTCGAGACCGAGCAGGCCGCCGCCGATGACCACGGCCTTTTCGCGTGACTGGGCGGCAAGCAGCATGGCCTGCACGTCGTCAAGGTCGCGGTAGGTGATGACGCCGGGCAGCGTGTTGCCGGGCACCGGTATGATGAACGGCACGGATCCGGTGGCGATCACCAGCTTGTCGTAGCTCTCCGTCACGCCGTGATCGGACGTCACGGTCTTCGCATCGCGGTCGATGGCGACGATCCGGTGGCCCTTGTAGAGCGTGATGCCGTGTTTGATGTACCAGCCGTCACCGTGGATGATGATCTGCTCGTAATCCTTCTCGCCGGAAAGCACCGGCGAGAGCATGATGCGGTCGTAGTTGACGCGCGGCTCGGCGTTGAAGATGGTCACCTGATAGTGGTCAGGCGCCTTCTCGAGCAGATGCTCCAGCATGCGCCCCGGCGCCATGCCATTGCCGATAATGACGAGTTTCTCGGTCATGGTGTTTCCTTCGATTACGCGGCGACGGCAGAGACGGAGGGGACGCGGCGTTCCATCTGGCGGATCGACAGATGCATCCAGATCAGCGAGACGGCGACGACGGCGAAGAGCAGGATGAAACAGCTCGACCACAGGCCGGTCGCATCCTTCAGAAGGCCGAAGGCGATGGGCAGCACGAAACCGCCAAGCCCGCCGACCATGCCGACGACGCCGCCGACCGCACCGACACCATCCGGGTAGTAGACCGGGATGTGCTTGTAGACGGCCGCCTTGCCGAGGCTCATGACGAAACCCAGCACGAAGACGACGACGATGAAGACTGCGGGAGACACACCCGCCGGCAGCGACAGGATCAGCGTAGCGACCGCCGAAACCCCGAACATCCAGTACATGACGCTGCGTGCACCCTTGCGATCCGACAGCATGCCGCCGAAGGCGCGAAAGATGCTGCCGGGGATCGAGTAGGCCGCAGCGATCATGCCGGCGGTGGCGATGTCGAAGCCGTAGACGCCGACGAGATAACGCGGCAGCCAGAGCGACAGGGCGACGAAGCCGCCGAAGGCAAAGAAATAGTAGAGCGAGAAGCGCCAGACCCGGGTGTCCTTCAGCGGTGCGAACTCCTCGCGGAGGCTGCGCTGAGGGAGCTTGCCTTCGCGGCGGCTGCGGAAGGCCGGGTCATCGGTCGTCGTGAACCAGAAAACGAAGGCAGCCATGATCAGCGCAGCCGCCCAGAGCTGCGCAACCATCTGCCAGCCGGCGGCAACCAGCACGAAGGGTGCAACGAACTTGGTCAGCGCTGCGCCGACATTGCCGGCGCCGAAGATGCCAAGCACCGTGCCCTGCTTTTCCGGCGGGAAGAAGGGCGAGACATAGGCGATGCCGACGGCGAAGGACCCGCCGGCCAGCCCGATTCCGAGGCCGGCAAGCAGCATCTGCGGATAGGTCGTGGCATGGGAGAGCAAGAGGGTGGAGAGTGCTGCCGCCAGCATGGTCAGCGTGTAGACGAGGCGGCCGCCATAGCGGGTCGTCCAGACGCCGAGCACGATGCGCACCAGCGAGCCTGTGAGGATGGGTGTTCCGATGAGCAGGCCGAACTGGGCTTCGCTGAGCCCCAGATCTTCCTTGATGCGGATGCCGATGATCGCAAAGATCGTCCAGACGGCAAAACAGATGGTGAAGGCGAAGGTGGACATCCACAGGGCGATGGCGGGTTCGCTCGAGGATAGAGGAGGCTGCTTGGTCTCAGACATGGCTTCTCCGTGGCCCGACAAGGTCGTGCCGCTCCAACTTGGGGGTGAAAAACAAAAAGCCGCTGATGAGGATGCGTGCGAAACGGACGGTCCGTGGTCGCAGGATTCCTGATCAGCGGCTTTGCTGGAGGCGCCCTTCGTTGGACGCCGATATCGTGACCCGAGGGCCTATGCCAAGAAAAGCAATCGGCGTGCCAGTTTCAGCAAGCCATTGATTTCATGCGATGGATGAGCCCCCGCTCCCAATCGCGGATCAACGGCAGGATAGAACAGGTGCAGTGCGATGCCATTTTTTGTGCAGTGCGCATAAATTAGGCGCTTCGCATTTCAGGCCGCTCAGCCGATCCTTTGTGCCTGGATATAGGCATCTACGTCGTCCGGATCGAACCGTCCCCCGTCGAAGAAGCCGTCCGGCCCCAGCGTCAACGCGCCGGACGAGCCGACGGGCGTCTCGACAGCCAGCGCGCCCTCGACCTTGGAACTGGCTGACGGCATGGCAAGCCCAAGCGTCTTCAACGCCGCGCGATACATGTCCGGCCGGTAGGTTTCGGCAGCGACTTGCTGGTGTTCGGCCGTGTGGCCGATCTGCCGCCAGCGAACCATCTGGGTGTAGAACCAGAGCGCGTGGCTCTTCCAAGGAAAGGTCGCAGCCTTGGCATTCGGAACGAAGAAGTCGCCGATATTTTGCACAACACCACCGCCGACCGGCAGGTTACCGCTCAGGGCTGGCAGCAGAAGCTCTGCATCGCGCCCGACATAGCCGGGCTGCGCCAGGAGATGCGCCAGCTCTTCGCGGTTTTCCAGCTTTCCGCACCAGGCAGACGCCTGATGAAGCGCAACAAGCAGCGCCGCCAGGGTTTCGGGATGGGTTTCGGCCCAGCGGGCATTGACGCCAAGCACCTTTTCCGGGCTCGACCGCCAGATGGCGGCCTTGACGGTGGCCAGATGCCCGCCGCGCTTCAGCACGCCAAACGTATTCCATGGTTCGCCGGCGCAATAACCGTCGATCAGCCCCTGCGCCAGCGCGTCCCCCATGTCGGGTGGCGGCAACACGACGATCTCGATGTCCCGGTCCGGATCGACGCCGCTTGCCGCCAGCCAGTAGCGCAGTTCGTAATTGTGCCCCGAATAGGGATGGACGACACCGAATCGCAACGGCTCGCCCTCGCGCCGCGCGATGACCCTGCGCAAAGCTACGCCGTTCTCGCGCGCATCAAGATCATCCGTCGCCCCCTCACCTGCCATCGCCTGCCAGAGCGCAGCGGACACGGTAACGGCATTGCCGCCGAGGCCCAGCGCCATCGGCACGATCATCTTGGGCGCCGGCGCGGAAAGACCGAGATTGCAGGCGATCGGCATCGGTCCGAGAATATGCGCGACGTCGAAATGACGAACGGCCAGCCGGTCGCGTATGCTGGCCCAGGACCGTTCGCGCACGAGGGTCAGATGGATCGACTGCGCCGCGGCAAAGCCCTTCTCCTTGGCGACGACGAGCAGGGCACTGTCGAGCAGCGGCACGAAACCGGCGGTGATGGCGTGGGACATCGTCATTCCTTCGCTCCCGGATCGAGCAGGCTTGCCGCCGTGACGAGGCTTTGGGCGATCTCGACGATCTTGCGGTTCTGGTTCATCGCCGTGCGGCGCAAAAGCGCGTAGGCTTCCTCCTCCGAAAGGCCGCGCGAGCGCATCAGCAGACCCTTGGCGCGATCGATCACCTTGCGGTTCTCCAGTTCGCTACGTGTCTCTTCCAGCTCGCGGTTAAGCCGGGAAAAGGCGTTGAATCGGCTGATCGCCATCTTCAGGATCGGCCGCACGCGCTCCTGCTTGAGCCCATCGACGATATAGGCGGATACGCCGGCCTCCACCGCAGCCTCGATGGACGCCTCGTCCGACTTGTCGACAAACATGGCAATCGGGCGCTGGATGACCCGCGAAAGCTGGAAGATGCTCTCGAGTTCATCGCGGTTCGGATTTTCGAGGTCGATGACGATCACGTCGGGATTGAGCTCGGTGATGCGCCGTGCCAGCCCGTGCATCTGGTCTATGACCGTGACCTGGCCATAGCCAGCGTCACGCAGCCCCTCTTCGATGATGGCGGCGCGGATCCGGTTTTCGTCGATGACCAGTACGTTCAACTCGTTCGGCTTCATCCCGCAACCGTACTCTCTTGCCGCCTGGAGCGGCGCGTCTGCATTTTGACATGCGGCATGACCGGGTCGAAATCAAGCGGGGCCAAAGAACATAGCCCCGGCCTTTCGAGGCGGCTTTTATGAGAGAACAATAAACAATTGACAGAGGCGTTTTTTCTGGTAGCTTTGCTTAAACGTTTAATCAGGCTCGTGAGCTTCTCTTGAAACCGCCTCGCCCCAACCTTTCGGAACTGGCGCGTCACCTCGGGGTGTCGATCGCGACGGTGTCGAATGCGCTGTCCGGCAAGGGGCGCCTATCGCCGGAGCTCGCCAAGCGTATCCGCGATGCGGCAGACCGGATGGGCTACGTGCCGAGCCAGGCCGGCCGGGCGTTGCGCACCGGGCGCAGCGGGGTTCTGGGACTGGTGCTTCCCGATATCGGCAATCCGCTCTATCCCGAAATCGCGCAGGAGATCGAACGCGTCGCGACGAATGCCGGATACGGCGTGCTGATCGCCAACTCGCGCGACGAGATCGCCGCGCAGGACAAGGCGATCTTCCAGCTCATCGAGCGCGGCGTCGACGGCATCGTCATCGTTCCCCGGCGCGGCACCACAGTGCCGGAAACCGCCTGCCCCATTGCCATCATCGACACGCCGACGACACCGAGGAACACGGTCTCGGCGGATCATTTCGAGGGCGGCGCGCAGGTAGCACGCCACTTGCGGGCGCTCGGCCACGAAAAGATCCTGCTGATCGGCGACGACCCCAGCTCGAACGTCCAGAATGCCCGCATCAACGGCATGCGGTCGCAACTCGCAGAAGCCCGGGAAGTCGAGACGATCTGGATCGTCGAGATCGAGGCAAAGGGTGGCAAGAGCTGCGCGCTCGGTCTTGCCGCGTGGCGCGCACGCGGGTTTTCCGCCTTTGCCTGCGTGTCCGACCCCCATGCCCTGCGGGCACTCACGGAACTTCAGTCGGCCGGCATCGCCATTCCGGCGGAAGCAACGATCACGGGCTTCGACAACCTGCAATGGTCGTCCTTCATCTCGCCACCGCTCACCACCGTAAAAATGAACATGCCGGAAATCGCCACCCTCGCGCTCGACGCGCTGGTCGAGGCAATCCAGGCCCGCGATGCCTCGGACGATACACCGAGCCCGCCCGTTACCGCTCGCAAGGCCGCCGTGCCGATGGAGCTGATCATTCGCCGTTCCAGTGGTCCCGCGCCCGTAGGGCAGCCATCGGCCGGTCTTTTCCAGGAGGAGTCAAAAGATGCATAAGAAACTTCTTGCCGCCAGCGTGTTCTGGCTTGCGGGCAGCACGCTCGCGGCCGCTCAGGAACAGACGCTGACCATTTCCGTCTACGGCTTCGCCCAGGACGAATTCTCCGAAGCGCTTTACAAGCCCTTCGAGGCGGAATGCGGCTGCAAGCTGGTCGTCGAAACCGGCAACAGCATCGAGCGTCTCGCCAAGCTCGATGCCAACAAGGAAGCGCCGGTCATCGACATGGCCGTCTTCTCGCTCGCCGACGCGCTGGCCGCATCCCGCAAGGGCCTGACCGAGAAGCTCGATACCGCCAAGCTTTCCAACTACGACAAGCTCTACGACTTCGCCAAGGACCCGAACGGCGACGGCATGAGCGTCGGCTATACCTTCTACAAGACCGGCATCGCCTATCGCACCGACAAGATGAAGGTCGAATCCTGGGCCGATCTCCTGAAGGACGAGTATGTCGGCCATGTTGCCCTGCCGAACATCACCACCAACCAGGGTGGCCCGGTGCTTTCGATGATCGGCAAGGCGCTCGGCAAGGATTCGCCGGACCTCAAGGAGGCCATGGCCGCCGTCGGCGAGAAGCGCGACGAATTCGTCACCTTCTACGTGAAAAGCTCGCAGCTCGTGCAGTTGATGCAGCAGGAAGAAATCTGGGCCGCCCCCATGGGCCATTTCTCCTGGGCCGGCATTTCCAAGCTCGACCTGCCGGTCGGCTGGGCGACAACGAAGGAAGGCGACGCCGGCGACATGAACGCCATGGTGCTGGTCAAGGGTTCGAAGAACCAGGACCTCGCGCTGAAGTTCATGGACTTCTGGCTTTCCGTGCCGATCCAGACCAAGATCGCCGAAATGCTGATCGACAGCCCGGCGAACAAGGAAGTCGTGCTCGCGCCGGAAATCGCTGGAAAGCTCACCTATGGTGCCGATGTTGCCAACAAGCTGACCTTCCTGCCGGCCGCCACCACGCTCGACTACCGCGAGAAGTGGCTTGCCGAATGGAACACCACGATCGCGCAGTAAAAAGCCCGTCTCCTCGATCCACACGCCTGCGGCGGAGGACGCCTGAACGCGCCCTCGCCACCGGCAAACGCTGCCCTCTTTCGGCAGGAGCACAGCATGTTTCAAAATCGCGCTGAAGCCTTGGCGCTGGCTTTGCCGGCCGCCGTCTTCGCGGCCATCGTCTTCCTGGTACCGGTCGTCATCGTGCTGGCCGAGGGTTTTCGCAGCCCGACCGGCTGGACCTTCTCGGCCTATATCGATTTCTTCTCGGAGCCGCTCAACCGGCTGGTGCTGGTGCGCACCTTCAAGCTGGGTCTCGCCGTGACAGTCGCCTCGGCGGTGATCGGCTATGCCGCAGCCTTTGCCATCGTCAATCTCAGCGCGTCGGGCAAGGGCCGCATGATCGGCCTCATCTCGCTGCCGCTGATGATCTCGCCGGTGGCGCGCACCTATGCCTGGATCGTCATCCTCGGCCGTACCGGCATCGTCAACCAGGCGCTCCAGACCGTTGGCCTCAGTGACGAGCCGATCCGCCTGCTCTTCACCGAGACGGCAGTCTTCATCGGCCTGCTGCAGCTCTTCCTGCCGCTGATGATCCTCTCCTTGATCAGCGCGCTGGAAAACATGCCGAAGGACGCGATCCTCGCCGCAAGGGTGCTTGGCGCCAACTGGTTCCAGGTGTTCTGGAAGGTCATCCTGCCCCTGACGCGCGAGGGCCTCGTCGTCGGCGGCACGCTGGTCTTCACCGGCTCGCTGACCGCCTATATCACGCCCGCCATCCTCGGCGGCTCGAAGGTGCTGATGCTGGAGACCTTGCTCTTCCAGCGCGTCACCGTCGCCAACGATTTCGTCTCGGCAAGCGTGATCGCCTTCATTCTCATTGCCATGTGTTTTGCCGCGAACCTGCTCTTGAAGCGGCTCGCGACAGCGAGGAACAAGCGATGAACCGCACGCTTTCCACACTCATTCTCACCGCGCTGCTCATCTTTTTGATCGGCCCCTTCATCATCATCGTGGCAGCCTCCCTTTCGGCCGGCGACACGCTTGTCTTCCCGCCGCAGGGCCTGTCCCTGAAATGGGTCGCCAAGGTCTTCACCGTCGAAAGTTTCCGCGACAGTTTCATCATGTCGATGATCCTCGCCGTCGGCGGCACCTTCGTCGCGCTGCTGCTCGGCGTGCCGGCCGCCTATGCGCTGTCGCGCTACAAGTTGCCCTTCGGCGAGGTCGTCAACACGATCGTCACGCTGCCGATCATCGTGCCGGGCATCATCGTCGGCCTCGCCCTGTTGCGCTATCTCGTCGTGCCGTTCAGCTTCTCGATTGGCGTCGCGCTGTTCCTCGCCCATACCGCACTCGTGCTGCCCTATACGGTGCGCGTCGTCTCCTCCAGCTTCAACAACCTGCGCTCCGACATGGAAGAGGCGGCGGTGCTGCTTGGCGCGACGCGCCTTGGCGCCTTCTTCAAGGTGGTGCTGCCGAACATCCAGAGCGGTATCCTCGCCGCCTTCATTCTCGGCTTCGTGACGAGCTTCAACCAGGTGCCGGTCTCGCTGTTCCTCTCCGGCCCCGGCGTGCGCACGCTGCCCATCGACATGCTCTCCTATATGGAAACCACCTACGATCCCTCCGTTGCTGCGCTGTCGGCCCTGCTCGCCTTGATGTCGATCGGTATCGTCTTCCTCGCAGAACGCTTCCTTGGATTCTCCCGCTATGTCTGATCGCGCCTTTCTCTCCCTCGAAAACCTGACGCTTTCCTATGGCAATTCGATTGCCGTGGACAAATTCAACCTTTCGATCCGCAAGGGTGAACTCGTCGCCTTCCTCGGCCCGTCCGGCTGCGGCAAAACGACGACCATGCGCTCGATTGCCGGCCTGCTTGCGCCCACCTCCGGCCGCATCACGCTCGACGGCACCGACATTACCCGCGTTTCCGCCAACAAGCGCAATGTCGGCCTGGTCTTCCAGTCCTACGCACTCTTCCCCCACCTGACGGTCTTCGAAAACGTCGCCTTCGGTCTCAGATTGAAGCGCATGGCCGCGGCCGATATCGACGCGCGCGTCACTGCCGGCATCAAGTCGGTCGGCCTTTCCGCGCTTTCCGGCCGCAAACCGACCGAACTCTCCGGTGGCCAGCAGCAACGCGTGGCGCTTGCCCGGTCCATGGTGATGGAGCCGAAGGTGCTGCTGCTCGACGAACCGCTCTCCAATCTCGATGCGCGCCTGCGTGTCGAAATGCGCGCCGAACTGCAGCGCGTGCAGAAGGAAACCGGCGTCACCATGATCTTCGTCACCCACGACCAGGCAGAAGCCCTGTCGCTCGCCGACCGCATCGTCGTGATGCGTGAAGGCCTAATCGAGCAGGTCGGCACGCCGGAAGAGATCTACAACAACCCCGCCTCCGCGTTCGTTGCGGATTTCGTTGGCTTCGAGAATGTTTTCGCGCTTCGCGGCGGCAAGCTGGCGACACCGGGCGGTGCGATCGCGCTTGCCGAAGCGCTGCCGGGCAATGCTGCCGGCTTCGCCTGGCGTCCTTCCGGCGTGACGCTCGAAGCCGGGCCTTTCAAGGGCACGGTGAAAAGCGTCTCCTTTACCGGGAACCTGCGCGAATACCTGCTCGATACGCCCCTCGGCCCGATTACCGCGGAAGTGAGCGCGGCACTGCCGGTCCACGCACTTGGCGCAGAACTGGCCTTCGACCTGCCGCTCACGGCAGCCGCCACCCTCCAGCGTTTCGCGTGAGCACCATGGGTGTGTGGATCGACACCGACATGGGCTTCGACGACATCGCCGCCATCCTGGTGGTGGCACGGGGCGCCGAGCCGATCGACGGCATCTCGCTGGTCTTCGGCAATTCCGGCTTCCGCCAGGTGCGGCAGAACGCAGCCTCGGCCGCCGCTGCCTTCGGCTGGACCTTTCCGATCCATAACGGCCGTGCCCTGCCGGTGCTCGGCCGGCTCGAAACCGCGGAAAACATCCTGAGCGAAGCCGGCATGCTGACCGCCGGCCGCAGCCTGCCGCTGGCGCCCTTGCTGCCGGAAAGCGACGCCTTCAGCGCCCTCTGCCAATGGCTTGAGGCTGCGACAAAGCCATGCCGCATCCTCGCTCTCGGCCCGCTGACCAACATCGCGGCCCTGGCGCTGGCCCGGCCGGATCTCGCAAAAAAGATCGCCGACCTCACCTGGATGGGCGGCGGCGTCACCGCCGGCAACCACACGGCCTCGGCCGAATTCAACGCCTTTGCCGATCCGGAAGCGCTGGCGATCGTGCTCGCCCACGGCCTGCCGCTGCGCATGGTCGATCTCGACCTCTGCCGCAAGGTCATCGCCTATCCGGCCGATGCTACGCCCGTTCGCGATGCGGGCGGCAGGAATGCAGCACTTCTCGCCGACCTCTTCGCCGGCTACATTTCCATTGGAACCAGCCGCGGCCGGCCCGGCATGGCGGTCTACGATCCCTGCGCCGCCGTCGCCTTCGTGTGCCCGCAGGCCGTGACCTTCACCGACGCCCGCATCGACGTGGAACTGTCTGGTCTGCTGACGCGCGGCCGCACGGTGGTCGACATGCGCGCACCGCAGGAGAAACGCAATGCCGTCTTCGCCTCCGACATCGATGTCACGACTGCCCGCAGCCTCATTCTCGGCGCGCTGACCGACGAGGCGCGACAATGACCGGCAAGACCGATACCCGCGATCTCGACGACGAAACCCTGCGTGAAGCCGCCGTTGCGGCCGCGCGCGGAGACCGCCCCTTCGACATGCTGATCCGCGGTGGAACGCTGATCGACATGGTGACCGGCGAGCGCCGCGCCGCCGATATCGGCCTCGTCGGCCCACTGATCGCCAGCGTGCACCCGCAGGATGCCCGTCTCGACGCCCGCGAGACGATCGACGCCAGCGGCCTGATCCTCTCGCCCGGCCTCATCGACACGCACATGCACGTCGAGAGCTCGATGATCACCCCGGCCGCCTATGCCGCTGCCACCCTGCCGCGCGGCGTGACGACGCTCGTCTGGGACCCGCATGAACTGGGCAATGTGCATGGCATAACCGGCATCGACTGGGCGGCCGAGGCCGCGCGCGCGCTGCCGCAGCGCCATGTGTTGCTCGCCCCCTCCTGCGTGCCCTCCGCGCCAGGCCTGGAAGTCGCCGGCGCCGATTTTTCCGCCGAGACCATCGCGGCGCTGCTCGCCCGGCCGGACATCGGTGGTATCGCCGAGGTCATGGACATGCGCGCCGTCATCGAAGGCCGCGCGCGGATGAGCGCCATTCTTGACGCCGGCCGCCACGCGGGAAAGCCGATCCATGGCCACGCCCGCAGCCTCGCGGGGCCGGAGCTTCAGGCCTTCATTACTGCCGGCATCAGCTCCGACCACGAGATCGTCTCCGGCGAGGACCTGCTCTCAAAACTGCGCGCCGGTCTCACCATCGAGCTGCGCGGCTCGCATGATCACCTGCTGCCCGAATGCGTCGCCGCCCTCAACACGCTGCCGCAGTTGCCCCAGACCCTGACGCTCTGCACCGACGATGTCTTCCCGGACGATCTTTTCGAGGCCGGCGGTCTCGACGACGTGGTGCGCCGCCTCGTCCGCTACGGAATGACGCCCGAACGGGCCTTGCAGGCCGCAACACTCAACGCCGCACGGCGGATCGGGCGCAACGACCTCGGCCTCATCGCCCCCGGCCGTCGCGCCGATATCGTGCTCTTCGAGGACCTGACGGAGTTCCGGGCGAAACTGGTCTTGAGCAGCGGCCGGATCGTTGCGCGGGACGGCGCACTTACCGAACCCGCCCACGAAATCGACGCGGCACCGCTGCAAGGCTCCATGCATCTCGCCCCATTGCGCGAAGAGGACTTCCGCATTCCCTGCGCGGGAACCGAGGCGACCGTCGCTCTTATCGCCAAGCCCCGCTTCACCGAATGGGCCGAGGCGGTCGCGATCGTTTCGGACGGCTTCATCGTCCCGCCCGAAGGCACGACGCTGATTGCCGTTGCGCATCGGCACGGGCGGGCGGATGCGCGCCCGCGCGTCGGCCTCCTCTCCGGCTGGGGCACATGGCGCGGGGCGCTTGCGACCACCGTCTCGCACGACAGCCACAATCTCACCGTCTTCGGCGGCAATGCACGAGACATGGCCGCCGCCGCAAACGCGGTGATCGAAGCGGGCGGCGGCATGGCCGTCGCGGCAGATGGCAAGGTGCTTGCCGTTCTCGAACTGCCACTCTCGGGCCTTCTGTCTGATGCGTCGCTCGAGGACGTTGCGCGCGCCTTCGCCGCCGTGCGAACCGCGGCGGACAGCATCGTCGACTGGCAGCCACCCTACCTGGTGTTCAAGGCCGTCTTCGGCGCGACGCTCGCCTGCAATGCCGGCCCCCACCAGACCGACCGCGGCATTGCCGACGGCACGACCGGCGCCCTGTTGGAAACGCCGATCCTCAGCGTAAGGCATGGGGTGTGAGCGTGCCCGCCGCAGCCGCACCCATGCGCAAGGACTTGCTCCTGCCGGCGATCTTCGTGCCGCTCTGGTCGAGCGGCTTCGTTTTGGCGCGGCTTGTCGCGCCACATGCCGAACCTCTCACTTTCCTTGCCGTGCGCTTCGCGCTTGCGCTGCTGGCACTAGCCGCCATCGCGCTCTGGAAGGGCGCCACCTGGCCCGGCACGGCGCGGGAATGGGGGCAGGCTTTGCTTGCCGGCGTCCTGATCCACGGCCTCTATCTCGGTGGGGTCTTCTGGTCCGTTGCCAATGGCCTGCCAACGGCGATCTCGGCGCTGATGGCAGGCATGCAGCCGCTGCTCGTGACACTTCTTGCCGGCCGGGTGCTCGGAGAGCGCATGTCGCGGCGCAGTGCCATCGGCATTCTCGTCGGCGCCTTCGGTACGCTCGTCACGCTGGCGCCGAAACTCGGCACGACGGAGGCTGGCGGCATTCCACTGATCCCGCTCCTCATCTGCCTCGCCGGTGTCATCTCCCTCACGTTCGGCTCGATCTTTGTGAAGCGCACGGCGATTGCCGCCGATCCGCTCACCAACACCGCCGCGCAATATGTCGGCGCCCTCGTGCCGACGGCGCTCGTCATGCCTTTCGTCGGCGGGCCGGCCTTCGACGCCACGGAGCTGCCACTGTGGATCGGCCTGGCCTGGTCGGTCTTCGGCATGTCGCTCGGCGCGATCCTGCTGCTCCTGCACATGATCCGGAAGGGCGCACTGTCGAAAGTGTCCTCGCTGTTCTTCCTCGTGCCCGGCGTCTCGGCCCTGATGGCCTGGATCGGCTTTGGCGAAAGCCTCACCATGATTCAGATCGCCGGCCTTTCCATCGCGACGGTCGGCGTTTCGCTCGCCAGCCGCGGCTAACCCAGATAGAGAATGCCCATGACCCTTGCCGAGATGATCGCCGCCAGCAATGCGCCCGCCGTGCTCGTTCGCCGCGACCTGCACCGCTACCCGGAAACGGCTTTCCTGGAATACCGCACCGCCTCGCGCATCGCCGCCTATCTCGATCACCTCGGCTTTGCCGTGCGCACCGGCCGCGAGATCATGGACGCAGAGATCGTCATCGACCCGCCGTCCCGCGAACAGATTGAAGACGCCAAGCGCCTGGCGCTCGCCGCGGGCGGCGATGCGGCATGGATGGAGCGCATGCCGGACGGCCTGACCGGCATCGTCGCCGACTATCGTTTTGGAGACGGCCCCACCGTCGCCTTCCGTTTCGACATGGACGCCCTGCCGGTCAGCGAAACCGAGGCGGAAGCCCATCGGCCGAATGCCGAGGACCATCGCTCGCGCTTTGCCGGCCGCATGCATGCCTGCGGCCATGACGGCCATGTCGGCATCGGCCTCGCCCTTGCCCGGCGGCTCGCGCAGGAAAAGGGCCTCGACGGAACCCTTCGCCTGATCTTCCAGCCGGCCGAGGAAAGTGCGCGCGGCGCAGCACCCATGGTCGCCGGCGGGGCGGTCGAGGGCGTGGATCATCTGTTCGTCGGCCATCTCGGCTGCCTGCTGCCTTCCGGCAAGGTTGCCGCGAGCGCCGTCGGCTTCCTGTTTTCCAGCCGTTTCGCCGTCACCTTCCGCGGTGCCGTCGCGCATGCGGCTATGGGTCCGCAGGAGGGCCGCAACGCGCTCCTCGCCGGTGCATCGGCAGCACTCGGGCTGCACGGCATTTCCCGTTTTTCCGGCGCGGAGACATTCGTCAATGTCGGCGTGCTGCGCGCCGGCACCGCCTTCAACATCATCGCCGATACCTGCGAGATGCTGGTGGAGGTGCGCGCCAACAGCCACGCCGCTCACGACTATATGGTCGAACGGCTCCATGCGGTGATCGAAGGCGCCGCCGCCATGCACCAATGCGCGGTCGACACCGTGCGCAAGAGCCACATGCCCGGCAACGAAAACAGCCCGGAAGCCGTGGCGCTGATCGCCGACGTCGCGACCGGCCTGCCCGGCGTCACCGAGGTCCTGCCGGAATGGTCGATCGGCGGCGGCGACGACGCCTGCCTGATGATCCGCCGCGTGCGCGAAACCGGCGGCACCGCCGCCTACTGCATCATCGGTAGCGACATCCCCGCCGTGCACCATGCCGCCGATTTCGACATCGATGAAAACACTCTCGAAACCGGCGTCGCGCTGTTTGCCGGCGTCGCACAACGGCTCCTTCGGCCCCGCGGGTGAGCCGTTGGCGAACAGATTTTGAACCGCTCTTGCTCTGCCTCTGGATGAGACGCGCATAGGCCCCTACCGTCTGGCTGACGCGCTTGCTGAGTCGCATCGGCAAAGCCCTTAGCCAGACAGGAGCCAGGCATGCTTATCGGGATTACAGTTCTTCTCGTCTTTCAGTTGATCGGCGAGGTTACCGCCTATTTTCTGAACGGATATGTGCCGGGACCTGTCATCGGCATGGCAATGGCCGCCGTGGCCCTCACCCTCACCGGTGGTGTCAAAATCCTGCGGCCGGCCCATCAGCAGACCATCGACACATCCAAGGTGGTGCTTGCCAATCTCGGCATCCTCTTCGTGCCGGCCGGGGTGGGCATCATCCAGCATCTCGATCTCATCCGGAACAGCGGCATTGAACTCCTCGCCATCGTCATCCTGTCCACGGTCATCACGCTCACCGTCACGGTCTGGGTTTTCATCCTGGTGAAGCGGCTTTCCGGAGGCTACGCCAATGACTGAAGGGCTCTGGGTCTATCTTGCGACGTCGCCCCTCCTCTGGCTCGTCACGACGCTCGTCGTCTGGCTGGCCGCCACCGCCATAGCCGGCCTCAGCCCCGGCAATCCGCTGCTCAACCCGATCATGCTGTCGATTGCCGTCATCGTCGCCATTCTCTGCATCGTCGGGATCGACTACGACGCCTACTTCAAGGGCGCACAGTTCATCCATTTCCTGCTCGGGCCGGCGACCGTGGCGCTCGGCATCCCGCTCTACGAGAAACTTTCGCTCGTGAAGAGCAACCTCGTTCCCATGCTTTGCGCTCTCGTCGTCGGCAGTCTCACGGCCGTCGGGTCGACGGTGTTCCTGAGCCAGCTGTTCGGCTTCTCGCCCGATGTCGTCGCCTCGCTCGCGCCGAAATCCACGACGGCGGCCGTTGCCATGGCCATTTCCTCCGGGTTGAGCGGCGATCCGGCGCTGACCGCAGCCGTGGTCGTTCTCACCGGCATTTGCGGCGCGATCGTCGTCACGCCGATGATGAACGCCATGCGCATCAAGGACTTCAGCGCCCGCGGTTTTGCGGTCGGTCTCGCTTCGCACGGGATCGGCACGGCACGCGCCTATTCAGTCGATCCGGTCGCGGGGTTGTTTTCAGGGATCGCCATGGGGTTCAATGCCGTCCTGACATCCCTCATCGTCCATGTCTTCCTATGACTACCGGCGTCACAAAGGACAGCGATTGTCGATTTTTCTGCACGGATGTCGGCGAGCGCTTCCATCATTCGTCCTTGAAGACGATAGATGGGAGGATCACACCGAATGAAATTGTATTTCAGCCGCAATCCCAATCCACGCCTGGCCGTCGCCGTTGCGCGGTTTCTCCATGCGGAGGTCGCCTTCGAGTTTGCGGCACCCCGGGCGTCCGGCCAGGCGGCCCGCTACCTGGCGCTCAACCCGAACCTGCTGCTGCCGATACTGGAGCTTCCCAATCGATCGCTTTGGGAAAGCGACGCGATCGCCTGCTGGTTCTCCCGCAATGCCGGCTCCAACTTCTGGCGGACGGATGACGACGAACCGGACATGATCCGCTGGATCAGCTGGGGCAAGGACAACTTCGTCAAGGCTTGCGACATGGTGCATTGGGAGCGTGGCACCAAGCAGCGATACGGTATCGGCCCCTGCGACGACCAGCTGGTCGATGAGGGCCTGCGGGAGTTTCACAAGGCGGCCGCCATCCTTGAGAACGCACTGTCGGATCGCCTCTGGCTGGTCGCAGACACCATCTCCTTTGCCGATTTTCGCATGGGGACGTTTTTGCCGTTCAACGATGTCGCGCGGCTGCCGATCGATGATTATCCCGCGATACGACGCTGGTCCGAGCAGCTTGAAAAGCTCGACGCGTGGCGTGAACCGTTCAAGGGCCTCGCCGCCCCCGATCTGCCGCCGCTTCCGGTCGAAAGCGCGGTCGGCGCAAACAGCCCGCAGTAATTGCGTGGCCAAGGCCTGTGACAGGGGTGCGTCTTAGAACCCCGTTGTGCCATGCGCGCTGGCAACGGCCTCGCGAAGGTCGCCGATCGCATCGTTCGACGCGGCGGGCAACTCCTTGCCTTCAAGCTCCCTTGGCATCTTCCAGCCGGGCTCGACGCCTTCCATGTTCGGCAGTTCATGCGCAATGCCCTTGTGGCAATCGATACAGGTTGCCTTGCCGGGCAAGAGGTACTTCGAATGGATGTCGGCGGCGCGCTGGGTTTGTTTGGTGAAGTCCATCGCGACGGCGGAATGGCAGTTGCGGCATTCCAGACTGTCGTTTGCCTTCAGGCGCGCCCATTCGTGCTTCGCCAGTTCCAGCCGGTGGTTCAGGAATTTTTCGCGCGTGTTGATCGTGCCGAAGATTTTCCCCCAGACCTCCTTCGAAGCCTGCATCTTGCGGGCAATCTTGTCGGTCCATTCGTGCGGCACATGACAATCCGGGCAGGAGGCACGCACGCCGGAGCGGTTGGTGAAGTGCACCGTTCTCGTCAGCTCCTGGTAGACGTTGTCCTTCATCTCGTGACACGAGGTGCAGAACTTTTCGGTGTTTGTCAGCTCGAGCGCCGTGTTGAAGGCGCCCCAGAACATCACGCCGCCAACGAAACCGCCGAGCGTCAGGAAGGCGAGGCTGAGCGTCGCCGCAGGCGTGGTCAGCATCGTCCAGACCCAAGCCACAATTGCCTTGATGCGCGCCACCATCACTCGCTTCCCGCCCCGGTGACACCGAGTTCGCTCATATCCTTGAACGTGTTGCCGACGAGCGGCTTCTTGTCCGCCTGCGGCACATGGCATGCGGTGCAGAAGTAGCGGCGCGGCGAAACGTCGGCGAGCATCTGGCCCTCGCGCGTCATGTAGTGGGTGATGCTGATCATCGGCGCGCCGGCATCCTGCGAAAACTCGCGTTTGTGGCAGGAAAGACAGCGGTTGGCGTTGACCGAAAGCTGGTAGCCGTCGATCGAATGCGGAATGATCGGTGGCTGTTCGGGATAGGCGCGCATGCGCCTTATGTCGTCGACGATCCACTTCGGCAGCGGATCGGCCGGCAGCGTCTGCATCGCATCGCCCTGAGGGCCGGACAGCTGCGGCACCATCTGCGCCATGGCGCTTGTGGCGATTACGGCTGCGCTGAGCGCAGCCAGGACCCATCCTTTGCCGAGGGTCAGACGGCCGGTTCGATCTTGACTGCGCATTTTTTGAAATCCGTCTGTTTCGAGATGGGATCGGTGGCGTCGAGCGTGACCTTGTTGATGAGCTGGCTGGCATCGAACCACGGCACGAAGATCACGCCCGGTGGTACGCGGTTGCGGCCGCGCGTTTCGACGCGCGAGCGGATTTCGCCGCGCCGCGAGATGATGCGGATCTCCGCCCCCTGATTGAGGCCACGCTTGCGGGCATCGTCCGCATTCATGAAACAAAGCGCACCCGGGAAGGCCTTGAACAGCTCGGGAACGCGCATGGTCATGGAACCGGAGTGCCAATGCTCCAGCACACGGCCGGTGACGAGCCAGGTGTCGAACTCGGCGTCCGGCGATTCCGCCGGCGGCTCGTAGGGCACGGCGATGATCGCCGCCCTGCCGTCCGCGTTGCCATAGAATTTCACCCCTTCACCGGGTTTGACGTAGGGATCGTAACCCTCGCGGTAGCGCCAGAGCGTCTCCTTGCCGTCGACCACCGGCCAGCGCAGGCCACGCACCTCGTGATAGGTGTCGTAGGGCGCCAGATCATGGCCATGGCCGCGGCCGAATGTGGCATATTCCTCGAACAACCCCTTCTGCAGGTAAAAGCCGAAATGCTGCGCCTCGTTGTTGGCGTGCTCGGGCTTCACTTCGCTGATCGGGAATTTTGCCACGTCGCTTTCGGCAAACAGCACCTGGTAGAGCGTCTTGCCCTTGTAGTCGGGATTGGCGGCAAGCAGCTCCGCCGGCCAGACCTCGTCCGTGGTGAAGCGCTTGGAAAACTCGACCATCTGCCAGAGGTCGGAGCGCGCCTCGCCCGGCGCCTGCACGAGCTGGTGCCAGACATGGGTGCGCCGCTCGGCATTGCCGTAGGCCCCCTCCTTCTCCACCCACATGGCGGCCGGCAGGATGAGGTCCGCGCTCATCGCCGTAATTGTCGGATAGGGGTCCGAGACGACGATGAAGTTTTCCGGGTTGCGATAGCCCTGGTAGGTCTCGTTCGACGTGTTCGGCGCGGCCTGCACGTTGTTGTTGACCTGCACCCAGTAGAAATTGAGTTTGCCGTCCTTCAGCATGCGATCCTGCTGGACCGCGTGGTAACCCGGCTTTTCCGGGATGATACCATGCGGGATACGCCAGATTTCCTCGGCGTGCTTACGGTGTTCGGGATTGGTCACCGTCATATCCGCCGGCAGGCGATGGGCAAAGGTACCAACCTCGCGCGCGGTGCCGCAGGCGGACGGCTGGCCGGTCAGTGAAAATGGGCTGTTGCCAGGCTCGGAGATTTTCCCGGTCAAGAGATGGAGGTTGTAGACCATCTGGTTTGCCCAGACGCCGCGCACATGCTGGTTGAAGCCCATGGTCCAGAGCGACATGACCTTGCGGTTCGGGTCGGCGTAAAGCTCGGCGAGCTGCTTGAGGAAACCGGCTTCGACGCCGGTCATCTCCACGGCCTTTTCCAATGTATATTCGGAAACGAAGGCCTTGAACGCCTCGAAGTCGATCGCCTCGGTCTTGCCGGGATCGGCGGAGTTGGCGGCATTGACCTCGACCGGATTGTCGGGTCGCAGCCCATAGCCGATATCCGTGACGCCGCGCACGAACTTCGTGTGGTTGCGCACGAAATCCTCGTTCACCCGGCCGGTCTGGATGATGTGATTGGCGATGTAGTTCAGGATCACGAGGTCCGTGCCCGGCTTGAAGACCATCGGGATGTCGGCGAGGTCCATGCTGCGGTGCGTGAAGGTGGAGAGCACCGCGACCCGCACATGCTCGTTGCCGAGCCGCCGGTCGGCGATGCGTGTCCACAGGATCGGGTGCATCTCCGCCATGTTCGAGCCCCACAGCACGAAGGCGTCGGCATGTTCGAAATCGTCGTAGCAGCCCATCGGCTCGTCCATGCCGAAGGTTCGCATGAAGGCGTAGGCAGCGGACGCCATGCAGTGGCGGGCGTTCGGATCGAGATTGTTCGAGCGGAAGCCGGCACGCATCAGCTTTGTCGCGGCATAGCCCTCGAAGATCGTCCACTGGCCGGAGCCGAACATGCCGACGGCCGTCGGCCCCTTCTCCTTCAGCACTTTCTTGCACTGCTCGGCCATCACGTCGAAGGCCTCTTCCCAGGTGACGGGCTCGAACTCGCCGTCCTTGGCGTAAACACCGTTTCGCTTGCGCAGCAGCGGCGCCGTCAGGCGGTCCGCGCCATACATGATCTTCGACAGGAAGTAGCCCTTGATACAGTTGAGGCCGCGATTGACCTCCGCCTGCATGTCGCCATGCGTGGCGACGACCTTGCCCTCCTTGACGCCCACCATCACGCCGCAGCCCGTGCCGCAGAACCGGCAGGGCGCCTTGTCCCACTTGATTTCCAGTGCACTCACCCCGCCCGGCACGGGCTGGGCGGCGACCGGCAGTGCTATGCCGGCCGCCGCCGCAGCGACGCCCGCCGCCTGGGCCTTCAGGATGTCACGCCGCGTCAGTTCGCTGCCCATGCACCTCTTCCTCTTCCATTTCGACATGTTCGAAAACCATGTTTGCCGCGATCACGCCGTCGAGAAGGGAGATACGCATCAGCGTATCCCCGAGCACGCCGGTCCACGGCCCCTCGATGACGATGACGATCTTGCCCTTGTCGGCGCCGTGCACCTCGACATTGTCGAAATCGACAAGCGCGGCGAGCACGCCGTCGAGGCAACCGGGCTTGGCAAGGATGACCGCGCTGGAAATGTGATGTTGCCGCGTCTCAGACATAGGCGGCCTCCGTGCTCAACGGCGCGGTTGTCACCGCACCGACGGGACAGATTGCAATGCAAGCGCCGCAGCCGGTACAGGCTTCGGCAAGCAACTCCGGCACGAAAGGCCCACCGCGCACCGGGCGAAAGCGGATCGCCGCGGTGGGACAGGCGTCCCGACAGGCCTGGCAGTCGACACGCTGGAATGGCAGGCATGCTTCAGAGATGGCAACGATGTGATCGAAGCGGCTGGCCGCCTCGACGAAAACCGGCTCGGGACAGCTTGCAGCGCAGGCGCCGCAGAATGTGCATTCACCAACCGTGAAGTCGAGTGCCGGTAGTCCATCCACAAGGCTGATGATCTTTGCAGGACAGTGCTCGACGCAGGCGCCGCAGCCGGTGCAGGCCGCAAGTGTTGCATCTTCAACCCCCGGCGGTCGGATGCGGATGCTGGCGTCCTGCCTGCCCCCCCTCAGGAAATCCCGTCTCGACAACGCCCCCTGCCGCTCCATGGCCACGCCCCTAATGGACAGGGGGGCCGGGCGGCCCGTAGATAATTTGAAGCATCCAGACGAAGAAGCCGTATCCGCCGACGACGCCGACGGCGACAATGGGCCAGATACCAAAAGCCAGAACGAGGAAGGTAATCAGCTCGCGTCGCCGGCTGGGTTTCGGCGCCTGCGGCGGCAGATGCTCTGTCAAGGCTTCGGACAAGGCTGGCTTCCTCCGACGACTAGATTGCAGCCGGGATAGTAGCATCGACGCGGCAGAAAGAAAGTATAATATACTATGCTTTTCTACTCATAATTTGATTTGCGAAATATCAATTATCGTTATATCTCATAAAATATAGCGAATGAAGCAACTCTATTATAAAATATTTACTAAAACTGCAAGGTACAGAAGTACAGGGCAAGCCAATTTTTGAGCCAGCACATCCTACAGGCCGTAGAAACTCACCGATGCGCGATCTGCGCCGTCTCAATCCCGCACCCCGTCTGCCAGTGCCGAAAGGCCAGCGGTGTCGCAGATCAAAAGCTTCTGTCGTCCGCCCTCAACGAGGCCGTGGGATTCCCAGGCACTCAGGATGCGCGAGACGGTGTGCAGTGTCGTGCCGGTCATTTCGGCTATGTCCTGGCGCGAGATGGGGAAATCGGTGCGACTGAAGCCGAGAAGCTTCGCCTGGCGCACGACCGACAGCTTGTGGGCTCTGTCGATCATTTCTTTTCGCCCAGCAATCCCGCCTTGCCGAGCGCACCGGACAAAAATCATTCTCCAGTGTCAGTTCATCGACCTTGGCATGCAGCGTTTTGACATCGACGGCCAGAGCCGCCGGTTCTGCCCTGCCGTCATCGCCGACAATGACTGTCGCCCCTCAAGAAGCTGGTCCTTCCATTGTTTGATCTGACGGGCATGTTCAAGAGGGCCATGGCCATAGGGAAGCCGCCCGGCATTTTCGGGTCTCGCCCCGTTTTGTGAACGGTCTGGTGATCCTCAAACGCGAGACAGGCTCGCTGTCGCCGCGCCGGCAGGGCCACCTTGGCGGTGGCAAGCTTTCGGCACATCGCGAGTGGGTTTGCAAGCGATTGGCACAGAATGGAGAACTGATGCTGGACGAGCTTTGCGTGGAACTCGCCAGCTGTGACCTCGTCGTCCATCGCTCCAGTGTCGGACGGCTTCTCTACCGGCTCGGCCTGAGCCATAAAAAAGTCTGCTGGCAAGCGAGCAGCAGCGATCGGAAATCGCACGGGCGCGTGAACTGTGGACCGGACGGCGCCAGCCTTTCTTCAACAAGGCATTGGCGAGGCTGGTTTATATCGATGAGACATCGACAAACACAAAACTGACGAAGCGGTCGGGATGGTCCCCATGCGGACAGCGATATCGAGCGCACGCACCCTTTGGCTCCTGGAAGTCCACACCTTCTCATCGCCGGGCTGCGATCTCATGGCATGGTCGCCCCCTGGGTCGTAGATCGACCAATGAACAGCCGCAGTTTCGAGACATGGATAGAGACCCAGTTCGCGCCAACCTTATCGCCCGGTGACGTCGTCATTCTCGACAATGTCGCCTTTCACAAGAGCGAACGAGCCGAACAACTCGTCAAGGCAAAAGGAGCATGGCTACTGTTTCTGCCGCCCTATAGTCCAGACCTCAACCCTATCGAAATGGCATTCTCCAAACTCAAAATGCTGCTGCGAAAGCGGGCCGCACGCAGCTTCGATGCCATCACGCACGCCCTCGGGGAAATCTGCGATCGCTTCGCCGTCTCAGAATGCAGAAACTACTTCAAAGCCGCAGGATACGAGGCGGACTAAACGCGACACGCTTTAGTGGCGGCGGTCGGCAGGATCGGCATGCCGGCGCATAACCGCGGCGACCAGCGCCGTTGCCGAACGAGGGAGTTAGCAGTTATCCGGCAAGCTTCCCGACCGCCATAGCCGCTCGGTCGCAGTAGCCCCGAATGGCAAGCAAGGGTCGATGCTGCTGGCCCGGAAACCCATCCCGAAAACGAAAAAGCCTGCCGCGGGAGGAGGTGCGGCAGGCTTTTCGAAAAGAACCGAACAGCGACTGGGAGGAGGAGTGCCGCTGTTCCTGCAGACGTTCCTGGGAGGAGGAGGGGACCGTCTGCAATTCGAAGCCCTGCGGGAGGAGGTGCATGGCTTCGATGAAAAGAAGCATACGCCATTCGGCGCGATTGAACATCGTTTATGCTGCAGTGCAGCTATGCGCGAGACACATGACGCAGTCAGGGGGCTAAAACGGCGCGCCGGAGGCGCCGGAACGGCAAGGCCTGCACGCAAAAACGCCCGCTTCATGAGCGGGCGCAAGGCGGCAGATATTCGGGAAACTGGACGCGATCAGCGCGCGAACGATGCCCGGGCGATGGTGTGGATGTCGCCCCGTTCGATGCCGAGGTCTTGCAGTTCACGGGTAGACATCCGGCCGAGTTCGGCAACGGTCTGACGGTACATGCGCCAATTGTTGAAAGAGCGTGCGACGTTCATGATGATCCCTTTCCAAGGTTCCTTTGACGTCAGCAACCGCACTTGGTTCCGGCGTCGTTTCGATGGTTGGAATCTACGCCTTTCAATCGTTTTAATGCAGCGCTTATCCGTCAGGCCACCTATGCGTTAGTGGCATTGATTGCACCCTTGATGTGCATCTGCGCGACGTAGCCGGTCAGAGAGGCTTTTGCCAGGTCTTCAGGGCCTCGGCGCCGCTGTCGCTGAGGCCGTAAAGCCCCTTGTCGACCTTCTCGAACCAGCCGTAGTAGTTCTTGAGCAGGATCTGCCCGGCGGTGGCGGCCACGGTTTTCAGATCGCGCGGCCGCAGCGGTCCGCCGGCAAGGGCGGCGGCGCAGGCCAGCGCCTGCTGGCGATAAGCCGTCATGATCGGGACCTTTGTCGAGCCGCCCAGCGCCGGATCGCCGATGCGCTTGCGGTGTTCCCTGACCAGCCGCGTGCGGCGTTTCGGATTGGTGCGCGGCATGGGCGAGACGGAGCTGACGAGAATGCTCACCTCGCCCCTGTCAGACACGCCGAGCATTCCCAATCCCAGCCGGCGGCAGAGGTCGCGGTAGCGCTTGTCGCCCTCGCGCCCGCGCCCCTTGGCGGACATGCGCGCGGCAATCCACACCTCGTCCGAAACCGCGGCTCGGTCCACCGCCTGCAGGATCAGCTCCAGATTGAAGACGAGCTTCAATTCGCAGATGACCACCACGGTCGGATCGCCCTCGCTCAGCCCGACCAGATCGCATCCGCCAATCTCGCCCTTGACGGTATAGCCGGCGCTTTCGAGAAAGGTTTTGACGGGCAGGTAAAGTGAGGTTTCCATGTCGGCCGGGAATCAGTTGCAGACCCGTTCCGATAGCATAGTTTCGCCCCGTCTTGCCGCCCACTCGCCTTCTTCTATGACCGGATCTCGATGGTCTCTTGCAGGCGCACCAGTTCGAAATCGCTGATCAGAACATCGATGCGCATCTGCCATTGACCAGCCAGAGGAAGCACGACGTCCGCGGCGTTCCAAGTGCCATCCGGCTGCAATTCGGCTTCCCGGCGCATCGGCTCGACGCCGGCCGGAGGGTTCGAGAAGACGAAGACGACCTCTTTCGGGGTGAGCGGCATGAAATCGGGAGAAAGAATGAGGGCCGAAACCGCGGCCGGCCCGGCGCGTCCCGGGGTGACGATGACCTCCGCCATCGCCTTGTCCGAATGGATATGGACCGAGACCGGCTGGGCGGCGGCCATCGCAAGCGCGCGCGGCGGCGGCGTGAACCGTCACGTCGCGGCGACGGCAAAGATTGCCAGAACGATCAGCATTTCGACAACGATTACCCAGCCAAGACGCCGCGCCGCTTGCCGGCCCCCCGCCATGGCGGGTCCGGTGTAGCCCCAGCGATTGACGGCGGCCAGTGAAAACAGAATGACCAGCAAGGCCAGCTTTGCCAGCAGCACCTTGCCGTAAGCGGTGGACAGGAGCGCCGCAGGCTCACGAACCTGAACCGCGGCCAATAGCAGGCCGGCGACAACGAGGACGGTAACGCAAAGCGGGATCAGCCGGGAGAAGCGGCGGAGTGCCTGGCGACCGGCGTCGGCGTCCCGCCGCATGCAGAAAGACGGCTGGCAGCATCAGCCATTGCGGGGCCGCCGCGCTGGCATGGCCGCTCAGGGCCAATGCGCCGCTGCCCACAAGCAAGGCCGTGAGAGACAGCCCACGGCGCGGCGCGGCGCCCCTGGCACGCATTGCGGCGAGCGCCAAACAGAACGCTGTCGAGAGAAGCATGACCCTCGCGCCAAAACTCGTCTCCATGCCGGCCGTCCAGACCGCCGGGTCGAAGAGGCCGGCCAGCGGCGCATCAAGCCCTCGCAAGCCGAGGGAAAGCACAGTCGCGCCAGCCCGAGCAGCGTTGCCGCCACGACGAGTCGCGGGCCACCACCCATTCCGGGGATCAGCCAGCGAAGGGCAAAAATCCCGCCGATGCCGAAGAAAAGGCCGGCATAAAGGACGATCTTCGCCAACCATAGCGCGGTTTTCACCGGCCCGTCCGCCGCCTCTTCGGCCACCTGCGGCGCGTTGCCCGGCGCGCCGATCGAAAACAGCGTGGAGCCCGCCACTGGATGCCCATCCTCTGACACGACACGCCAGGTGAGCACATGGGTTCCGGTCGCAAGATCCTCGGAGGTCGTGATTTCCAGCGTGCGGTCGTGAAGGGTAAAGGTGTCAAGCACCCGTGTCTGCCCATCGGGCAGGACGAGCTTTAGCACGAGCGGCGAAACCGACCCACTGAAGGACAGCGACAGGGTTTTCGGCGGCGTATCGATCACCGCACCGTCGGCCGGAACCGCCCCCGTCAGCGGCGCATGCGCGAATGCCGGCGTCGTCAGGCAACACCAGAGGATGCCGGCAAGAAATGCCAGAGGGCCGGTTCGACCGGGGCTGCGATTGCGCACGAACGCTTGTCGCTTTCCATTTAATTATGACTGCTCTGATCCCCAAAGACTGGATCGTTTTTGATTGGAGTTTTTCGCGCTAGATTCCCGGCTGGGAACAGGAGCGG
>NZ_JBQVPI010000026.1:0-58947 GCF_052438155.1 Shinella sp. | reverse complement strand
GCGCTGACCCTATGCAACCAGAGGCAGGGGTCCCTCTTGGGAGCCGATACGGGGTCCCGTTACCAAGCCGATTGACACGAAAGCGCTGCCGATGCCGTGCTCGGCTGCATGCCGGCCATCGGCATTCTCGGCCGCAGAACCCGTAGCGCCGCCATCGGAACCGAGGCGGCGATCGCTGACTTCGCCCTGCATGCCGCAACGATCTGCGGCGGGGTCGTGACGGGCATCGATCCAGCCGGCCTTGCCGCAATCGAGGTCGGCGTGTCGCTCGACGGACGGCAGGTGCTGGCCGGGCGTTCAGATTGCGTCATGGACCATCCCCTGAATGCCGTCGCATGGCTGGCACGGCAACTTTCGGCGCGAGGACACAAGCTCGAGATCGGCGACATCGTCGCAACCGGATCCTGCACCACCATCCTCCAGGTTCTGCCCGGACAGGCGATGGTCGCGGATTTCGGCCCGCTCGGCGGCGTCAAATGTAGCTTTCACTGACCATGTCCAAGGAAATCGAGATGCGATCGCAGACAAAACCATTTGTCGTCGAATTCAAGAAAGGCCGCCGCCGCAAAGGGCCGGCAGCGGCTGGGGAGGGCTCCTCCGCGGTCAAGGTCCGGCCCGACGCCATGTCGCTGCGTCGGCCCGCCCCAAACGAGGTTCGCAAATGAGCGTGAGCCGCAGCCTTCCCTACGAGTATTTCGTCCTCGCCGGGACGCGCAGTGTCGGACCGATTGCGGGCTATGTCCGCGACCGGTCGATCTATGCCGCTGTGATCGATGGCCACGGCCGTCGCTACCGCTTTGTCGGGCTTGCCGGCCGGGATCGAAACGGCCGGCTGAGCGTGTTGTCGCTGCAGCGGGACGAATGGATCGTCGCGCCCGACCTCATCTACAAGGAAATGCCGTCCGCCCGATGAAGCCGAGCGCGTTTTCGACAGCCGCTGAGCGCACGCACTGGCATCGTCGATGCGGGCTGACGCATCCTGCTTTACCCGGGAGCCTATCATGCAACTCAGCGATCATCTCACTTTGGAGAACGTCGCCATCGACCTGCCGTCCGTGTCGAAGCGCAAGCTTTTGCGACAGCTGGCCGACACGGCGTCCCGTCAGGCCGGCATTGAGGCGGATATCATCGCAAGGTCGTTTTTACCCGCGAAAGCCTCGGCTCCACAGGTGCCGGCCGGGGCGTCGCTATTCCGCACGCGCTTATCGAAGGGCTATGAAAGGCCTCAAGGCCTCGCGGAAGGCGTAGAGTGGGCTGATGCCGATGTCGCCGTAGACGACTCCGATCGAACCGAGTAGGAGCACGAGGAATTTGCGCCTCTCGGATTGTTCGCCGGTTTGAAACGAAAACGGCTTTGTAACAATAGGGTCGACGGTTCGAATCCATCGAGAGCTTATCATAGTAGGAAGTCCGCACAGCGCTCCGCGATCATGACGCAGGGCGCGTTCGTATTGCCGCTCACGAGTGTCGGCATAATCGAGGCGTCGGCGATGCGCAGGCGTGGGACGCCCTGAACCCGCAGTCGGTTGTCGACGACGGACAGCGGGTCCCGGCCCATCTTGCAGGTGCCGGCCGGGTGATAGACGGTCTTGGCGTTGGCGCGCGCATGAGCCGCAAAGTCCGCTTCGGATGACTTTTCTTCTCCGGGAGCCAACTCCCGAAAGCCGAGAGCCTTCATGGCGGGAGCGGCGAGGATTTCGCGCGAGAGCTTGATGCCGCGAACCAGGGTGTCGACATCCTCCCGGGCGACAAGATTGTTGCCGACGAAATGGATCGGGTCCTCGAATCGGTTGCTGCGCAGCGAAACGGTGCCGCGGGAGACGGGTCGCAGGATACAGGGATTTATCGAGACGCCGTGGCCCTCCATCTGGCCGCGCGTGGCATCGCCCACAAGGGTCGGCGTGACATGAATCTGGACGTCGGGCCTTCCGCAGCCGCTCGTATCGATGAAGCCGCCGCTTTCCACGACGTTCGAGGATAACAGGCCGGATCGCCCGAACAGGTAGCGCAGCGCGTTGGTGACCGCCTTCAGGCCCTTGTCCTGGCCCTTCAGGGAAATCGGCCTATCCGTGATGCCGTAGACGGAGACGGCGATGTGGTCCTGGAAATTTTCGCCGACGCCCGGCAGGTCGCGGATGACCGGGATACCATGCCGCGAGAGCATGTCGCCAGGGCCGATGCCCGATAGCATCAGGAGTTTCGGCGTGGCGAGTGCCCCGGCGCACAGGATGACCTCTTCTCTGGCCCGGGCTTCGAGAATGCTGCCGTCTCGTCGGCGATAGGCAAGGCCGGCGGCAGCCCCGTTCTCCAGGAGGATCTTCGTTGCGATACTCTCGGTGCTGACATCCAGCAGAGGAGAGCGGCGCACGGCCTTAAGATAGGTGGCGGCCGTCGAGCCGCGCCGGGCATTGTTCGTCGTCGTCTGGTAGAAGCCGACGCCGTCCTGCCGTGCCCCATTGAAATCGTGCGAATAGGCAAGGCCCGCCTGCTGCGCGGCCCTGACGAATGCCGTGCTGATCGGATGGCGGAAGCGTGGTTCCGAAACCTTCAGCAGTCCCTCAGTGCCGTGATAGTCGTCGGCGAGCACCTCATTGTCCTCCGAACGGCGGAAGACGGGCAGCACGTCCTCGTAACCCCATCCTTCGCAGCCGAGATCGCGCCAGGTGTCGTAGTCCTCGGCCTGCCCGCGGATATAGATCATGGCGTTGACGGATGAGCCGCCGCCCAGCGTCCTGCCCTGCGGGACGACGAGCACCCGGTTGTTGGCGCCCGGCTCCGGCTCGGTGGCATACATGAAGGTTCGCTTCGTCCCGAGCACCTTCACGAAGGTGGCGGGGATATGGATGTAGGGCGTGTTGTCGGCAGGCCCCGCTTCGAGAAGCAGGACGCTTTTGCCAGCCGTCACGAGCCGGTTCGCCAGAACGCAGCCCGAAGAACCGCCGCCGGCAATGATGTAGTCGTAGCTTTTCATGGCCTGTTTCTATGGTGCCGCCGTGCTTCAGAAGCCGATATGGCTGACGAACTTCGTCGTGAGGTAGGAATCCAGCGTTTCGCTGCCGCCTTCGCTGCCGTAGCCGCTCTCCTTGATGCCGCCGAAGGGCGTTTCCGCAGCGGCGAGGCCGAAGTGGTTGATGGAGATCATGCCGGCCTCGAGTTCGGTGGAAAACCGGTCGGCCGTGGCGAGCGAACGCGTGAAGCCGAAGGCGGCGAGGCCGAAGGGCAGGCGGTTGGATCGCCGGATCGCCTCGTCGATGCTGGAAACCGGCACGAGCGCTGCGAGCGGCCCGAAGGGCTCGTCGTTCATGATGGAGGCATCCTCCGGAACGCCGGACAGCACCGTCGGCTCGAAGAAATAGCCGCTATTGCCGATGCGCTTGCCGCCGCATTCCAGCCTTGCGCCATGCGAGACGGCATCATCGACGAAGCGTGCCGTCGCGTCGAGCCGCCGGGCATGGGTCAGCGGCCCCATCTGCACGCCGTCCGACAGGCCATCGCCGACCTTGATTGCACGGGCACCGGCGACGAAGGCCGTACGGAAGGCGTCATAGACGTCCTGCTCGATGTAGAAGCGCGTCGGGGCGGCGCAGACCTGGCCGGCATTGCGGTATTTCAGCATCAGCCCGAGTTTGACGGCGGCCTCGACATCGGCATCCTTCGCGACGATGTAGGGCGCGTGGCCGCCAAGCTCCATCGTCGCGCGCTTGACGCCGGCCGCCGCCAGCGCCGCGAGCTTCTTGCCGACCTGGACCGAGCCGGTGAACGAGATCTTGCGGGTGACCGGAGAGGCGATGAGATATTCGGAGACTACGGCTGCCGGGCCGAAGACGATGCCGAGAACGCCCGGCGGCAGGCCGGCGTCCTGGAAGGCGCGGGCAAGTTCGATACAGGCGGAGGGAGCCTCTTCCGGCGGCTTGGCGATGATCGAGCAGCCGCTGGCGAGCGCTGCGGAAACCTTGCGCACGAGCTGGTTGATCGGGAAATTCCAGGGGGTGAACGCCGCGACAGGACCGACCGGTTCGCGCAGGACGATCTGCCGTGCGCCGGGCACACGTGCCGGGATGACGCGGCCATAGGCGCGCCGCCCTTCCTCGGCATGCCATTCGATATGTTCCGCTGCGGCGTTCGCCTCGCCGCGCGCTTCGGCGATCGGCTTCCCCTGTTCGCGGGACATGAACTGCGCCATGGTTTCCGCGCGCTCGCGGACCAGGGCCGCCGCCTTGTGCATGATTTTGGCACGCTCGACGGCGGTCGTCCTGCGCCAGGTCTCAAAACCCCGCTGCGCGGCTTCGAGCGCCGCATCGAGATCGGCGGTCTCGCAGAGCGCCAATGTCGCGATCACCTCGCCGGTTGCCGGATTGCGGACCTCCACCGAGCGATTGCCGGCAGGCGCGCGCCATTCGCCGTTGATGAGAAGCGGTTTACCCAGCATGGCTCAGTCCTTCATGAGAGAGTGTCTTGGGGCGGGGCAGGGCGGCAACGGCCGCTGCATAGTCCCGCGCAATGGAGGCGACGATATCCGCCGCCGGAGAAATCTCGTTGACGAGCCCCGCGCTCTGGCCGGCCTCGACCTTGCCGCCCTCGACGTCGCCGTCAAAGGCCGCCGCCTTGAGCGAGGCGGCAGCGAAAATCACCTTGCGCTCCTCGAGCGTTCGTCCCTCGGCCTCCGCGCTGTTCATCCGCTCGGCAAAGCCGTTGCGCAGCACGCGGATCATTCCGAGCCCGTGGCCAACGACCATGGTGTCGGTGACGGAGGCGGAAAGCAGCTGCTGGCTATAGGCGGCGTGCAGGCGCGCTTCGCGCGACAGCATGAAGCGGGTGCCGAACTGTGCCGCACCGGCACCCAGCGCCAGCGCGGCCGCAAGGCCGTGTCCGTCGGCAAAGCCCCCACTCAGGATGAGCGGCATGCCCGGCACCGCCCTGGCGACCGCACGGCCGAGGACGAGGGTGGAGACGAGGTCCGGCGGAGGGTGGCCACCGGCTTCCCCGCCGACGGCGATCAGGCCATCGACGCCAGCCACTGCTGCCTTGACGGCGTGTTCTTCGCCGGCGACCACATGCAGGCAAACCGTGCCGATGGTCTTGAACCGCTCGAGATAGCGCTTCGGCCCGCCCTGCGAGGCGATGAGGACCGGCACACGCTTTTCGACGAGCAGGTCCATGATTTCGTCGGCGCCCTTGCGGTAGAGCGGCAGGTTGACGGCGAAGGGCCGATCCGTGCCGGCCCGCACCGCGTCGATTGCCGCCGCAAGGTCATGCGCATACATGGGACCGGCGGCGATCACCCCGAGGCCCCCCGCCGCCGAGACGGCGAGCGGCAGGGCGGAGTTGGACGACGCCCAGGACATGCCGGCCTGGATGATCGGAAGGTCGATGCCGAGAAGGCGGGTCACATTGGTTTCGATCCGCATGCCCGTCATGCCCCGATCAGCTTGCGGGCATGCGCGGCGAGCTGTTTCTTCTGGATCTTCGCGCTTGCCGTCATGCCGATCGCTTCGAAGCTTTCGACGATCCAGACATGGCGCGGCACCTTGAAGCCGGCCATCTGGGATTTCGCCCAGTCCATGATCTCCGCCGGCTCCGCATGGGCACCCTGCTTGAGAATGACGAAGGCGCCGATGACCTCGACAAGCCGCTGGTCCGGCACGCCGACCACCGCCGCCTGGCGGATGGCGGCATGGCGGTGCAGGACGTTTTCCACGTCGGCCGGCGAAACGTTTTCCCCGCCGACCCGCACGATCTCCTTGGCGCGGCCGAGGAAGGTCAGCCTGCCGTTTTCGTCGAGCGCGCCGAGATCGCCGGTGGAAAGCCAACCGTCGGGCGACAGTGCCGCATGCGTTTCGGCGGGCTTGTCGAAATATTCCTGCATGACGCTCCAGCCGCGAACGCGGATTTCACCCGGTTCGCCGCAGCCGGCCTCCCCGCCATCTTCTTTCAGAATGCGAACCTCGACGCCCGGCTGAGGTCGCATGGCGGCGGAGATGCGGATCGCCTCCGGCTCCCACCAGCAGGATTGTGCGACGTTGGGCGAGGCCTCCGACAGCCCATAGCCGACGACGCATTCGCGGGCGCCGAGTTCATCGATGACGCGGGCGACGATGGTGGGCGACGCGGCAAGCCAGGCGCCACGCAGGACGAGCCGGCGTTCCGTGCTGTCCGGATGGCTGAGCAGCATCAGCGCCATGGTGTCGTTGCCGGAGAAATGCGTGCAGCGCTCTTCCTCCATGAGGCGCAATGCCTCACCCGGCTCGAAGCGGTCCATGGAGACGAGCGTCGCCATATGTTGGAGGCAGGAGAGGATCGACAGCGTCGTGCCTGCGACATGGAAGAACGGCCGGGCGCTGTGGAAACGGTCGCCGACGCGAAGCCCCATGCGGTGACCGGATACGAAGGCATTGCCCAGCATGCTGCGCTGGGTCAGCAGGACACCTTTCGGGAAGGACGTGGTGCCGGATGTATACTGGATGAGAAGGGGGGCGTCCGGGCTGCAAGCCGCTGAAACGGTTTCCGTGCCGCTCGTCAGCAAGGCCTGCCAGGAGATTGCGGCGGACGGCACGTCCTCCCCGATGACGATCAGTTGGCGTAGATCGGGAAGGGTGGGAACCGGCAACTGCTGTGTGATGGCGGGATCGATCTGCCGTAGCATGCCGATGAAGTCGATCTTCAGGAACCGGTCGCACAGAATGAGGCGCGAAACCTTCGACTGGCGAAGGGCATATGCCATCTCGTTGGCGACGAAGCGTGTGTTGATCGGCACTATGACGGCGCCGAGCGAGCCAATCGCGAGGAAGATGGAGACCCATAGCGTGGAATTGCCAAGGCAGAGACCGACATGATCGCCCTTCTTCACGCCCTGTGCTGCGAGCCCATTGCGGATACGCGCGACCTCGCCGGCCAAGGCGGCATAGGTAAGCCGCCCTTCGCTCGCCACGACGGCTTCGACGTCGCCGGCAAGGGCTGCGGCCCGTTCCAGCGCGGCGGTAATCGTTGTCGGGCAGAGGGCGTCGATGTCGAACGCGGTGTGGCGGTCGGCGATCATGGTTCCTTGCCTCCGATATTTTTGGTGAAGCGATCCAGGCCATCCCGCCATCCGCCGTCCGCCAGGCACCGTTCGATCGCGGCCATTTCGACGCGTATGCCGTTGTTGAGGTCGGTTTCGCTACCGAGATCCACCGCCTGCTTGGTCAGCGCCATGGCGAGAGGAGGCGCGGCGGCAATTGCGCTGACGATGCCGGCAACAGTTTCGGCAAGAGCGTCTGCCGGGATGATACGGGCGACGAGGCCGAACTGGTAGGCTTCCTCGACTGGCATGGTGCGCCCGGTGAACAGCAGTTCCTTGGCGCGCATCTTGCCGATCGTGCGTTGCAGGCGTTGCGTCGCGCCGACGGTGCCCCATTGCGGCTCGGGGAAACGGAAGGTCGTCTTGTCGGATGCGATGACGAAATCGCAGCTCATGAGGATTTCACCGCCGGAGCCGACCACCGGTCCCTGCGTGACAGCAACCACCGGCTTGCGGCAACGGGCGATGGCATCATAGGCAGCGAACGAAGCCCTCCGCCGTGCGACTACCCAGGCCTCGTCGCGGCCGTTGCGCTCTTTCAAGTCCGCGCCGGCGCAAAAGACGGGGCCATTGGCGGAAAGCACAACGGCGCGGATATCCGCATCCGCATCGAGCGCCTCGAACATCTCCTTCAGCGCAAGGCACATCGGCAGGTTGAGCGCATTGCGTGCTTCGGCACGGTCGAGCACGACATGGGCGACGCCATCCGCCTTGCGCAGGAGAATCGGGGATTTGGGGCCGCTCATCAGATCACTCCCTCATTGCGCAGCCGCGCGATGGTTTCGGCCGGCATGTCCAGTTCTTCCGAGAGCACGGCCGCCGTATCCCCGCCAAGCGTTGGCGGGCAGCCGATGGCCGGATCGTCGTAGCCGGCAAAACGCAGCGGCGTGCGCAGGGCGCGGACAGTGCCTTCCGTGGCGTGGTCGAACGTGCCGACCGCGCCGCGCGCCGCGCTGTGCGGATCGTTCAGGATCTCGCGCACCGTGTTCACCTCGCCGGCCGGCACGCCGCGGCCTCGCAGCGCCGCGGCGAGCGGCGCACGGTCGCGGCTCACGATCGCCTGGCGCAAACGCGCCATGACCCGTTCGCGCGCGGCGACGCGGGCGGCGTTCTTCTGTAAGGCCGCATCGGCGGCGAGGTCGTCGAGTTCAAGCACCACGCAGATATCACCCCAATGCTGGTCGCTGCCGCTGATATGCAGCCACGATCCGTCGGCGCACTGGAATGCGGCAGAGGGGACGCGGCCGGGATGCTGGGTTCCCGAGCGGCCGACATCCTCATCGAGCGCGAACAGGCGGGCGGCGGCAAGGGCCAGGAGGCTCGTCTGGACGTCCATCATGGAAAGGTCGACATGGCATCCCTTGCCCGTGCGGGCACGTCCGACCAATCCCGTCAGGATGGCGATCGCGATCCACAGCCCCGACGTCATGTCGGAGACCGGAATGCCGGTCTTGGCAGGCGGCGAATCCGGGTGTCCGGTGAGGTGCATGATGCCGGAAAGCGCCTGGAAGATCGTATCGTAGCCATTGCGCAGGCGATATGGCCCGGTCTGGCCGAAGCCTGTATTGGAGACATAGATCAGCCCGGGATTTCGACCGGAAAGCGTGTCGTAGCCGAGATTGAAGCGATCCATCTCGCCCGGCAGGAAATTCTCGACGACGACATCGTGTCCTTCGGCCAGCCGTGCCGCGATCTCCTGGCCTTCCGGCGACTTGAGGTTCAGCGTCATCGAACGCTTGGCGCGGTTGAAGGCGAAGAAATATGCGCTTTCGCCGCCCGGCAGCCGAGGTTCGAAGAGGCGGGATTCGTCGCCCGTTCCCGGCCGCTCGATCTTGGTGACCTCAGCGCCGAGCTCGGCCAGGATCTGCGTCGCCATGGGGCCGGCAAGCACCCGGGAAAAATCGAGGATGCGGATACCCTCCAGCGGCTTCATTGGCTCTGCTCCCGGAAGCTGCGCATCTGCGCGTTCACGGTTCGCCCGGCCGCCATCGCCCCCTCGTAGGGCAGGTCCGCGACGCGGTAGTAGAGCGACTTGACCGCCGCCATGGCCTTCGGATGCGCCGCTGCCCACTGGCTGGCAATTTCGAGGGCCGTCTCGACGATCTCTTCCGGTGGTACGATCCGGTTGACGAGACCGAGGGTGTGCGCTTCCTCTGCCCCGATGAGACGGCCGAGACTGACCAATTCGAAGGCGGCCTTTCGGCCGAGCGAGCGCTGCAGGCCGGTCATCACCAGCGCCGGCACGATCGAATGCTTGAGTTCGGGATAGCCGAATTTCAGGTCGGTGCCCGCGACCATCATGTCGCAGCCGATGGCCAGTCCGGCGCCGCCGCCGACGGCCGCGCCGCGCACGGCGGAGACGACGGGCTTGGACAGGCTCTGCATCATCGCCTGCGTGCGGCAGGTGAGATCGGCACGCTTCTCCACAAGGTCCTGGTTGGCCGGCGTCAGGGTGGAAAATTCCGCAAGGTCGGCGCCGGCGCAGAAGGCGCGGCCGCGTCCCGTCAGCACGATCGCCCGCACGGCCTCGTCGGCATCGGCGGCCAGCAGTGCGTCATGCAGCGCCTGCGTTAGGGCGGTATCGAGGGCGTTCAGCTTGTCGGGCCGGTTGAGCGAGAGGATCCGGACCGGACCGCGGTCTTCGCTGGTGAGGATCGGTAGAGCGTTATTCTGTGTCATGAACTCATCCTATGCTGCCAGATGGCCGAAACCGGTTCGCGCCACCTTGCTCTGCAATTCCCGGCCAAGAGCCCGTTCGCATTGCAGCGAGGCGGCCTGGAGCCTGTCGATGTTGATGCCGGTGGCAATGCCTTCGGCCTCGAAGAGATTGACGAGATCTTCCGTCGCCACATTGCCTGTATAGCCGCCGCCATAGCGGATCTGGGTGGGATGCCCGCCGACGCCGCCGATGGCGCTGTCGAACCAGCGGCACCCGGCCTCGTAGGCGGCCATGCAATTGGCGATGCCCGTGCCGCGCGTGTCGTGGAAATGGGCGATGGGCGTGACGTCCGGCACTTCCGCGATGGCGCGTGTGAAGAGGCGGCGTACGCTGCCGGGCGTACCATGGCCGGTCGTGTCGCAGATCGAGACGTGACGCACGCCGAGGCCGGCAAAGGCCTTCAGGTCGTCGATGACGGAAGCAGGGTCGACCTTGCCCTCGAAGGGGCAGCCGAGCGCCATCGAGATCACGCCGATCAGACGGAACCGGCCGTCGGCCAGCGCGACCATCTCGGCAACATTGCGCCATTGCTGTTCGCGCGTCGTGCGCAGGTTTTTCTCGGTGTGCGATTGTGTTGCCGAAACGAGAAGGCTGATTTCCTCAGGCCCGTGTCCTGCCGCGTGATCGTCAAGCGCCCGCTTGACGGCGTGCAGGTTCGGGCAGGTGGCCTTGTAGGCGGTGCCGGAGCGGCGGTGGATGCCGGACAGCACGAGGCTGGCGTCGGCGAAGGCCGGCACATGGCGGGGGCTGCTGTAGCTGGTTGCCTCCACACGTGGGAAGCCGGCCTCGGAAATGGCGTCGATCAGGGCGATCTTGGTTTGCGTGGCGAGATCTGTCGTCTCGTGCTGCAAGCCGTCCCTTGCGAAGCACTCGCAGATCGTCAGCTCTCCCGACATCTCGATCCTCCTAGTTTCCGTGGGGATAGTGATGCGAAATTTAGTTTATATTGTCAACTATAATTCTGCGATGCGGCCTTAATCCTCGTCGAGCTCGCGCAGGTCTTCCTGCGATGCGTTGGTTTTCAGGTCGTGGAAATAGTGTGCGCTGTTGCGTCCGACGCGCTGCAGAAGCTCGATCAGGATCTGCCGCTCGGCATGGCTGAGGGTCGAAAGCATGTGTTCGTTTCGCTCGAAGGAATCGGCCAGGATCGTCTGGGACAGTTCCAGGCCTTCCGGACTGAGTGTGAGCAGGATGCTGCGGCCATCCTCCGGATTGGCCGTTTTCAGGATGTAGCCGCGCTCGATCATCGCCGAAACCGTCCGACTCATCTGGCTTTTCAGCAATCCGCTGTGTTTTGCCAGTTCCTGGAGGGGCACCTCGCCAAGATATTTGAGGACGGCGAGTGCGCGCCATTCGCGGGCGGTGACGCCGTATTTCGGGCGGATCGACAGGGCAGCAATGCGGGTGGAGAGGCCGGCCAGCCGTTGCAGCTCAAACGAGAACAGGTCTCGGATGTCCGGCTCGATCTTCTGTGGCGACGTGTGGTCGCGAAAGAAGTGGCCGTCGGCGCGACTGGAGCGATCCGTCATGGTTTCGTTTTGCTTATTCAAGTGGTTGCTCCTCACGATTCCTGTGGGCGGATTTTACGCGGATAAATTTGGTTGACAACGTGAACAATATAGTTCATCTCATTAACTAGATTGGCACGCAGGGAATGGAATGTCGATCCTGTATTCGGACCGTGGAGGATGGCTCCGGCCGATCATCACCAGAGGAGGAGTTTGGTAATGGCATCGTGTAATCGCGCATTCTTGACCGTCGCCGCGACAGCCGGCGTGCTGGCCTTTGCCAGCGTCGCAGCGGCACAGGAAACACTTATCGTCGCCGGCTTCGGCGGCAATCTCCAGACCGACTTGCGCAAGACGATCTGGCAGCCGGCGGCGGATGCCGCAGGCATCGAATTGCGCGAGGAGACCCATGACGGGCTCGCCGCCGTGCGCGTGCAGGTGCAGTCCGGCTCCCCGACCTGGGATGTCGTACATCTCGGCGCGGACGAATGCGCGGTCGGCGGCAAGGAGGGGCTTTTCGAGCCGCTCGACTACAATACGATCAGCACCAAGGGTTTCGATACGCGCGGCTACGGCGAGCACTGGATTGCGACGAACACCTATTCGGTGGTTCTCGCCTGGCGCACGGATGTCTACAAGGACAAGGCGCCGGCAAGCTGGCAGGACTTCTGGAACGTGCAGGCGTTTCCCGGCCGCCGCGCACTCAGCACCTATCCGCAGGAGATGATGGAGATCGCGCTCATTGCGGATGGGGTGAACAAGGACGGCCTCTATCCGCTCGACACCGAGCGCGCGCTGGCTTCCCTTGAAAAGATCAAGGGCGATGTCGGCGTCTGGTGGTCGTCCGGCGCGCAATCCGCGCAACTGCTGAAGGACGGTGAGGTCGACATGATGGCGATCTGGGGCAGCCGCGTTGCTTCGGTGATAGCAGATGGCGCACCCGTAAAATTCACCTATCAGGATGCGATCCTCGGCTATGGTTGCCTCGCGATCCTCAAGGGCGCGCCCCATGCCGCCGCCGCGCAGAAATTCATCGCTGGCGTGGTATCCCCCGAGGTGCAGGCCCGCATTCCCGAAATGATGCCCTACTATGGTCCGACCAACAGTCTCGCCTTCGAGGTGAAGGCGTTTTCGCCGGAGGTGCTGGCGCAGTCCAACATGTCGCCGGAGAACGTCAAGAAGCAGACCTTCCTCGATGCGAACTGGTGGCGTGACAACAACGAGCTGGTTCGCGAGGACTACAGCCTGTTGATGTCGAACTGATCGAACGAGCCGGGAGGGCAGGATGCAGTCGGGCAGAGTCAACCTTCGCGAGGTCCACAAGGCCTATGGCAGTTTCAGGGCGCTCGATGGCGTTTCCCTGGATATCAGGGCGGGGGAGTTCCTGACGCTTCTCGGTCCTTCCGGCTCGGGAAAGACCACGCTTCTCAACGTCATCGCCGGCTTCGAACGGCCCGACCAGGGCAGCCTGCTGGTTGATGACGTGGAATTCATCACGCGGCCGCCACACAAGCGTGACCTCGGCATGGTGTTCCAGAACTATGCGCTGTTTCCGCATATGGATGTCTTCTCGAACGTTGCCTACCCGCTGAAGCTGCGTAAGGTGGACAGCGCGTCCATTCGCAAGCGCGTGATGGGCGCGCTGGAGATCGTCCACATGCAGCACCTTGCCGACAGGCGGATCACGGCGCTGTCGGGCGGCCAGCGCCAGCGCGTTGCGCTTGCCCGGGCCTTCGTCTTCGAGCCGCGGCTGCTATTGATGGACGAACCGCTCTCCGCCCTCGACAAGAACCTGCGCGAGCACATGCAGATCGAGCTGAAGCGGCTGCACAAACAGCTCGGCATGACGACGATCTACGTGACGCACGACCAGCAGGAAGCACTGACCATGTCGGACCGCATCGCCGTGCTCGACAAGGGCAGGATCGTCCAGCTCGACGTGCCCGCAACGGTCTATGACCGGCCGAACTGCAAGTTCGTCGCCGGCTTCATGGGCGAGACCCGCTTCCTGCCCGTCGAATGCCGCGATCAATCCTATCTCCTGCACGGAAGACCGCTCCAGCTTGCCGACACGCGGGCTGCATCCGCCGGCGGCGAAAACTGGCTCATGGTCCGCCCGGAGCGGCTGCGCTGGGAAGGCGAGACCGGGCGCGACAATCGCATCGAGGGCAGGGTGCTCGATGTCGTCTACCGGGGTGATTGCAATCAGGTCTCGGTCGAGCTTGCGGGCGGGCATGAAGTTGCCATTCGCCATTCGGGCGCCGAACGCAAAGCGTTGCCGCAGCCGGGCGACAGCCTCGCCCTGTGGCTGCCGGCGGAATCGAGCCTGGTCATCGGGAGTGCCGCGCCATGACGCTGGCCATCGACCGGGCGCCCGATATGCCGCTCAACGGCACGATGTTGAGGAGTGCCACAAACCGTGAGCAGCGCATCTTCCGGGGGCTTAGTCTTCCAGCCCTGATCCTCGTCGCCTGTATTCTCCTCATCCCCTTCGCCTGGCTCGCCTGGCTATCGCTGTTCGATGCTGCCGGGAACCTTTCGGTCCAGAACTATGCCCGGCTGCTGCGGCCTGCCTATGTCGGAAGCTTCCTCACGACCTTCAAGGTTGCGGGACTGGTGACGGCGCTGTGCGTTGTCCTGGGATACCCGGTCGCCTATCTGCTCTCCCAGCTTTCGCCTCGCGCCGCGCAGATCCTCATGATCTTCGTGATCCTGCCGTTCTGGACCTCGGTGCTGGTGCGCACCTATGCCTGGCTGGTTCTGCTGCAGCGCAAGGGCGTCATCAATGACTGGCTGCTGTCCATCGGCGTGATCGACCAGCCGCTCGCACTGGTGCACAACCTGACGGGCACGATCATCGGCATGGTGCATGTCATGCTGCCTTTCCTGATCCTGCCGCTCTATGCATCGATGAAGGCGATCGATCCGGTGCTGTTGCGGGCGGCCGCCAATTGCGGCGCTTCGCCGAGCCAGGCGTTCCGCCAGGTCTTCCTGTCGCTGTCGATGCCCGGCCTTGCCTCGGGGATCGCGCTGACCTTCGTCCTGTGCCTCGGCTTCTACCTGACGCCGGCGCTCCTGGGGGGCGGGCGTGTTGCCATGTGGTCCACGCAGATCGCCGATACCGTTGCGAAATTCTCCAACTGGGGGGCGGCAAGTGCGCTGAGCGTCGCCCTGCTGGTGGTGACGGCCGTCATTCTCTGGGGCGTTCGCAAATTGACCGACGCCTTGAGCTTTTCTGCGGGAAGACCGTGATGCTGAACACACCTGCCACATCCACCCAGATCACGCATGGCCAGCGCCTCTGGCTCTATTTGACTGTCGCCCTGGTCATGGCCTTCCTGATCATCCCCTGCATTCTCGTCATTCCGATGTCTTTCTCAGACTCGCAATATCTCGAGTTTCCGCCGCGCAGTCTCAGCCTGCGCTGGTACGAAGCCTTCTTCACCTCGCCGGAATGGATCCAGTCCGCTTTGGTGTCGCTGAAGGTGGCGGGCCTGACGACGGTGCTGGCCACCGCGCTTGGAACCCTGGCTTCCTACGGGCTCTACAAGGCCACCAGCCTCTTGGCGCCGGTCATCCGCGGTCTCTTGATGATGCCGATGATGATCCCGCTGATCTTCGTCGCCATCGGCGTCTTCTTCGTCTATGCGCGCTTCGGCCTCAACAACACGATCACCGGCCTCGTGCTAGCGCATACAACACTTGCCATACCCTTCGTCATGATCGCCGTCGGCAACGGACTGAAGGGTTTTGATCCCAATCTCGAACGGGCGGCCCGCAGCCTGGGGGCGTCACCAGTGGCCGCCTTCCTCACCGTCACGCTGCCGCAGATCCGTGTCTCGGTGCTTTCGGGCATGCTGTTTGCCTTCGTCACGTCCTTCGATGAGGTTGTTGTCTCGCTGTTCGTCTCCAGCGGCGCCAATTCCACGCTGACCAAGCGCATGTTCGCCAATATCCGCGACCAGGTCGATCCGACCGTCGCCGCCATCTCGTCCATGCTGGTGGCGCTTTCGATCGTCGTTCTCATCGCCGCCCAGTTCGTCAAGCGCAAAGATGCGTAATGCGCGCTGCGCGCCGCTTCTAATTCCAGGAGGAAAACCATGTACAACTCGCTTCGCATGCGCGACATCGCGTCCCAAATCCACCCGCAGACCAATCTCGCCGCCCACGAGACCGTCGGGCCGACGATCATGGCGCGCGGCGAGGGCGCCTATGTCTACGACGACGACGGCAAGCAATATATCGAGGGCATGTCCGGCCTCTGGTGCGCGGCGCTTGGCATGAGCGAGAAGCGGCTGGTCGAGGCGGCCACCCGCCAGCTCAACACCTTGCCCTACTACCAGAACTTCGCCCATCGCGCGACGGAGCCGGCGATCGAGCTGTCGGAACGCCTCCTGAAGATCGCGCCCGTGCCGATGTCGAAGGTGCTGTTCCAAAGCTCGGGCTCGGAAGCGAACGATACGGCCGTCAAGCTCGCCTGGTACTACTTCCATGCCCAGGGCAAGCCGGAAAAGAAGAAGATCATCGCCCGCAACCGCGGCTATCACGGCACCTCCATCGCCTCGGCCAGCATCACCGGCCTGCCGCACCTGCACCGTGAATTCAATCTGCCGCTGCCCGGCTTCCTGCACGTGACATGCCCGCATTTCTATCGCGAGGGCCTGCCGGGCGAGACGGAGGAGGGTTTTGCCACGCGCCTGGCGGATGAGCTGGATGCCCTGATCGTGGCCGAGGGACCGGACACCGTGGCCGCATTCTTTGCCGAGCCCGCCATGGGCACCGGCGGCGTGGTCATTCCGCCGAAAACCTATTTCGAGAAGATTCAGAAGGTCCTGAAGAAGCACGACGTGCTTCTGGTGGCCGACGAGGTGATCACCGGTTTCGGGCGCACCGGCGCCTGGTGGGGCAGCCAGACATTCGGGCTGGAGCCGGACATGATCACCTGCGCCAAGGCTCTCACGGCCGCCTACATGCCGCTCTCGGCGGTGCTTCTGAACGAGCGTCTCTATGCCGGCATGCGGGCGCAGAGCGAGAAGATCGGCGTCTTCGGGCACGGCTATACCTATGGCGCCCATCCGGTGGCCTGCGCGGTGGGGGTCGAGGCGCTGCGGATCTACGAGGAAGACGGGATCATCGATGGCGTCGCCGCGCTCGAAGAGCGCATGGCCGCGGGCATGCGGCCGCTCATCGACCACCCGCTTGTCGGCGAGGTGCGTGGCGTTGGCCTGATGTGGGGCGTCGAGATCGTCCGCGACAAGGAAACGCGCGAAGCCTTTCCTGCCGACATGCAGTTCGGCGTCGGCATCCAGAACCGCGCATTCGAGAATGGGCTGGTTTGCCGGTCGCTCGGCACGGCGATCGCCTTTGCGCCGCCGCTGATCAGCACGCCGGAACAGATCGATGCGATCGTCTCCCGGTTCCGCGATGCGCTGGACCGATCCCTGGACGCCTACCTTGCCGGCGGCGGCCGGCTCGGCAAGCAGTGAGGAGGCCGCAGTGCTTGCGATCTATGACGAGCGGCAGTCGCTGCACCGGCCCTTGACGCGTATTGCAGGCGGCGTGCTGCAGCCCAATCTCGAGGTTCCCGAGCGCATCGAGAAGCTTCGTGAAGGGCTGGCGCTGGCCGGTGTCAGTGTCGTCGCCCCTGCTAGTGACGATACGACCCTGATCCATCGCCTGCACGATGGCGACTATCTTGATTTTCTGGAGAACGGTTTTGCCGCCTGGCGCGCGATCCCCGGCAATGGCCCGGAGTTGCGCTCCAGCATTCACCCGAATATCTACATGAACCGGCGCCCGGACGATCTTCTCGGTCGTGCCGGCTTCTACCAGGCGGATGCAGGCTGCGTCCTTGTTGAAGGAACGTGGGAAGCTGCAAAAGCGAGCGCTTTGACCGCACTCGATGCTTCCCGGCGCGTGCTTGACGGCGAGGACATGGTCTATGCCCTGTGTCGTCCGCCCGGCCATCATGCCTATCGCGACAAGGCCGGCGGCTTCTGCTATCTCAACAATTCCGCCCTTGCCGCCGAACAGGCGGTCGTGGCGGGGCGGCGCGTCGCAATCCTCGATATCGATGTGCACCACGGCAACGGCACGCAGGCGATGTTCTATGATCGCAGTGACGTGCTGACACTGTCAGTGCACGGCGACCCCGCATATCTCTACCCATACTATGCCGGATATGCCGATGAGGCGGGGTTCGAGGCAGGGGCGGGAACGAACCGCAATTTTCCCCTTCCACTCGGCAGCGACGGTGCGGTGTACCTGGCGGCGGTGCGAACGGCATGTCAAGAAGTCCGACGGTTTGGGGCCGACTTCCTTGTCCTGGCTCTCGGCCTCGACGCATCCGTAAACGATCCCTTTGCTTGCATGAGGGTGGACGACGGGCATTTCAACCGCATCGGGCTGCACATCGCGAAGCTACGAATCCCGACCGTCATAGTTCAGGAGGGAGGCTATGTTTCACCCTTCCTTGCCGCAACGCTGGCGGCTTTCATCTCTGGTATTTCGCAGTAGCCGACAGACGAGTATGCGCAACATAGGGGAAACGGTCAGTGCTCTAGCCAGATCTGTGGCGGCAGGGGTCGAATTTGCGCAACGCCAAAGGCGCTTTTGAACCTGCCTACGCGAAGTTGTGCGCCTCTGCCGCGAACTTGATATCTCTTTGGCTTTGGGCAACATGACACACCGAATTTGGTGTGCGTGGCGATGAAGCCTGCCATGGGGGGAAATCGTGAGTGCTACAAGGCCTTCGGTGGCAAGGCCATCTGCTTCCAAACAGACAGCTGGCCGCATGACGCGCGAGGCCTGGATCGTGGCAGGAATCGAGGCACTCATTGGAGAGGGTATCGCCAATGTGAAGATCCAGGTTATGGCCAAGACGCTCGCTGTTTCGCGGTCGAGTTTCTACTGGTTCTTCGCCGACTTGCAGGAACTGCACCGCGAACTCATCGAATACTGGCTGCGCAAGAACACCAGTCCTATCATTGAGCGGGCGCTTCGACCGGCGCCGACCGTCACCAAGGCCGTATGCCACATTTTTGAATGCTGGGTTGACCCTGATCTCTTCAGTCCGCGCCTCGATGCCGCCGTCCGCTCCTGGGGGCAGGTGGATGCATCGGTGCGCGGCATTGTCGATCAGGCGGACGATCAGCGTGTCGATGCGGTGACACGCATGTTCCTGCGCTATGACTATCCGCAGGACGAGGCCTTCATCCGGGCCCGGGTCCTCTACTTCACGCAGATCGGTCATTTCACACTCGGCATGCGCGATGACCGGGAGATGCGGTTGCGTCTCTTGCGCCCCTATCTCCTCAGCTTCACCGGTCGCGAGGCATCGGATGCCGAAGTTGAGGCTTTCGAAACATTGATGAGGCGTGTTCAGCCCGGCGGCTGAGCAATGGGCATTGCTGTACGTCTCCGAATTGCTGGAATCAGGGGTGATAGGTGACGGATGATCGTCGCCACGCACATTCTCTTGCAATTTTCTGGACATTAGTGTCCAGTGGAAATATGCATATCGTCGGATCAAGCGGAGGGGCTTGATCGACCGGTTCCTTATCCATGGGGCAGCGTATGAAGCCGCACTCAGCCTTGTCGTTTTATCGCTGCGCCGAGGCGCGTGCGGGTGTTTTCCGATGACACGGCACTACTCTGCACTTTCGCTGTTCAAGGAAGGTCTTCGGGGGCAGAAGGGCTGGCAGCAAGCCTGGCGCTCGCCGGAGCCGAAGCCGCGCTACGACATTCTCATCATCGGTGGCGGCGGGCACGGTCTGGCGACAGCCTATTACCTCGCCAAGGTGCACGGCATCAGAAATATTGCGGTCATCGAAAAGGGTTGGCTCGGTGGCGGCAATACGGGCCGCAACACGACCGTCGTGCGCTCCAACTACTTCTTCCCAGAGAGTACAGCGCTTTATGATATGGCGTTGCGGCTCTACGAAACACTTGGCCGGGATCTCAACTACAACATCATGCTGTCGCAGCGTGGCATCATCACGCTCGCCCACTCGGAGGCCGAGATGGAGATGGCGGCGCGGACGGTCAATGCCATGCAGATCAACGGCACGGATGCGGAATTGTTCGGCGTCGAGGATGTGCGCCGCGTCCTGCCGCTCGCAAATTTCTCTCCGGAAGCGCGCTATCCTGTCTTCGGCGGCGTCTGGCAGGGCCGGGCGGGTACGGCGCGGCACGATGCGGTCGCTTGGGGCTATGCCCGTGCCGCCGACAGGCTGGGTGTCGATATCATCCAGTCCTGCGAGGTGGAGGAGTTTTTGATCGAGGGCGGGCGCTGCCGGGGCGTGAAAACCAGCCGTGGCGAGATTCGCGCCGATCGGACGGGCATGGTCGTCGCCGGCCACTCCTCGCATCTCGCGGCCAAGGCCGGGTTCCGACTGCCTATCACTTCCTATGCCTTGCAGGCCTGCGTTTCCGAGCCGATCAAGCCGGTGCTCGATACCGTCGTGCTGTCGCCCGGCACAGGCACCTATGCCAGCCAGTCGGACAAGGGCGAACTGGTCATCGGCGGTGCGCTCGACCGAGTTCCCTCCTATGGCCAGCGCGGCAACCTGCCTGTCCTGGAAGAGGTCGTCGCGGGCTTTCTGGAAATGTTCCCGTCGTTCCGCCAACTCCGGCTGATGCGGCAATGGGCCGGCATCGTCGATGTCACGCCGGATTCGTCGCCGATCCTCGGGGAAAGCCCGCTGCCGGGCCTTTTCCTCAATTGCGGCTGGGGAACAGGCGGCTTCAAGGCCATTCCCGCCGGCGGCACGCTGCTCGCCCATCTGTTGGCGACCGGCAAACACCACGATGTCAGCCGCCCCTTCGATCTCGACCGCTTTTCACGCGGACGATTGATCGACGAGGCCGCCGGCTCCGGCATCGCGCACTAGGAGGTTTTCATGCAGCTTTTTCCCTGCCCCTTCTGCGGACCGCGAAGCGAGAACGAATTCCGTTTCGGCGGCGACGCCGGCAACCATCGCCCCGAAGGGTTTCGCGCCGTGACGGATGACGAATGGACCGCCTATCTCTACGAGCGCAACAACCGGCGCGGTGCGGCAAACGAAATCTGGATGCACATGGCCTGCGGTGAAATCTTCCGCATGGAGCGTGACACCGTGAACCACCGCGTGGCGCAATCCTTTGCGTTTGGGGAAGGAGGCGACAATGACGGCATGGCGCACTGACGGCGGCTCCGCCATCGACCGGTCACGACCTCTCGCCTTCACCTTCGACGGCAAGGCAATCGGAGGATTCGCAGGCGATACGGTCGCCTCGGCGCTTCTTGCCGCCGGCGTTCGCGTGCTCGGTCGCAGCTTCAAGTATCACCGTCCGCGCGGCCTCTGGGGCGCGGGTGTCGAGGAGCCGAACGCGCTCGTGGATATTGTAGGCGGCATGCCGAACACGCGTGCCACGCAGGTGTTCGCGGCTGACGGCCTGGCGGTGCGCAGCGTCAACGCCGAGCCGAGCGCGGAAAAGGACCGTCACGCCTTTATCGATGCCTTCTCGCGCTTCATTCCGGCCGCCTTCTACTACAAGACCTTCATGCTTCCCGACTGGCACCTCTTCGAGCCGCGCATCCGGCAGATGGCCGGTCTCGGGACACTGGACAAGAACGGAAGCGGCCCGGCCTTCGCCGAGCAGGTGAACCACCATTGCGACGTGCTGGTGGTTGGCGCAGGGCCTGCTGGCCTTTTTGCCGCGCGCAATGCGGTGCGCGCTGGAAAGCGTGTGGTGCTCTGCGATGATGGCCAGCAGGTTGGCGGCAGCCTGCTTTTTCGAGCGGCGACCCTTGAAGGGAAACCGGGAGCGCAGTGGGCTGCGGACGTGGCGGCGGAGCTGGAACAGGCTGGAGTTTTGGTGCTGACCGGCGCGACAGCTTTCGGCATCTACGATCACCACCTTGTTGGCCTCAACCAGAAGCTTATGGGTGATGCGCCGGACCGGTTTTGGCGCATCCGTGCCGGGTCGATCATGCTTGCCACAGGCGCTATCGAACGGCCGCTGCCCTTTGGAAACAACGACCTGCCAGGTGTCATGTCGGCCGAGGCCGCGCTGGTCTATCTCCGCCGCTTTGGTGTCGTCGCCGGCCGCAAGGTCGTTATCGCGGCGAACAACGGCCTTGCCTATGAGACGGCGGAAGCCCTGGTGGCCGCCGGCGCCGATGTTACCGTCGTCGATTATCGTGCGAATGCCGCTTCTCCCGTCGGTCTCCGGGTGCTGAAGGGTCTCACCGTAGCGGCTGCGACCGGCAGGAATGCGGTCGCCGCCGTCCGGCTTTCCGATGGAAGCGTGCTGGAGGCGGATGCCGTGCTTGTCTCGGGCGGCTTCACGCCGACCGTGCATCTCTATTGCCAGGCGCAGGGCAAGCTCGACTGGCGCGATGATATCCTCGCCTTTGTCCCCGGCCGGCCGGTCGAGGGCGTCCAGGTTGTTGGCGCTGCCGCGGGTGATTTTGGCCTTCCGGCAGAGCTTGTGGACAGGGCGGGCAGGGAACTCGGCATCGTCGCCGCCTGGCCGAAGCCGGGCGCGAAGGAGCGGGTCTGGATCGATCTCCAGAACGATGTCACGGCCAAGGACGTGGAACTCGCCGTGCGGGAGAATTTCGTCTCCGTGGAGCACTTGAAGCGCTACACCACGCTCGGCATGGCGACCGATCAGGGCAAGACGTCCAACGTCAACGGCCTCGCGCTGATGGCGGAAATCACCGGACGGCGTATTCCTGAGGTCGGCACGACCACCTATCGCCCACCCTTCACGCCGGTGCCGCTCGCCTCCTTTGCCGGCGCGCGTTCCGGCACGCGCATGAACCCGCTCCGGCGCTTGCCACTGGAAAGGGAGCATCGGGCAGACGGCGCAGTGTTCCGCGACTATGGCGGCTGGCTGCGACCGGCCTTCTACGGCGTTGGTGCCTTGGAGGAGTGCATCCAGGCGGAAGCAAAGGCGGCACGCGAAGGCGTCGCGCTCTTTGACGGCTCACCGCTTGGCAAGATCGAGGTCATCGGCCCGGATGCTGCGCCATTTCTCGATTTCATCTACTACAACACCATGTCGACGCTGGCGCCCGGCCGCTGCCGCTACGGTTTCATCCTCACGGAAGGGGGCAACATCTACGATGACGGCGTGCTGGTGCGGCTCGATGAGAACCGCTTCGTCGTGTCGTGCTCGTCCTCGCATGTGGCGGGCGTACATGCCCTCCTGGAAGAATGGCGGCAGGATCGCTTCGACAAGCGGCGCGTCTTCATCCACAACGCAACGGCCGAGATGGCGACCCTGACGATCACCGGCCCGCAAGCGAAGGCGCTGATGGAAACGATCGGTTTCGGGACCGAACTTGGGGATACGGCGCTGCCGCACATGGCGGTGGTTTCCGGCGTGTTCGACGGCATTGCGGTGCGGATCGCCCGCATCAGCTTTACCGGCGACCGTTCCTACGAAATCTCCGTTCCGGCCGACCATGCTACCGCGTTGTGGACGCGGCTGCGGCAGGCGGGCGCGGCTTTCGGCGCGACGCTGCTCGGCATCGAAGCGCTCATGATCTTGCGGGCGGAAAAGGGCTATGTCGTCATCGGCAAGGATACCGACGGGACGAGTCGCCCGGTGGATTTCGGTCTCACCGCTCCGCTGGAGCGCAAGAAGGTCGAGTTCATCGGTCGCCGCTCGCTGATCACCGAGGATGCGACGCGCCCGGATCGTCGCCAGTTCGTCGGACTCGAAGCGATCGACGGCAGGGGCCTGCTGCCGACGGGCGCGCATGGCATCGAGCGGGAAGCGGGCGTCCCTCGCAGCACCGGTTTTGTCACGTCGAGCTACTTCAGCCCCGTCTTGCAGAAACCGATCGCGCTCGGGCTGATCGAACGCGGCCTTTCCCGTATGGGTGATGTCATCGAATTGCAGCACCTTCGCGACATCAGGCGCGCTCGCATCGTCTCCGTTTGCGCTCTCGATGAGGAAGGGAGACGTCTCCATGCTTGATGTTGCACGCAAGTGGCGACCCGAGCCGGACTGGACACAGGCCCGCCTTATCGGTCGTACCGTCGAGGTCGGCGCCGTCGCCGGCGTCACGCAGCACCTCGTCAGTGGCAATATCGGCCGCTTCCTCGCCCGATATCATCTTGGCACGGATATCGGCGCGCTCGATATTGCTTCAGGCGATCGTTATGCGGTGCGGGTTGCGCGAGACCGGCTGCTCGCCATCGGCATTTCGCCTGCCGAGGTGTCCGATGGCTGGCATGACGAAGGTTATGCGGTATCGACCGTCAGTTCGGCCCTGCGACTCTTCGAGGCGAGGGGTGAAGGTGTGCGCGATCTTCTCGCGCGGGCGACGACAATCGATCCCGGCAATCCGGGACCTTGCGCGGCCATGCCGTTTGGCGGCGTGACGGGCATCGTCTATTGGCACGCCGATATCGAGACCTTGTGGATTCATGTGGATCGGGGGCTTGCCGCCTATCTCTGGGAATGGTTCGAATGTCAGCCACTCTTTTTGCAAGGGCAGGAATTTCGTTTTGGGAGAAGCCCGCACGGATGCGGGCAAAAAGGGAGTTGAAACAATGAGAAAAATTCTGATCCTCGGCACGGCACTCGGCCTGCTCATGGGCACCGCCGCACGGGCGGACGACTTGACCTTCGCGGTCGCCGGCCCGCTCACCGGTCCGCTCGCGACGATCGGCGACCAGTTCAAGCAGGGTGCGCAGGCCGCCGCCGATGCCATCAACGCCAAGGGCGGCGTGTTGGGACGCCAGATCAAGCTGCAGTTCGAGGACGACCAGTGCGATCCGAAGCAGGCCGTTTCGGTCGCCAACCGCATTGCCGCTGCCGGCATCCAGTTCGTCGACGGCCACGCCTGCTCGGGCTCGAGCATCCCGGCCTCCGCCGTCTATGCGGAAAATGGCACGCTGATGATGAGCCCTGCTTCTTCCAACCCGGTCATGACGGACGATGCGGCTGCCAAGGGCTGGACGAACATCATGCGCCTCTACACCCGCGACGACGCGCAGGGTGCCTTCATCGGTCCGTGGATTGCCAAGGAATATGCCGGCAAGAATGTTGCCGTTCTGCATGACAAGACGGCTTATGGCCAGGGCGTGGCGGATGCCGTTCGCGCCACGATGAACGCAAACGGTCTCAAGGAAGTCCTTGCCGAAGGCATCAATGCCGGCGAGAAGGATTACAACGCGCTGGTGACCAAGCTGAAGGACGCCAAGGTCGAAGTCGTCTACTTCGGCGGATATCACCCGGAAGCCGGTCTCATTCTGCGCCAGGCCGCCGAACAGAACTACAAGTTCCAGCTTATCATGCCTGACTCCATCGCTTCGCCGGAATTCTGGCAGGTCGCAGGTCCGGCCGGCGAAGGCACGTTGTTCGTCTTCCCGTCCGATCCGCAGGCCAAGCCAGAGGCGAAGGAAGCCGTCGCGAAGATCCAGGCCGGCGGCTTCAAGCCGGAAGGTTTCACGCTGTTCTCCTACGCCGTAATTCAGGCTTTCGCCCAGGGCATCGAACGCGCCGGCTCGGATGATCCGACCAAGGTCGCTGAAGCGCTGAAGAACGGCCAGTCGATCGACACCGTGGTCGGCACCATCACCTTTGATGAGAAGGGTGACCTGAAGGACGCCAGCTACGACATCAATCGTTGGAGCGACGGCAACTACGCGCCGATTGCGAAGTAACCCTTACATTTTTGTAGGAGTTCAACGGCCCGGCCAAATGCCGGGCCGTCTTTCTATTCGCCAGCCGACCCCATCAAAACCTTGGGATCGTCGGGCTTGCTGCTACGCATGGAGAAGCTGTCGCGTGGAAATTCCCGAGACTGGAGTGCGCCCCTGAGGGCGGACAGTGATCAGGCCGCTGTTTTGCCAGTCTGCCGGATGTGTTGAACCTCGAACTGCTGCGGGCTCAAATAGCCGAGCGCTGAATCAAGTCTGCGTGTGTTGTAAACCTCCTCTATGAAGTGGGGAAGGTGTTCGGCCACCTCTTCGAACGTTTCATAGGCCATCGGGTAGACCGCTTCGACCTTCAGCGTCTTCATGAAGCTTTCGGCCTTGGCATTGTCATAGGGATTCCCCCTCCGACCCATCGGGCCGACGAGATCACCGCCAGCCAGTGCATCCCGGTATGCCTGAGCTGCGTATTGAGAGCCGCGGTCGCGACGAACCTGTGGCGAACCTTCGGATGCAGATTGTGTTGACGCACTAACCGTCTGGTCTTCTTGTGGTTGATGACCAAGCCCTGCTGGCGTAGCGCGGCACCCACGCGTCGATAGTCGTAGAATTCAAATTCATCGCAGATGGAAAACATAGCCTCGACGATGGAGGTATCATCGACAGGCTTTACCGGGCTGCCATAGTCGACCGAGCGTGCGATACCCATCAGCCGCATCCTTCGGCGACGGAGACGCCAGCGGGCCGGTGATGGTGGATGTAGCTCCGCTTCTCGGCCGCGGTGCGCTTTTCATGGTCCCTTTAGAAACTCCAGTTCCAGCGCCTGTTTGCCGACGGGGCGTTCGAGGGCAGCGATCCGGGCCTCGTATTCCTGGATGAGGTCGGCGGCCTGAGCATCATCGTCGAACCGCCTTCCTCATCCTTGCACACCCAACTCCGGATCAAGTTGCGCGACACGTCGTGGCGCTGTGCCAGACCATTCAGCGTCTCGCCCGCGATAAACTCCTGCGCGACCTGCCGTTTGAATTCCATACTGTGAATGCGATGTTTTGCCATGGGCTCCACTTTCGGAAACCCGGTAAGCCCGGTCAATTCATTGAGCCTATCTGCCCGCCCTCAGGGGCACACTCCACAAGACCGGCAATTTTGATCCGGTTTTGCAACGACGATAGGCAGCGTGGGAATTCTCTGCGGTCACCAGTTCGAAACGCGACAGGGTTGCAGGCCCGAGATCGTCATGAGCGCCACGCGGAATGCGTCCCGGCCAATTGCGATCAGAATGCGGGCGATGTGTGGGCCTGGCTGAGGCCTACAACAGCTGGTTCAGCGGATGATGCTGATTATACGCGACTGACCGACTTTCATTCCCACAGGGGTCCTTTCAACAAGATGGTGGTCTACCGGCAAAGGCATCTGCTGGCGCGGATCGAAAGGGCGGCGGGAAATTGGCTCGCCCTTTCTGTAGAGGGTATTGTCCTCAGGTGAAGAGAAAGTCCGAAGCGGAGAGATCAGAGAGTTTGGTGTCCTCCAGGCGCAATTCGCTCTTGCCGAAATCGAACACGAGGTCTTCGCCGCCATCGGCGGTGCGGGCGATATCGGTGAGGTCGGCGAAGTTGGACACGCCAAGCGATTTGGCGATCTCAATCGAGTCGTAGCCGGTCTTGAAATCCTCGATCTCGGTCTTGCCGGCCCTGAAGACGAATGTGTCGCGTCCAGCGCCACCTTCCAGCTCGTCGTTGCCGGGGCCACCGAAAAGACGGTCGTTGCCAGTACCGCCTTCGAGGTCGTCATTACCGGCTCCGCCCGACAGGATGTCGTTCCCCGTGCCGCCGTCCAGTTCGTCATGGCCATTGCCGCCAAAGATCTTGTCGTTGCCGGCGCCGCCGAAAATCGTGTTGGCCTTGCTGTTGCCATGCAGCGTGTCATTGCCTGAAAGCGGGTCCTTCGGCTCTGTGGCATTGACAGACTGGAAGGAGAAATGGCTGGCCTTCAGGCTTGAGAGTTTCGTGTCCTCCAGCGTCAGCGTGTGGCCATTGCCGAAGTCAAAACGGACGTCTTCCCCGCCATCGACCGTCTTGGCCGTCTTCATCAGATCGGCGAAGGACGTGATGCCGAGCTTGGTGTCGATCACGATCTTGTCGTCGCGCGTGGAAAAGTCGTCGATCTCGTCGCGGCCGCTGGAAAAGACGAAGCTGTCGCGGCCCGCGCCGCCGGTCAGTTCGTCGTTACCCGTGCCGCCCTGCAGCCAGTCGTTGCCTGTACCGCCGTTAAGATCGTCATCGCCGCCGTAACCGAAGAGTTTGTCATTGCCGCCGTTGCCGTAAATGTCGTCAGCCGTCGATTTGCCCTTGAGCGTGTTTGCCGTGGACGTACCGATGATCTTGGCCATGAGAAATATCCTTGTTGAAGGGAAGTGTTTGGGTAGGGGATCAGTGCTTGCGTTCGAGGCGCAGGATTTCACCTGTGTAGCCGTCGATCTTGGCCTCACTGACGACGCTCTTCGGGTCGACGACGGTCGCTTCGAAATGGCCGTCATCCATCTCGATCTCGCGGATCGCATAGCCCTTGGCTGATAGCCCGGCGACGATCTGCTCCAGCGTCTTGCGCGCCGGGGCCGTTGCGGTTTGGGCCTGGGCCGGAGCGATGAGCGCCAATCCGAGAATGCTTGCGGCGAAGATGCCGGTCGGTTTCATGAACATGACGGAGGTCCTTTCCTGTGTTGTCGCAGGAGGATTCGCACACCCCGCCTGTTGCTTGCCTGACAGGCGCTGTCAGCGAATTGTCAGCTTCGTTCGCGTAGAAACGGGAGCATGATCCAGAAGATTTCTTCCCCCGTCGTACTGGCGCTTGTCTTTCTCGCCGCTTTCTCCATAGCGCCGCCCGGCGGCGCACAAGCGGATGACGATGATGATGCGCTGGAGCATGAGGAAGCCCGTAGGGCGCTCGAGCAAGGGCTTGTCCGGCCGCTGGAGGAGATCGTCGCCGAGGCGCGCAAGCATGTGCAGGGCGATCTGATCGAAGTCGAACTTGAGCGAGAAAACGAGCGGTATATATACGAACTCGAATTCATCCAGCCGTCCGGCCAGATCGTCGAGCTCCAACTCGATGCCAAGTCGTTGGCGATTATCGAGGACGATGCCGACTGATGCGCCTGCTGCTCGTCGAAGACGATGCCCGCATTGCCGCCGACATATCCGCCGTTCTGACCAGTGCCGGCTATTCGGTCGAGGCTGTGTCGGATGGCAAGGATGCCTGGTTCCTCGGTGATACGGAAGACTATGATCTCATCGTGCTCGATCTTGGTCTTCCCGGCATGGATGGGATGTCTCTTCTGAAAAAATGGCGCGCGAATGGTCGCCACATGCCGGTACTCGTTCTGACGGCACGAGGAAGCTGGGCGGAGCGCGTCGAGGGCATCGATGCTGGTGCCGACGACTATCTGCCAAAACCCTTCCAGTTCGAGGAGCTGCTCGCCCGCGTGCGCGCGCTCATCCGCCGCTCCGTCGGCCATGGCGCCACGACGATTGCCGTCGGACCGCTGAGCATTGATACGCGCGCCATGCGTGTCAGCGTCGATGGCGTGCCGCAGGCGCTCACGCCGCTAGAATATCGCCTCGTCAGTTATCTCGGCCATCATCGCGACCGCATCGTGACGCCCGCAGAATTGCAGGAGCATCTCTACGGCGATGATTACTCGCGGGACGGCAACGCGCTGGAGGCACTCGTTGCCCGGCTGCGCAAGAAGCTCGGCGCCGTTGCGATCGGCACACGGCGTGGTTTCGGCTACTATATGGGCGAGAACGCGCCGTGACGCGCCGGTCGCTACGCCTTCGCCTGGCACTGGCGGGAGCCGCCTCTATCGTCGCCGCCCTCGTGGCGGCGTTCTTCGTTCTTTCCGCTCTCTTCGAAAGGCATGTGGAAAGACGCATTGTTGCCGAGTTGGAGCTGCACCTGAACCAGATTATTGGCGGCCTTGCCGAACGGCCGGGTGCGATCCTGGATCTCGCCAAGCCGCCGGTGGATCCTCGCTTCGAGCGCCCCCTCTCCGGTCTCTACTGGCAGATCGAGGGCGGAGGGAAAACGTCTGCGTTCCAGGTCGCTCTGGGATAGCGTGCTCGCCATGCCGGACATTCAGGCTGGCGGTGTTCATGTGGAAACCATAACAGGGCCGGCTGGTGTGCCGTTGCTCTTGGTGGAACGCGAGGTAGTGACAGCCGCACGGGCGGGCGCCCGCCCGGTGCGGGTTGCGGTTGCGATCGACCGCGCTGAAATTTCGCGCGCAACGGGGGAGTTCGAGGCCGATCTTCTGCCCTATCTCCAGGTGCTTGTAGCACTTCTTCTCGCCGCCAGTTTCGTACAGATTTTTGTCGGCCTGCGGCCGCTCGCGATGCTGACCGGGCGCCTTTCCGCCATCCGCGCGGGCGAGGCCGAGCGGCTCGGTAGCGATTTTCCGGACGAGGTTCTGCCGCTGACCGGCGAAGTGGATGGCCTGCTGCAATCGCGTGAAAACCAGCTTCGCAAGGCACGCGAGCGGGCTGCCGATCTGGCCCATGGTTTCAAGACGCCGCTGCAAATCCTCTCCGGCGATGTGCTGCGCCTGCGCGAACGCGGCGAGGAAGGGGTGGCCCGCGACATCGAGGCGATCATCCTGCGCATGCGTCGTCATGTCGATCATGAAATGGCGCGGGCCCGCCAAGCAGAGCGCGGACATGCCGCGCGCAGCGATCTAGGCCGGGTCGTCGCGCATGTCGTCAGTGTCGTGTCGCGCACACCGGCTGGCCGGAATCTCGACTGGCAGCAGGAGGTGGATCAGGGGCTTGTCCTTCGCATCGACGCGGAGGATCTGGCGGAAATCCTCGGTAGCCTCACCGAGAACGCCGCCCGTTATGCCAAAACCATGGTCGGCATTTTTGCGCGGGTGGAGGGGAATGCCGTCATCATCGATGTCGCCGACGATGGGCCGGGCATTCCGGAAAGCGAGATCGATTTCGTGCTAAAGCGCGGCAGCCGGCTCGACACGACGAGCGAGGGCGCAGGGCTTGGTCTGGCAATAGTCGAAAGCTTTGTCGAGGAAGCGAACGGCTCCTTCGTGCTGGAAAACCGCGATGCGGGGTTCTGTGCTCGTATCACTCTGCCGCGGGTCATCTGCTGAGCCAAGTTGCCCTGCGTGGTGCCCCTTCCGAACATAGAAGCCGGCTATTGCGCTGTGACGCACGGTTGCAGATTCTCATCGGGGGATGTCAGGTTAACTGGCGTTGAAGCTCTTTTCTGGTCGTTGGCGGCTATGATCCCGTCCTCTATCATTTGCAGGTGCCACCGCTTCTCGTGCTCTGTGATCGCTCATGCTGTCTGGCTGTACTCCGATTTCCGCTAAGCCCACGGCTGGTGGAAGAAATGCTCTTGGAATGCGGCATTGTCATCTCCTATGAGACAATCCGGTGTCGGGAAAAGAAGTTCGGTCCGAGTTATACCAGTCATTTTCGGCGAAAGCCGGCCCGTTCGATCGATACCTGGCATTTGGACAAGCTACTGATTTCTGGCGGCGGCAAAAAACTGGCTCTGGCGCGCCGTCGATCAGGAGGGTTATGTTCTCGACGAGATCGTCCAGGCCCGCCGCAAGACCAAGGCTGCACGACGCTTGCTGATCGGGCTGGTGAAGAAGCAGGGGGCTGGCCGAAGCGTATCGTCACCGAAAGCTCCGCTCCTATGAAGAGGCACGGCGACAGGTCATGCCTAGCGTTGAGCATCGATAGTACAAGGGTCTTAACAATCGGGCCGAAAATTCACATCTACCCCTCGAAAACGGGATAAGACGATGCAACGGTTTCGCCCATCAGGCGGGTTGCAACGCTTCGCGAGCGTCTTCTCGGCAGTACGAAATCTCTTCGTTCGGCCCCGCACGAAACGCTCAGCCATCGCTATCCATCTGCATCGCCTCGGCGCAATCACGCACTGGAAAGCTAGCGCCGGTGCGGTAGCTTGATCAGCGGCAGTGACCGAGCGCCTGTTCCTGCGACGTTAAACTGACACTCCCGCGGGGTTGTTCAGTCGGCAGGAAGCGAATGCGGACCAGTTCTCTGATATGGCGGATGAAACTGGAGGCGACACGACCTTATAGCTTGCATCCAGCATTCGCGCCAAAGGGTTTCCACGACTCCGATCCTGCGCACATAGAGTCATTCAGACCGCGAGGCGTTCCAGCAGATAATCGGGAAACGCTCCATGCGTATCGGAGATCACAGCGAGATCGCTTTGGGAACTATCGGCAAGGATTCCAGTCCGAACGAGGCAGGACGCGAGGCCCACGCCGGCGGCGCCTGCAATATCGTGTTCGATGCTGTCGCCGATGCAGAGAATGCGATCAGCGGCAATGTTGGAAACCAAGGATTGGGCCTGTTGGTATATCGCGGGATAGGGTTTGCCGAACCAGCGCACCGGACCACCAAGTTCCTCGTATGCAAGCGCGATGCTGCCGGCGCCTGGTGCCGTGCCACCGCCCTCTACCAGCTTGTGCCGGTCGGGATTGGTGCAGTAGCAGGGCACCCTGCGTTCCGCAGCAGGCCTTAGCTGCTGGCGATAGGCTGAGAGCGGAATCCTTTCCGCTTCGCTTCCCGAGATGATCACGATATCTGCGAGCGTTGCGTCCTCGACGCTCTCAAAGCCGAGGCGTTTAGCAAGATTGCGATCGCCCCCGCTTGAGATTGTCAGACAGCGCGTACCTCCGGCTTTGCCGCCGGTCTCACGGGCGAGAATGGAATGGGCGACATCGCCAGACGTCAGAAAGCGATCAAAACCCGCTTGGTCGAATCCAAGTTTGCCCAGACGCTCGGCATTGTAGTCCCCGCTGCGGCCGGAATTTGAAAGGATGACAATGGTTTTTCCAAGTGCCTTCAGATGAAGCAAAGCTGCGTTGGCACCTGGATAGGCACCCTCGTCATCCCGCAGGACGCCGAACTGGTCGATAAAAAAGGCATCGTAGCGCTGGGCGAGGGTGGCAAGGGTAGTCTGTGGCGCAATGCTCATGGCCAGCGGGCCTTTCCGGCAATAACTAGAGAAGCCGTGCCGACCGACGCTTCGGCCGAACGCGCCGCAAGAAAGGGAACGCCGAGTGTGTTTTCCCGCATTCTGGTCCAGGCGGGATTGGCTGCGCCACCCCCGACTGTGCGGATGGACAACACCTTCGGGCCGCCGAGCTCAGCCAGCCGGTCGTAACCCGATTTTTCGATGGCGGTAATCCCTTCGAGGATCGCCTGAAAGAAGGTGACATCGTCGGCCGGGCGCGGCTCCAGCCGGGGCGGGTGGATGGGATCGTTGACAGGGAAGCGCTCGCCTAGCCCCGGCAGCGGGTAGTAGGCGAGACCGGTCGGCGTGTCCGGCCGCAGATTCGGCGTCATGGCTTTCAATTGGTCGCCATCGAAGAACGTGCGGATGACTGCGCCGCCGGAGTTGGACGCGCCCCCCGCAAGCCAGAAATCGAGGATGCGGTGTGAGTAGATACCATAGTTGGCGGCATTGATCGGCATCGCGGATGCAAGCTTGACGACCAGCGTCGAGCCGAGCGCAGTCACACCGTCACCGATGGCCGAAGCACCCGTCGCCAGAAAAGAGGCGCATCCATCGGTCGTGCCCGCATGGTAGTGACATCCGGGCGGCAGGCCGAGTGCCACTCTTGTTGCCCCGACCGGCGATAAGGGCGCACCGGCCCGTTTGACCGCAGGCAGCAGCGCAATGTCCATACCGCAGGTCTCCAGCCAGTCCGGCCAACGCTCGGTGGCGAGATCGTACCCGGTCTTGAGCGCGTTGTTCTCATCGCTTGTCGCGGTGGCGAGACCAAGTTTCATCAGGATCCAGTCGGCTTGGTGCATGACACCGCATACACCCGGCCGGCGCGACAGGTGAATGGCGCGCGCCAGCGCAGATGTCGCCCCACGCGCAGGACTATCCGCAGGCGCCTGCGCGGCAATGCGGTCGACGACGGTCGGGTCGGGGCAGGGATCATTGTACATCAGTGCCCGGCCGACCGGCATACCGTCGACGTCGACCGCGAGCACTGTACCGGACGTGCCGTCCACGGCCAGCCCCTCGAGTGAGGCAAAAGAATTGCGCGAGGCGAGTTCGGCTAGGCAGGACTGCACGCCGGCCCACCAGATGGAGGGCAGTCGCGCCGCTGCTGCATCCGGGAAAGGGAAGGCGGCGATGTCGACGAGCGCACTGTCCTCGGAAAGCAAAGCGGCCCGCACCCCGGAGGTGCCGAGATCGATGCCGAGTGCTACGGCGGGCTTGGTAGCGGCGCTCATGTTCGCTCGCTTGCCTTGCGGTCGAGCGCCTGACGGTATTGTTCGGCCTCCCAGTGGGTCAATTCATGTTCCTGCTCGGGTTTGAGGTAGGCGACCGATGCGCCCTCCGGAATGCGGGAGACGACTTCCGCCAGGCAGCGCGCCATCACGCGACCCCCGGCGGTGAGTTCATTGGCAAGCAGCACGCCATAGCCCGGCACAAGCAGCATCTTCGGGACCGGGAGGTCGCGCGAGCGGCGTTCGTCCGTGTAGGCTTTTGCAGTCTCCCCATCGGCTAGCAGGCCGATCTCCGTGCCAAGGAAGATGACATGGTCCGGATAGAGCGAACCCAGCGTGGCAGCAGCCACGCTGGCCGGGCTGAGTGCTGTCTTGTGGCTCCCGGCATCCTCCGCGGCATGAAAATCCGAGCCCTCCGCCAAGCTCGTAAGGATGGCCGGATCGGCTGCTGTCGTGGCGCGCTCATCGACGGAAAGCGCTTCGGTAACGCGGGTGATACGCTGACGCACCTCGCCCACGGTCTCGCCGGTGACGATGATGCCGTGGTTGGATAGGATCAACACGTCCGGCCGGGTATTGGCAACGCGGTCGATCTCGTGGGCGAGCGGCGTGCCGGGGCGGCGATAGGGGATCGTTGCCCATGTGAGGTCAGGAAGTTTCGCCATACGCGCCGCGATCGCTGCCGCCCGGTCGGCCAGCACCGAGAGCGCGATGGTGTTGACGCAGTGATAATGCGCCACGACCGTCTGTGGCAGCACGGCGTGAAAACTGGCCTCGATCGAGGGGCGGAGGCCGGAGGCGTTCAGCGCGGCGGCGATGAAGTCCGTTGCTTTTTCCGCACGTGGATCCCCGCCGCGCAACGCCGCCACCAGCGGTGCCACCGTCACGGGCACCATGATATCGCGTTCGCCGGCATGGGCGAGCCAGGTGCCGGATGCCTTGACCCACATCACCCCATCTCGTTTGAAAGAGGTATTGCCGCCGGCACCCTGCGTTTTCAGGATGTCGCTGCCGATCTCCCGCGAAAGATCAAGAAATGCGTCGAAGGCCGGAATGTCCTCCGCCCGAATGCCCGAAGCCATGCTGGCCTCCTCCTCTAGACAATCTTGTCAGCCTCATCCGTGTATCGCGAATGATGAGCAAACTTCTCTATCAATGGTATTATTATGATTGGACATCGTCAAGAATGAAGAAATAACCTCAAACCACTTGATGGATCTAAATTAGTGTGATTATCTTCGTTCATCGGCGAGGGAGACGCCGGAGAGGAGCATCCGTGAACGACACCGAACGCCACAAGGCCATCATTGACCTCTTGCGTGAGACGCCTTTCGCTTCGGTGCGCGATCTGCAGGAGCATCTCGCCGCGTCTCCCGCCACGATCCGTCGGGATATCGACAAGCTTCACGAACTCGGCCGGGCGCGAAAAGTCTATGGCGGCATTTCCGCCATTGAAGCGGGCGACAGCGGCCGCCTTTCCGCAAGGCCCTATGACGAAAACCGGGACATCGCCGTCGAGGCAAAGCGGGCGATCGCCGCTGCGGCGGCGGAACTCGTCCGCGACGGGGATTCCATCATCGTGCATGCAGGCTCGACCTGTTATGAGCTCGGCACCCTGCTTGCCCGGCGCAACCTGCGCGTCTGGACCAATTCCATGCCGCTTGCCGCCCATCTTGGCGAACACGGCACGTGCCAGCTATCGGTTGCCGGCGGCGAACTCTACCGCGAGCCCGGCATAATCCACGACGCGGCAGCAGGCTCCCCGGGTTTTTTCGCCTCGCGCTTTTTCGTCGGCACGCAGGGCATCAGCGGCAAGGGTCTGCTGGAATCCCATCCCCTGCTCGTCAAGGTGATCGGCGAACTCGCGGCCTGCGCCGACGAGATCGTGCTGTTGGCAGACAGCCGGAAATTCTCCATCCAGCCGCGCCATGTCGCCCTGCCACTTTCGCGCATCGGCACCATCATTACAGATGACGGCCTGACCGACGCCGCCGCCAAGATGCTGGAAGACGGGGGCGTCACAATCGTGATTGCGAACACGGGAGGGGCAAGTTGAACCAGTCCCCCATCGCCGTCTTCGATCTCGGCAAAACCAATTCGAAGCTTTTCGTCGTTTCGACCGAAGGTCACGTGATCGACGAAGCGCGCACGCGTCCAATATGGCACGAGCAAGCAGATCTGCGCGTATTGGACGATGCCGCGCTCTTTGGCTGGATGAAGGACGAACTTGCCCGTGTCGTTGCAGCGCACGGTGTCGAGCGTATCATGTTTTCCGGCCATGGCTGCACCTTTGCGCTCGTTGCCGGCGACCGGCTTGTCCATGCGATCCTGGACTATGAGCAGGAACCGCCCGTCGATATCGCCGCGCGCATCGACGCGATGGCGCCGGAATTTGCCGAGACTTTTTCGCCGCCGCTGCCGCTTGGCTTCAACTATGGACGGCATCTGCTCTGGCTCAACGAACGGGACTCGGATCTTATTGGCAAGGCCGACGCCATCCTCGCGTATCCGCAGTTCTGGAGCTGGAAGTTTTCCGGCCGCACGGTCTCAGAAGTCTCCTATCTCGGCTGCCATTCCAATCTCTGGGCGCCATTGCAAGACGATTTCAGCAGTCTCGTCGAGCGAATGGACTGGCGCGGCCGGATGCCGGAATTCGCGAGAGCTGGTGACGTCATCGGCATGCATGCCGTGACGCTCGAAGACGGTCGCAGCGTGGAGGTCGCGGTCCACAATGGCGTGCACGACAGCAATGCTGCGCTCTACTTCTACCGCTCGCTCGGCTTTACCGATTTTACGCTGGTATCGACCGGCACCTGGGTGATCATCTTCAATCCGGCAAGCCCGCTCGAGCGGCTCGACGCTGCGCGCGACATGCTCGCCAACGTCACGGTCGATCATCAACCGGTCGCGACCATTCGGTTCATGGGCGGCCGGGAGTATGATGTTGCCAGCGATGGATGGGTAAAGCCAATCTCTCCGCAGGCCGTTGCCGCGGTCATCGCCAAGCGGGTCTTTGCCCTGCCATCCTTCGCGCCGGGAGGGCCGATATCGGGGCATGAGGGCCGCCTCATCGGTCCCGCTGTTGAGGGCGAGGAGCGGGCCGCCGCCGCGCTACTCTATGTCGCGCTGATGACGGACCTGTCGCTCGACCTCATCGGTTCGGACAATGCGATCGTCATCGATGGCGGTTTGGTGAAGACGGGGCTTTATGCCTCCGTGCTCAGCGCGCTGCGGCCCGGCCAGACTGTGCATACCAGTGCCAATCCGGAAGGCAGCGCCTTCGGCGCCGCCGCGCTGGTCTTCGAGGCTATCGGCCGCAATCCCTTCGTCAACGACTGTGCAGTCGCCGATCCGGCGACCATTCCCGGCCTCGATGAATATCGCCACGAATGGCGTCGGCATGTCGACGCCATGACCACGGACAAACGCAACAAGCGAAAGGAGATGCGCGCATGACGATCATTGCGAACCAGCGGCACGCGCTCCTTGAGATGCGCGATATCAGCAAGACATTCGGCGCATCGAAGGCGCTGTCCCAGGTGAGCTTCACTGTCTATCCGGGCGAAGTGCACGCGCTAATGGGCGAGAACGGGGCCGGCAAGTCGACACTGATGAAGATCCTGTCGGGCGCCTATACGGCGGATGCAGGCGGCACGGTGCTGATCGACGGCGAGGCCGTGACCCTTGGTGATCCGCTGAAGGCCAAGGCCTACGGCATTGCTGTCATCTACCAGGAACTGTCGCTCGCGCCAAACCTGACGGTGGCGCAGAACATGTTCCTCGGCAGCGAGCCATCGCGCTTCGGCCTTGCCGACCGCGCGGAAATGCGCCGGCGGGCAGAGCCCATCCTTAAGCAGCTCGGCATCGGCTTCGAGTATTCCCGCCGCGTCGCGGAGCTTTCGCTCGGCGAGCGGCAGATGGTGGAGATCGCGCGGGCGCTGACGACCAATGCCCGCATCATCGTCATGGACGAGCCCACGACCTCTCTGACAAGTCGCGAGACCGACAGGCTGTTCGATGTCATCGCCCGTCTCAAGGCCGATGGCATAGCGATCGTCTATATCAGCCACCGCATGGAGGAGATCTACCAGCTCTCCGACCGGGTCAGCGTGCTGCGCGACGGCACCTATGTCGGGACGCTGGAGCGCGCAGACCTCTCCGCGGAAAAACTCGTCTCGATGATGGTCGGCCGTGACCTTTCGTCCTTCTACAAGAAGGAACACAGGCAGGCTGCGGGCGAACGCGCGGCGGTGTTGTCGGTCACAAACATCGGCGACGGCATAAAGGTGCATGATTGCTCGTTCGATGTCCGCGCCGGCGAAGTGCTTGGCATTGCCGGCCTCGTCGGCTCAGGGCGCACGGAGCTTGCGCGTCTCGTCTACGGCGCCGACCGCCGGACCGATGGCGAAGTGGTGCTGAACGGCACGTCGCTTGCTATTGCCTCGCCGCGTGACGCGCTGGATGCGGGCATTGCCTATCTCACCGAAGACCGCAAGGCGCTTGGCCTGTTCCTCGACATGTCGATCAGTGACAACATCAATATCGGCGTTCTTTCGGCGGACGCGAAAGCCGGTGGTGTTCGTGATTTCGCGCGGGCCAGGGAGCGGGCGGCGCATGCCGTGAAATCTCTGTCGATCCGCACGGCCGGCACGCGGATCAATGTCGGCGCCCTGTCGGGCGGCAACCAGCAGAAGGCGCTGCTCGCCCGCCTTCTGGAGACGAAGCCCAAGGCGATCATTCTCGACGAGCCGACGCGTGGCGTCGATGTCGGCGCCAAGTCGGAAATCTACCGCATCATCGACGAGCTTGCCCAGAACGGCATCGCCATCGTCGTCATCTCCAGCGACCTGCCGGAAATCCTCGGCATTGCCGACCGCGTGCTGGTCATGCGCAACGGCCGGATCGCCGGCGAGGTGACCGGTTCGGCGGAAACGCCGATCGAACAGGAAGCGATCATGGCGCTTGCGACCGGTTCTGCCGGCCATGCGGCCTGATTGCGAACGTAGAAACGAAGAAGACGGGACGGAACCATGAGTGTAAGCGAAACCGAACAGGGCCGGATGGAAAAGCTGAAACTGCGCTCGACGCTGACCGCGCTCGGCATGCTGCCGGTCCTCGTGCTTCTGGCGATCGGCTTCCATGTACTCAGCGGGCGGTTCCTCTCCGTTAACAACCTGTCGATCGTCATGCAGCAGGCGTCGATCAACACGGTGCTGGCGGCCGGCATGACCTTCGTCATCCTGACGGGTGGCATCGACCTTTCCGTTGGCTCGATTCTTGCGGCCTCGGCCATGGTCGCGGTCATGGTCTCGCTGGTGCCGGATCTCGGCATGCTCGGCATTCCCGCGGCGATCGCGGCGGGCCTTGCCTGCGGCTTTCTCAACGGTGCGATCATCGCCTGGCTGAAGCTGCCGCCCTTCATCGTGACACTCGGCTCGCTCACCGCCATCCGTGGCGTGGCGCGCCTGCTTGGCGGCGATACGACCGTCTTCAACCCGGACCTGCCCTTCGACTTCATCGGTAACGGCTCGCTGTTCGGCGTGCCGTGGCTTGCCGTGATCGCGATCGCCACGATTGTCGCTTCCTGGTTCATCCTGAAGCGCACGGTGCTCGGCACCTGGATCTATGCCGTCGGCGGCAATTCCGAGGCCGCACGGCTGACCGGGATCAAGGTGCCATTGGTGCTGCTCTTCGTCTATTCGATGTCAGGCCTGCTCTCTGGCCTCGGCGGCGCCATGTCGGCCGCCCGTCTCTATGCCGCCAACGGCCTGCAGCTCGGCCAGGCCTACGAACTCGATGCGATCGCCGCCGTCATCCTCGGCGGCACCAGCTTCGTCGGCGGGGTCGGCTCGATCTGGGGCACGCTCATCGGTGCGCTCATCATCGCTGTCCTCTCCAATGGCCTCATCCTCGTCGGGGTCTCGGATATCTGGCAGTACATCATCAAGGGCCTCGTCATCATCGTCGCCGTCGGCCTCGATCGCTACAGGCTCAATGGAATGAGTCGGACATGAGGTCCGGCTGAACGAACCGGTCGCAACCGGAGATAACGGCGCGGCAAGCGCCACCAAAGGAGGAAAATATGCGTCTAATGTCCACGTTGCTCGTCGGCACCGCCATGGCCGCCGCACTCGCCATGCCCGCAGCCGCCAAGGATCTCAACAAGATCGGCATTTCGGTCGGCCTGCTCGGCAACCCGTTCTTCGTCGCCACCATCAAGGGTATCGAGGACCGCGCCAAGGAGATCAACCCCAATGTCGAGGTGATCTCGGTTTCGGCCGACTATGACCTCAACAAGCAGGTCTCGCAGGTCGACAATTTCATTGCCGCCGGTGTCGACATCATCATGCTGAATGCCGTCGATGCAAAGGCCATTACACCTGCCGTGAAGAAGGCGCAGGCCGCCGGCATCGTGGTCGCCGCCTTCGACGTCTCCGCCCCCGGCGCCGACGTCACCGTCATGACCAACAACGTCAAGGCCGGCGAGGAAGCCTGCAACTACATCGCCGACAAGCTCGACAACAAGGGTGATGTCGTCATCATCAACGGCCCGGCCTCCTCCTCGATCCTCGAGCGTGTGCAGGGCTGCAAGGATGCGCTCGGTAAACACGCCGACATCAAGATCCTCTCCGACGACCAGAACGGCCAGGGTTCGCGCGATGGCGGACTTGCCGTGATGCAGGGCCTGCTCACCCGCTTCGACAAGATCGATGCCGTCTTCGCGATCAACGACCCGACCGCGATCGGCGCAGAGCTTGCCGCCAAGCAGCTGAACCGTAGCGAGTTCTTCTTCACCGCGGTCGATGGTGCGCCGGATATCGAAACGTCGCTCGCGAGCGGCAACTCGATGATCAAGGCATCGGCATCGCAGGACCCCTACGTCATGGCCGGCCAGGCGCTGAAGCTTGGCGTCGAAGTGCTGAACGGCACCAAGCCAGCTGAGCCAGTCGTGCTGCTCGACCCGCAGCTGATCACGGCGGAAAACGTCAAGGACTACAAGGGCTGGAGTGCCGCCCGCTAAACAATCCTCCCAGACGGCCGGACACGCAGGCGAAAGCGGCGTGCCCGGCCGACCCTGTTTAATCCATTTTTTCAGAAAGTAGCCGGGATATGTCGAAAATCGGGATCCATTCCTTCGTCTGGAGCGCGGGCTCCTCGCGTGGCGAGCTTGAAAAGGCGCTCGAGAACACGCACAGGCTCGGCTACAAGCTTATCGAGTTTTCCTATCTCGATCCGAAACAGGTCGACGTGACATGGCTTGCCGGTCGCATCCAGGAACTCGGCCTCGATGTGGCGATCAGCATGGGCCTGCCGCCGGAAGGCGACATTTCCAGCGATGACGCATCGGTGGTCGCCAATGGCACGGATATTCTCGACCGCGCGGTAGCGCTAGTGCGGGATCTCGGCGGCACGAAGCTTGCCGGCATCCTGAGCTCAGCGCATGGCAAGCAGGAACATACGCTCACCCGCAAGAGTTGGGATACCAGCGTCGCCGCGCTCTCCAAGGTGGCCGACCGTGCCAGGGCCGCCGGCGTCACGCTCAATCTCGAAATCGTCAACCGCTTCGAGAGCAACATGCTGAACACCGCGGCGCAGGGCATGGCCTATATACGCGATACGGGTGCGTCCAACGTGCTGCTGCACCTCGACACCTTCCACATGAACATCGAGGAAGCCGATGTCGGCCTGGCGATCCGCCATGCTGCCGACAAGATCGGCTACATCCATATCGGTGAAAGCCACCGCGGCTATCTCGGCACGGGCACGATCGATTTCGCAGCAATCTTTGACGCGCTGGTGGCAATTGGCTGGGACGACTACGTCACATTCGAATCCTTCTCGACAACCATCGTCGACAAGGACCTGTCGCTGAAGACCGCAATCTGGCGCAATCTATGGGACGACAACATCGCACTCGCTCGCCACGCCCATCGGTTCATCGAGTTGGGCCTGGAGACGGCCCGTCTCAAGGGCGAGCTTGTTCGCCAAGCCCATCTCCCCGTCTAGTTGGTGGGAATAAGGTGGCCGTTTGGACGAGGTGACACGGCGAAAGTGGTCCGGTTTTGCTCTTGGTGTTCGGCGGATTTTCCTCTTGGTTGAAAGGAGAATTGGCCATGAAGAAGAAGCGGTTTTCGGTCGAGCAGGGCGTTGTGGTTTTGAAGCAGGTCGAGCTCGGTTTGCCGGTTGCGGATCTGATCCGGCAGGTCGGTATATCGGAGCAGACTTTCTATCGATCTGAACCGCCCCGGGTTTACCGGAGACCCTTTGGTTTAAGTTATGCAGCCAATGCCGGTGCGTCCAGCATGGCAAATATTGTTCTTCGGCCTCGTTGGACGGGGCGCCGATCATGACGTGCCTGGTCTAGGGCATCGAGGACGAAACCCGCATGAGCAGTCCGGCTTGCCCGCCAACCGACGATGCGGCAGGCGAAGGCGTCGATCACGAAGGCCAGGTAAACGAAGCCCTGCCAGGTTGCCACATAGGTGAAATCGGAAAGCCACAGCATGTTCGGCGCGGGAGCGAAGAACTGCCGGTTGACGTGGTCGAGTGGGCATGGACGCCCCGGTCGCACTTGGCGTCGGCGCGATCGAGCCGGGCGGACTAACCTTCATCCAGGCGGCGATCCTGCTGAACTATCTCGCCCGGAACAAGCGGTTGGCCGGCATCGTCTTCACGGAGTACCAGCATGCAATATCGCTGACGCAACCGCGCAATTCGTCGCTCTTCTGATTCTCAACATCCTTGAATTGCAGCGCCAGTCGGAGCGCGTTGAGCCGAAGTCATAGCGGCAAGAACGGAAGACTTTAACGGCTTTCCCTGGCGGTGTGCGATTCAGCCCTGAAACCAGTTTTCACTTCGCGACTCGATGTAAACTAGGGAAATCTCTTCGGGCCGCAGGCCGATATCGTGAAACAGCGTGCGAAGAGCTTCGTAGGCTGCGCGCTTGCAGTCGTCGCTGCGACCCGGAAAGAGCGTGATCTCAACAAGCAGATAGTCTGTGGACGCCCGCGGCGGTAGTTCTGCTTGAGGTTGCTCAAGCAGCATGATGAAGGCGTCGCTTTGGGCGCCAAGCGTGGCGATCAGGCTTTCTCTCGTCTGGTGAAGCATATCGGACCGCATGCGGGAGGCGACTGATCCGGAAGTGGAAATTCGAACAATGGGCACGGAGTGAGGGGACCTTTCGCACTTACGTCAATGTTGTAGGACGGAACCAAGGAATCGCCGGGTGCGCTCTTCCTTCGGATTACGGATAATGTTACGTGGCGGGCTATCTTCCAGAATCTTGCCGTCGGCGAGCACAAGCATCCTGTCCCCGGCTTCCTGGGCAAATCCCATCTCATGCGTGACGACCAGCATAGTGCGGCCTTCTGCAGCGAGATCGCGCATTGCCGACAAGACGTCACCAACCGTTTCCGGGTCGAGCGCCGAGGTCGGTTCATCGAAAAGAAGCAGGGCAGGGTTCATCGCAAGCGCCCGGGCGATTGCCACGCGTTGCTGTTCACCCCCCGAAAGCTGCGATGGATAGGCTGAGATGCGGTGGGTAAGCTTGACCTTGCGAAACAGTTCATGTGCTCGGCTCAGCACGACCTCCCGGTCCTCCTTGAGGATCTTCACGGGCGCCAGCATAACATTCTCGAGTGCGGTCAGATGCGCATAGAGATTGAAGTTCTGAAAGATCATTCCGATCCGCCGCCGCAGCGCGACGATGCTGCGATGCTTGGCGTCAATGGTCTGGCCTTCAAAAACGATGCTGCCGCCGTCGGTCGTCTCCAGACCGTCTACGCAACGCAACAGCGTCGATTTTCCTGTGCCGCTCGGGCCGGCAATGATCAGGGTCTGGCCTGCCGGCACCGTAAAGCCGATCGATTTGATGATCTGCACGGAGCCATAAGTCTTGGACAGGTCGCGTACTTCCAGGATTTTGCGGTCGCTGGAACTATGTTTCTCAAGTTGCATATTTGAACCGTTCTTCAAGCATGGCTCCGCCACGCGATATTGAATAATTCAGCACGAAGTAGATGAGGGCGATGATGGCAAACGACGCGAAGCTCATGCCGATGGATTCGCGCACCAGAAGTCCCGACTTGGTCAACTCGACAATGCCAACGATCGAAGCGACCGAAGAATCCTTGACGGTCGCGACGTAGACGCCGACGGTTGGCGGTATGATGACGCGAACCGCTTGCGGCGCGACGATGTAGAGAGCGACCTGAAATGGCGTGAAACCCGCAGCGCGCGCGGCCTGCCACTGGCCCTGGCCGACGCTTGCTATACCCCCTCGAATCACCCCGGGCATCATTGCACTTGATGCCAGCGATAGGGCCAGGGCCGCTGCCTCGAAGCCCGAAATATCGAAGCCGAGCACGAGTGTCGTGCCGAAATAACAGACGAACATGAGAAGCACGATTGGCGTGGACCGCAACACTTCTACGTAGCACAGGGCAAGCAGGCGCAGCACGACGAAGCGGCTTCGGCGAAGCAACGCGACAAGCACTCCCACGACACCTCCCGCCAGAAGGGCGAGCAGGCTGATCGCAACGGTCATCGCGGCGCCAATCAGGAAGAATTTTGAATAGGCGAATAACATCAAGGACGCCGCCCTCCATGATTGCGGTTGAAGCGCAGGCCGATCAACAACCTGACAAGGTTGATAGCTGACAAATGACGATGTAGACCGCCGCGGCGATCAGGAAGACTTCGAAATAGTGGTAGGAGACCGAGCCGGCATTTTCCATCCAGGCGGCGACATCGTTGACGCCGATCGCGGAGGCGAAGGCCGATCCGAGCACAGTCGCGATGACCTGGTTTCCGAGCGGGGCATATATGACCTGCAGGACCTGAGGAAAGACGAGGTGGCGGAATGATTGGATCCGTGTCATGCCTTGCGCGATGGCCGCTTCGAACTGGCCGCGCGGAATGGCGAGCAGGCCGGCGCGAAAAATCTCCGTCATGTACGCGCCGCTTGCAAGGGTAAGGGCGATTGTCGCTGCCCAGAAGCCTCCGATCCTGATGCCCATTTCCGGCAAGCCGAAGAAGATCAGGAACATGATGACGAGCAGTGGAATGTTTCGGCCGAACTCGACATAGGCACCGGCAAGAGTACTGACGACACCGTTGTCGGAGCGGCGGCACAGTGCGCCGACGGTGCCGACGATCATGCTGAGAACGACCGAGATGGCGCTGATAGCGAGCGTTCTGAAAATTGCCCATGGCAAATCGGCCAGTATCGGGAGAACTGTCGTGAAATTGATTTGGTACATCGTCGCTCTTCGGCTGGCGCCGCCGCGATTGCCGCGGCGCTCGTGTACTACAGGCGTTGGGGCGTTCGGTTAGTCGAAAGCAGGCATTTCGCGACCGAACCAATGCTTGAAAGCGGCCGCGTTATGCCCGGACTTGTCGTATTCGTTGACGAATGTGTTAACGACGCGCCACCAGTCAAAATCTCCTGCCGGCATGCCCATTGCGATTTCCTCGCGCGAGAAATTTCCTTCGAGCACTTTGTATTTCTCGGGTGATTTTTCGAGCAGGCTTTTGACGTAGAGACTGTCCTGCGCGATCACATTGCCGATGCCTTGAAGCGGCAGATCACCGACGGCGTCATCGCGCCGGGCGCGCGAATGCCCACGTTGCGGGATCTGGCCGAAAGGCTGGAAATCAATCTTGGGACCGCCGCGAAGAGTTACGACATCCTGCGCAAGGCCGGGATCATACAGAGTTTGGTCGGCAGCGGAACGCATGTCACAGATCAGCGGCCGCATTCCAGACGGAATGCGCGGGCGGAAATCGACTTGTCGTCCAACGCAGCGGCAGCCTCCAATTTCAGCCGCATCTTGACCGAAACCATTGCCGAGATTGGCGGTAGCGGAGCAATGGATGACATCCGTGGATATGAGCCGGTTGCGGGCAACGAACGCGTCCGCATGGCAGCTGCACAGTTCATGGAGCAGAACGGCGCAGCAACCGATCCAGACGCGGTCATCTGTACGAGCGGAACCCAACACGGATTGTTCGCCGTACTTTCCTCGGTGCTTTCCCCGGGCGATGTCATCCTGGCGGATCGGCCAACGTTTAGCGGGCTGATCGCGGTCGCGCGCCTGCTCAAGCTTGTCGTCGTAACCATCAAGGGAGACGATGAGGGTATTCTTCCATCGGAAATCGAGGCCGCGTGTCAGCGAGTGGATGCCAAGGCGTTGTTCCTGGTGCCCTGCCTGGCGAACCCGACGACGATCACCTTGAGCGAGCAGCGCCGTGTCGAGATCGTGGCGGTGGTGTGTCGCCACGGCCTGATCGTTATCGAAGATGATATCTATGGCGCCCTTGTCGACGATAAGCCATCGACGCTTGCGTCGCTTTATCCGGAAAACACGTTTTATTTGACCGGGCTTTCGAAAGCAGTGTCTCCGAGCGTCCGCATCGGCTTCGCCAAGTCACCGGTCGGCAACGAAAAGGCTGCCGAGTTTATGGCCGCGGCCGTCGGGGCCACGACTTTGATGATGAACCCCTTGTCCGCCATGGTGTTCACGCGCTTGATAGCCAATGGCAAGCTCGCACAATTGATCAACGAACAGAAATCCGAACTCAAGGCGCGCATGGCAATTGCTGCGGAAGAGTTCGCCGATTTCGATTTGCGCCTGCCGGAGGTTTCTCCGCATCTGTGGCTGCCGCTATCGCCGCAATGGCATAATGAAGCATTCTCCGAGCAATTGCGCGCGCAGGAAGTATTCGTGTTGGGGGGCTCCGGCTTCGCCGTGACCCCACGTGAAGCTCTGCCTTCCGTCAGGGGCAGCGTCAGTGCACCCCGGACTCGCGCCGAGTTGCGGCGCGGGCTGGCCATAATCGCCCGAACGATGCGACTCGAGCCTCATCTGACCTCGCTTTCCGTTTGATTTCCAAATTGAATAACTGGCGTTCTTTCAGATGTTGTCCGCTTGGGAGAGAGAGGAGTGGATATTGATTGGCTCGTGACGAGCCGCAAGGCGTTCTGGGCCTGTACTTGCTGCTGATATGCTGTCGCCTTCGCCGGCAAGATGGGGATCGAGGCCATTGATCGGGTGATGCACGGTGAGGGCGCGTCCCCTCCGGCTTGGGAAGGAATTGCGCTGCGATGGATGCCGCCGCGTGACGCATGAGCTTCACCGGCGCATCTCGTCAATTACAAGCCTGTGGGGCGGGTGATGCGGGCCAATGGAGTGGGGACGGCGATGTCAGGTTTACTGTAGCTGAAGATTTGCGGTTGTCTCTCCGCCACGATCCGGTCTCCTGTCAGCTACAAGCGCCATCGTTTTCCACCCGCTGTGATCGCCCGTGCGGTCTGGTTGTATTTCCGCTTTCCGCTGAGCCTGCTTTTGGTGCAGGAGGTGCTTCTGGAGCGCGGCATTGTTGCTTCTTAGGAGACGATCCGTTTCTGGGCGAAGAAATTCGGCCCGGACTACGCCGCCGGTCGCTTGCGTCGGAAGCCGCCAAGCCCGAGCGACATCTGGCATCTGGACGAGATGGTCGTTACGATCGGTGACCGGAAACACTGGCTCTGGCGCGCAGTCGCTCAGAACGGCTACGTTCTCGACGAGATCGTACAGACTCGCTGCAACACCAAGGCTGCGAAGCGCCTTCTGATCCGGCTGATGAAGAAGCAGGGATGCGTGCCAGCGCATCGTCACCGACAAGCTTCGCTCTTACGGCGCCGCACGGCGTCAGATCATGGTCACGCTCGAGCACCGATCACATAGGGGGCTTAACAGCCACGCCGAGAACTCCCATCTTCTTCTGCGGAAACGAAAGCGAGTGATGCAGCGGTTCCGCTCACTGGTGCACTGCAACGTTTCGTCAGCGTCTTCTCCGCTGTCAGAAATCTCTTCGTCCCCGCACGCTCCAAACACTCAGCCCTCGCCATTCATCTGCATCGCATTACCGCGATGGCACATTGGAAAGCCGTCACCGCAACTGCCGCATGATCAAAATGCCATGCCAACGGCGTACTTGATCCAGTTAACCTGACATCACCTGCCGACCCTGCCGCAAGGTTCCCGGGAAAGCGTACGGCAGGTAGAAGATGTTTTTTGGCCCTGCTGCCTTCAGCTTTTGTTGTCGAGCCAACGGCAGGATCCGATCGCGGTGCAGGGACGATCACATCGGCATCACCTCTCGGTAACCATATCTTCAAGAGATCATCGCACTGTCTCGCGCAGGAGACCGGTGATGGCGAAGAAGACGACCAGGCGAAAGAAGACGACGGGAACGAAGCGTTCCGCTGCGGCGGGGCGGGGCGGCATGGTGCATTGGTATGTGCTGGGCGCGGCCGTGATCGGTGGCGTTCTCTACATGGACAATCGCGTTCCGGGGCCGGAAACACCGGCGACGGCGATCCGCACGGCCTCCATCGAGCGCAAGGAGAAGAAGGTCGAGCGCGAGGTACCGTTGCCGCGGCCGAAGCAGGAGCTGACCGGAAAAGTTGAGACGCTTCCGGTCGAGCAGGCGCTGCCGGCTTTTTCCGGCAAATGGTTCATCTGCACGACGCAGTCCGACTATTGCGTGCTCGACGGCAGCACGATCCTCTACGCCGGCCGCAAGGTGCGGCTTGCCGATATCGATGCGCCGGCGGTTGCGAACGCACGCTGCGACGCGGAGCGCCTGCGCGGCGGAGATGCCAAGCTGCGGCTGCGCGAAATTCTCAACGAGGGCGATGTGACGCTGGTTGCGGCGAAAGACGGCGCGCGGGCAGGGGCCACACCGCATTTCGTGCTGCGAAACGGCCAGTCTGTCGGTCATAGACTGGTGCAGGAAGGGCTCGCAAAGCCCTGGACGGGGCGCCATCAATCCTGGTGCGGTTGAGGCATTAAATCTTGCGCAACCTGTGTCTTTCCGGCACAAGCCCGACGCAAGCCAGCGTTCCTATGCTTTCCGTTAACCGGGATGGTGCCGGCTGGAAAGGGACAATGACATGTCGAACGATCTCGAGCGCTACAGCGACCCGGACAATGCTACGGTTGCGCTCTTCCTCCTCGAAAATGACGCGGACGAACTGACGGACATTCTGGTGGCCGCGCTCAACGAAGCCTTCCGCATTCTCGGAGACGAAGTGTCGCCTGCGACATTCCACTAATTTTACGTATCGCTTTCAGGCGAAGCCGCGGCACATTTTGCGCGAGACGCTTTGATCGCTGAAACGAAAGAGGGGCCGTTAAGGCCCCTCTTGCTTTTTGGGTTCTGCCTCACCTAAAGCGCGTCGCGATCTTTCAGATTCGCTCCTTGCGCTTTAGGTCTTTGATTTTCCGCATGTCGTTATCGCAAAATCGCTGCACACTTTTGCGCGACATGTTTTAAATCAACCGGCTGCAACGACCTGGCGCTGCACGCCGAGACCGGCGATGGAGACTTCCATGCGGTCGCCCGGCTTCAGGTAACGCGGCGGCTTCATGCCCATGCCGACGCCGGGCGGCGTGCCTGTCGTGATGACGTCGCCAGGTTCGAGAATCATGAACTGCGAAATGTAGTGCACGAGGAACGGCACGTTGAAGACCATGGTGCTCGTCGAGCCGTTCTGCACCTGCTCGCCGTTGACGCTGAGCTTCATGGCGAGATTGCCCGTGTCCACCTCGTCCGTCGTCACCAGCCATGGGCCGATCGGCCCGAAGGTCGGGCAACCCTTGCCCTTGGTCCACTGGCCGCCGCGCTCGATCTGGTAGGCGCGTTCGGAAACATCGTTGCAGACGCAATAGCCGGCGACGTAGTTCAGCGCATCGGCTTCCGAGACGTAGGAGGCGCGCTCGCCGATGACGACGGCGAGTTCCACTTCCCAGTCGGTTTTCTCCGAGCCGCGCGGAATGAGGATCGTGTCGTCCGGGCCAACGATGCAGGAGGGCGCCTTGTTGAAGAGCACCGGCTCGCTCGGCACGGCCATGCCGCTTTCGGCCGCGTGGTCGGCATAGTTGAGGCCGACGGCGATGAAATTGCCGACGCGGCCGACGCAGGCGCCAAAGCGGCTGTCTTCCGGCGCAAGGGGCAGGCTCTTGGGGTCGATCGCGGCAAGGCGCTTGAGGCCTTTGCGGCCAAGCACGTCGCCGGCAATATCCGGCACGACGCCGGACAGGTCGCGGATCTTGCCGTCCGCATCGATGATCCCGGGCTTTTCCGCGCCCGCCGCGCCAAAGCGCACCAGCTTCATGTGAACCTCCATTGAATGCCAGTTTATGATTTCGGTTGCGCGCACCTTTCATCTGGTTTTACATCAAGTCAATGATTTTCGAAAATCTCCCGATTTTATAACTTCGGTGTGACAGCATGGAACAAAAGAAGGGGAGCGGACGCACACTTGCGGCGGAAGCCTATGCGGCAATCCGTCAAGCGATCCGCACGGGTGCGTTCAAGCCGGGCGATCGGCTGCGCTTCGCCGACCTCCAGGCGCTGTGCGGCATGAGCGTGACGCCGGTACGCGAAGCGCTGGCGCGGCTGACGGCGGAAGGGTTTACCTCGCTGGACGATCACCGGGGATACAGCGTCGCGCGCCTCTCGCTGGAGGAGTTGCGCGACGTCACGGCGACACGCCAGCTCTGCGAGGGCGAAGCGCTGCGGCTGTCGGTGCTGAAGGGAGATGCGGACTGGGAGGGCAGGGTGATTGCCGCCCACCACCTGATGGCGCGCATACCGCAGGCGCGCGAGGACATTCCGTCAGCGATGCGGGAGGATTGGGAGGCGCGCCATACCACCTTCCATGCCGCTCTCATTTCAGCCTGCGGCTCGCCGGCACTTCTGGAGATCTGTGGAAAGCTGTTTTCCCGCGCGGATCGCTATCGGCGCCTGTCCGTCAGCCTCGAGGGCGCGGCGCGGGATGCGACGGGAGAGCACCGCAGGCTGATGGATCGCGCGCTGGCGCGCGATGCGGAAGGAGCGGCCGAGGCGCTCCGCGAGCACTACGGCCGGACGGCCGCAGCGCTCGAGGGCTTTTTCAAAGCATGACGCTTATTTGCTGACGACGACCGTCGCCGCGCCGATCTCGGCTCCGCCACCGATCGCCACGTTGAGCGCGACATAGTCGCGGGCCAACTGGCGGATCGCCGTGGCGAGCGCCAGGCGGGATTCGGCGACGTTACGTTCGGCATCGAGCACGTCAAGGATGGTGCTGGCGCCGCCGCGATAGCTTTCGCGGGCGAGGACCAGGGTCTGATCGAAGGTATCGACGACCTTACGCTGGGCGGCGACCGTCTGGTAATCGCGGATCAGCGCGGTCTGGGCATTTTCCACTTCCTCGACGGCGTTGAGCACTGTCGACTTCCACGTCAGATACTGCTGCTCGGCGTCCGAACGGGCGATCTTGACCTGCGCCTTGAGCGCGCCGCCGTTGAAGATCGGCAGGGAGAGCGTCGGGCCAAACGACCAACTCGTCAGGTTGCCGACCCTGGCGTTGAAATTGCGCGCCGCTCCGATCGAGCCACCGAGCTCGATGCTCGGATAAAGATCGGCTTCCGCGACGCCGATCTGCGCCGTTGCGGCCTGCAGGCGACGTTCGGCCGCGCGGATGTCCGGACGGTTGCGAATGAGGTCGGCCGGAATGCCGGTGCGCGTGGAATAGCGTGGCATCGGCTGGGAGGCGCCCTTGATCAGGCTGGACGTGATCGTCGCTGCCGGTACGCCGAGCAGGGTCGCAATGTGGTTTGCCGACTGGTGGAAGCCGGTTTCGAGTGCCGGCAGGTTGGCGAGCGTCTGGTTCACGAGACCTTCGGCCTGCAACACGTCGAGGCTGGAGGCGGCACCCGCTTCCTTGATCTCGTTGGTGAGCTTCAGCGTTTCACGGCGCGAGACCAGGTTCTTGCGGTTGAGCGCGAGCGCTTCCTGGAAGTAGCGCGCGCTGACATAGCTCGACACGAGGTCGGACAGATAGGCGAGGCGCGCAACGCCGACGTCATCGTAAGCGGCGTCGAGCGAGGCGTTCGCCACTTCTCTCTGCCGGCGATACTGGCCGAAGAAGTCGATCAGCCAGGAGGCGCTCAGGCCGGCGTTCATGGATTTGGATTGGGAATGATCCGATCCGTCGGGATTGGCGGCGGTTATGCTGTTTCGGCGCAGATAGCTGCCGTCCTGGCCGCTGACATTGCCTGCTGCGGACAAGCCGACATTCGGCAGGGCGCCTGCGCCGGCGATGATGACATTCGCTTCGGCTGCGGTGATGCGCTCCAGCGCCTGCTGGACGGTCAGGTTTTCAGCCATGCCCTGATGCACGAGCCCGTTGAGGCGCTTGTCGCGGAAGGACTCCCACCACGGATTGAGCGCGACGCTCTCGCTGCTTGTTGCCTTGCTCTCGGAAAACTTGGCCGGCAACGCGGTGTCGGGCTTCTGGTAATCGGGGCCGACGACACAGCCGGACAAGAGAAGCATGCTGAGCGGAAAAAGCGTCCTGGAAAAATTCATGGGTCTACCCTGCCGGCCATCGTGGCATACTTAACGGAACAAATGTGCGATTCACTCTTTATTCATGTTTGGGCGGAAGATCGAGCCCCCACCCAAGAAAGAATGGTCCCACAGCGTTTTTTCCCCGCTTCGCTGACGGGGTGTGTCCGTCGTGCAACTGGGGCATTTGCCCGAATGTGGCATTTTCGCTCGGCTGGCGAAAGCCGTCGTTTGAAAACACCCTGCAAAGTTGCGCCATGGCATTTCCTCGGATTGCCCGTCTTTGCGACATATTTTTCTGAAAAATGCTGCATGAGCGAACAGAATTTTATGATTCGAATTGTCACACAAATTCGGCAGTAATTTTTTCCAAAATTCTGCCGATTCCATTGACAAGGAAGGGAGGCTCGCTTATGTGTTGGAGCATCGCATGAGGACCGCATGCGTTTTAGCCCCGGTCCCCCCTGACGCATCCATTTTAGAGCGTCAGCGCCAACAAGAGGGAGTGCCCATGTACGACATCAACTGCATCGCCTCCGTGTGTGTGGCGTACTCCTGTCGTGAAACGATTACAGGGAAAGCGCATACGGCACTCCGCCGAATGTAACCGCACTTCCCTCGTCGAATTAAGCGCAAGATTGAATTGGCCGCACCTTTGGTGCGGCAGGAGTTGTTATGCAAAAGCAAGTTATCGAAATCGGTGGTGAAGCCGTCGGCGTTGTCGTTCCCGATGAGGATCGGCTGAAGTTCGTAGCCGTCAAATATTCCGTGTGGGACCTGGATTCGCAGCGTTTCTCGTCGGCAGACGAAGTGCGCTTGGCAATCCGTCGCCTCCTGAATGATCCGGCTGCCGCCGCTCGGGCGCTGCCCCCGGCCCATAGCGCGGCCGCCTGAACCGAAATTCTGACGATCCGGCATTTCCAGACCGGATATCGACCGGCCCCGCCAATCAGCGGGGCCGGTCTTGTTTTGTGGACAGTGCATTCACCGGGCGCCGGCTGGCGCGGACTGTGAAATCCTGATTGTTTACCGCCTGAAAGGAGGTGCCCCATGACCAGCGGCATCCATCACATCACGGCGATCACCCGGAAAATCCAGGCGAATGTCGATTTCTACGTCGGCTTTCTCGGCCTGCGCCTCGTCAAGCGAACGGCGGGCTACGAAGACGCCGATCAGCTCCACCTCTTGTATGGCGATGCGGCGGCAAGCCCCGGGTCGCTGATCACCTTCCTTGCCTGGGAGGACGGAGCACCTGGCCGTGTCGGCCTCGGCCAACCGGCGGAGATCGCCCTTGCTATCAAGCCGGAGGCGATCGGCTTCTGGCTGACGCGGGCGCTGACATACAACATTACGCTCACCGGCCCGGCGCAGGAGTTCGGTGAACCGGTATTGCGGCTGAAGGATCCGGACGGCATCATCGTCAAGCTCGTCGGCGAAGCGGATGTGGAAGGACCGGCCCCGCATGTCACAAAGGACATCGCGGCGGCGGATGCCATTCAGCGTATTCGCGGCGCGACGATCTTTTCCGAAAAGCCGGTGGAGACTGCGGCCTTCATCAGCGGGCATTTCGGCTACCGCACGGTCGCCGAGGCGAACGGCGTCACAAGGCTCGCCGGCGATACCGGCGATGTGCTCGACATCCGCAATGCCAGCGGCTTCTGGACGTCGGCGCCTGGCACCGGGACGATCGATCATATCGCGTTGCGCGCACCGGACCGGGCTGCGGTCGAGGCCGTGGCCAAGCGGCTTGCCGACGAGGACGCGGGCGACACCAACATGCACGACCGCACCTATTTCTACTCGCTCTATGTGCGCGAGCCCGGCGGTTCGCTCATCGAGTACGCGACGGATGCGCCCGGCATGACGGTGGATGAACCGCTGGAAACCCTCGGCAGCAAACTGTTCGTGCCCCGGCATTTCCGGACCGATCCCGAGGATGTCCGTGCCCGGCTTCCGCAGTTCGCTCTCCCGGGTGAGGAGCGTATCACGGAGCGCGACCTGCCCTTCATCCACCGGGTGTACCGTCCGGAAAGCCCGGATGGCACGGCCGTCGTGCTGCTGCACGGCACCGGGGGCAACGAGACGAGCCTGTTGCCTTTCGGTGTGCGGTTGGCGCCGCATTCGGTCCTGCTCAGCCCGCGCGGGCGCAGCGTGGACGAAGGCTATCCGCGCTTCTTCCGCCGGTTGACGGCGACGACCTTCGACCAGAAGGATCTTGTCGGCGAGGCGGAAGCCTTTGCCGCCTTCATGGAGGGCGCGAATGCGTCCTATGGACTGGATCCGAAGAAGACGCTCTTCGTCGGATATTCGAATGGTGCCAACATGATCGGCGCGGTCATGCAGCTTCATCCGGGCCTCATCCGCAATGCCGTGTTGCTGCGTGGCATGAACGTTCTGGAAAGCGCCCCGGAGGCTGACCTTTCCGGCACCAACGTTCTGATGCTGACGGGGCAGTCGGACCCTTACGGTGCTCACGCAACGGCGCTCGAAACGCGTTTGACCGCGGCCGGCGCGTCCCTCGAAAACCGGCTGCTCGTCACCGGGCACGAACTCGTCGCTGCCGATCTGGACCTGGCAAAGGCCTATAGGGAGCGGATGATCGGCTGACGGGATCGCCGCCGGAAAACAGAAAAGGGGCATGCCGGCTGGCATGCCCCTTTTGATTCGACCACTCCATTGCGACCGGCCTTAACGTCCTTGCTCCGCAACGAAAGCCGCAAAGCCGGCTATGAAGGCGCGAAGCCTTTTTTCAGTTGCCTCATCGACGATTTTTCCATCCTGAAAAACCGTTCCGGCGCGCGAGACCATCAGCTTGGCGCCGAACCACGGCACGGTGCCGAGCGTGCGCATGACGGGCAGCCAGGCTTCCTGCGACAGGAGCGTGCCGAAATTGCCGGGCGAGGCGCCGGTGATCGCGAAGGGTTTGCCGGCGAAGACGCGGTCAATGTCGGTGGAAGGGCGGCTCATCCAGTCGATGGCGTTCTTGAAGACGCCGGGAATGCCGTTGTTGTATTCCGGCGTGAAGAGAAGGACACCGTCCGCGTCCGCAACAAGGTCCTTGAGGCGGGTGACGGCATCCGGGATGCCGCTTTCGGCCTCCGCGTCGCCGTCATAGAGCGGAATGCCATGGATCGAGCCCTCGACGACCTCGACGCCCTCCGGCGCCATGGCCAGGGCGGCGCGGAGCAGCGCCGTGTTGAAGGAGCCTTTGCGCAGGCTGCCCGAGATTGCCACCAGTTTCGTCATTTGGGTTCTCCTCTTTTCAGATGGCATAAAAAACCCCGGCGGACTGTTTGTCACGCCGGGGTTTTATCTGGTTTAGACGAGCGGCTTCAGCCGGGCCTCGATTTGCGCACGGCGCGGTTCGAGGAAGGGCGGCAGCGACAGGCTTTCGCCGAGCGTTTCCAGCGGTTCGTCCACCGCAAAGCCGGGGCCGTCTGTCGCGATCTCGAACAGGATGCCGTTCGGCTCGCGGAAGTAGAGCGAGCGGAAGTAGAAGCGTTCGACCTCGCCGCTGGAGGGCAGGCGGAAGCCGCGCAGGCGTTCCGTCCATGCATGCAGCGCCTCTTCATCCGGTGCACGGAAGGCGACGTGGTGCACGGCGCCGGCACCCTGGTGGGCGGGCGGCAGGTCCGGCTCGACTGCGACATGCAGTTCGGCGGCCGGGCCGCCGTCGCCCATCGAGAAGACATGCACGTCACCCGCCCCGTCCGGGTTCGGATAGGTCGAGGTCTCCGTCATGTTCATCACCTGGACGAGCACGGTCTGCGTGTTGCGGATATCGGGCACGCTGAGCGTGATCGGGCCAAGACCCTTGATCTGGTGTTCGGCCGGAACAGGGCTCCGGTCCCATGGGTTAGACGGCGCACCGGCATTGTCGACGACAAGGCGGAAGCGCTGGCCTTCGCCATCTTCGAAATCGAGCGAAGCGCGGCCGCCGACGTCATGGATCTCGCCGGCTTTGACCTTCAACTCGCCAAAGCGGGCCTTCCACCATTCGAGCGTGGCAAGGTTTGCAACGCGCAGGCCCGTGCGGGAGACGCTGTGCGTGCCACGCCGCTCGTGGCCGACCGGCCAGTCGAAGAAGGTGAGGTCGGTGCCGGGAGACGCCAGACCATCGGCGTAGAACAGATGGTAGGCGCTCGTGTCGTCCTGGTTGACGGTTTTCTTGACGAGGCGCAGGCCGAGCACCTGCGTGTAGAAACGCAGGTTTTCCGCCGCATTCGCGGTGATCGCGGTCAGATGGTGGATGCCTGTCAACTGTAGGGTCATGATAAACTCCTCTCCGGGGTCGTCCGGGACGTTCTGGTGCGTACCCCGCTGTCGGGGCCTTGCGTTGAAGCGAATATCGCCCCTCGCATGCGCCGCCGAAAGACCGGGCCGGGCGAACGGATCGTTCACTTTTGTTGAACGACCTTTCTCGTCTTCGGAACCTCGGGTTTCTGGCGCGCGGGCCACCGCCTTTTTGACCGGCGGTTCCACCCTTTCTGTTCCAATGTTAGCGCCTCTGAATTTTATCGTTTCATAAACCAACGCTCCGTACGCTGCCGGTTGCGAAATGACTTCGTCTCTGCGTCGCCGCGCCCGTCGGCATGTCCGCCCTTTCCGATGAACTGCCGGTCTGGAATTTCCGCCCGCGCGAGGAGACGTTCGATGCTGCCGAAGACTGCAATTGCCCGAAACATGTTCGCCATCGTTGCGACCGGTGTTGCCACGACCGTGGCGACGGCGGGCGTTCTGCTCTGGCTCTCCTACCGCGCGGTGGAAGAACGCTCAATTTCGGAAATGGTGAATGCGGCGGAGGCGAGTGCCGGCAAGGTGGAGACCACCTTCGCGCAGGTGAAGACGCTGAGCTGGAACCTGCGGTCCGCGATCTTTGCGATGAAGGACAGTGCTGCGCCAAGCCGCGAGATGGTCGATGCGACGCTGAAACGTTTGTTGACCGACAACCCGTTTGCCGTCGGCCTCAGCACCGGCTGGGAACCCGACGCCTTTGATGGCAAGGACGCAGAATACAAGGACAAGCCCGGCCATGATGCGAGCGGCCGCTATGTTCCCTACGCCATTCGGTCGAACGGCGTGGCGGTGATCGAGGCGCTGGTCGATTACGACAAGGACGGTGCCGGCGACTACTACCAGGTGCCGAAGAAGACCGGGAAAGACCTGATGACGGAACCCTACAGCTACAATGTCGGCGGCAAGGACACGCTGATGATGTCGTTCATGGTGCCGCTGATGTTCGACGGCACCTTCAAGGCGGTGTCCGGCGTTGATGTCGCGCTCGATGCGCTGGCGGCCGACATGGCCAAGCTGAAGCCGCTCGGCGAGGGTTACGTCACGCTGCTCAGCCAGGGGGGCAGCATCGTCAGCCACCCCGATACCGCGACACTCGGCAAGTCGCTGAAGGATTCCGGTCTCGACGTTGCCGCCTGGCAGCAGCTCATCGACAATCCGCACAAGGCTTTCGAGATGACCGATGCGTCGGGCGTCGCCTCGATGGCTGTCGCCGTGCCGGTGCCGCTGCAGCCGGGCACCACCTGGTACGCCGTCGTCTCCGTGCCCAAGCGCGTGCTTTTCGCCAGCCTTTCCACGCTGGCCATCACATCCATCATCGTCATCGCCATCGCCGCGGGCCTGTTGATTTCGATCGGCTGGCTGCTTGCCGCGCGCTTCCGCAAACGCCTGGCCACCGTGATTACGGCCACGAGCGAGATTGCCGGTGGTCGCACGGATGTCGATCTTTCCGAATCCGCGCGCCAGGACGAAATCGGTGAAATGGCCCGCTCGCTTGCCGTGCTGCGCGATGCGACGCTCGCCAAACTGCGTCTCGAAAGCGAGGCGGAAGAAAACCGGGCGCTTTCCGAAGAGGAGCGCCGCCAGCGTGCCGACGAGGCGGCCGAGCGTGAACGCCAGACGCGCATCGCCGTCGAGGCGCTCGCCGACGGCCTGCAAAAACTGGCCGATGGCGACATGACGCACCGGATCGAGCATGCCTTTGCCGGGTCGCTCGACCAGGTCCGCCACGATTTCAATGCCTCCGTCGAGAAGCTGCAATCGGCGCTGCGCTCGGTCGGCGGCAATGCCAATGCCATCCAGGCCGGCTCTGCGGAAATCCGCTCTGCCTCCGACGATCTTGCCAAGCGCACCGAGCAGCAGGCCGCCTCCGTCGAGGAGACCGCTGCCGCGCTGGAAGAAATCACCACGTCGTTGAAGGATGCGACGCGTCGAGCGGAAGATGCCGGCCAACTCGTCGAGCGCACCCGCGCCGGTGCGGAAAGGTCGGGCGAGGTGGTGCGCCGCGCCGTCTCCGCGATGAGCGGCATCGAAAATTCCTCGCGCGAAATTTCCAACATCATCGGCGTGATCGACGAGATCGCCTTCCAGACCAATCTTCTGGCGCTGAATGCCGGCGTCGAGGCCGCGCGTGCCGGTGAGGCCGGCAAGGGCTTTGCCGTCGTGGCGCAGGAGGTTCGCGAACTCGCTCAGCGTTCGGCCAATGCGGCCAAGGAGATCAAAGCCCTCATCACCAAATCGGGCGAGCAGGTCCATCTCGGTGTCACGCTCGTCGGTGAGACGGGCTCGGCGCTCAGTGAGATCGTCAACCAGGTCCAGGAAATCGACATCAATGTCGCGGCGATCGTGCGTTCTGCGCGTGAACAGTCCACGGGCCTCAACGAGATCAGTTCGGCCGTGAATTCCATCGATCAGGGCACGCAGAAGAATGCCGCCATGGTGGAAGAGCAGACCGCGGCAAGCCATGCACTGGCAAACGAGGCGACGGCCCTCGACGCGCTCATCGCACAGTTCCGTCTCGGCATGGGGGGAGCTGTTTCCCGCCCGGTCGCCGCATCGTCTACCGAGCATCGTCCGGCAGCCTCCGGTGCGCGGGCGCTCGGCAGCAAGCTTACCCGTGCTTTTGGTGGCGGGCAGGCGGCGGCAAGTGCTGCGGCACAGGACTGGCAGGAGTTCTAAGCCGGTTTTCTATGGCTTTTAAGAAAAGGCGGCCCCTCCGGCCGCCTTTTTGCTGTGCGTCAGAAAAGCGCACAACTTTTGCGCCGTGCACAGCATTTAACCAGGTTGGCGGCAAACGCTTCGTGCCCTCTATGTTAGGGATGGCTTTATAGTTTTGAAATTTAATGACTATTCATAATTCTTCCGGCTTGGCATGCTTCCTGCTTTCTTTGGGATAGGTCCAGAGGGGACCGAGATAGAAGCGTCCAACGAATGGCGCTCCGGGAAAGCCGCTGGCAGCTTCGTGGAAACCCAAAGGTTTCGAAGCTGCCAGCGGCTTTGTCGTTTCCGGTCGTCGCAAGCAGGTGCTCTAGGCGGC
>NZ_JBQVPI010000025.1:0-61061 GCF_052438155.1 Shinella sp. | reverse complement strand
CGGCAGTTCTTCGCTCCCGCGCCGAACATGCTGTGGCTTTCCGATTTCACCTATGCGGCAGCCTGACAGGGCTTTGTTTACGTGGCCTTCGTGATCGACGCCTTCGCCCGCCGCATCGTCGGTTGGCGGGCAAGCCGGACTGCTCATGCAGGCTTCGTCCTCGCTACCCTCGAATGGGTCGGCTGGTTCAGCAACCGCCGCCTTCTGGAGCCCATCGGAAACAGTCCACCCAACGAGGCCGAGAACAATATTTTGCCATGGTGGACGCACCAGCATTGGCTGCATAACTTAAACCAAACGGTCTCCGATAAACCCGGGGCGGTTCAGTGACGGCCTATTCTTCGAGGGAGAGAATTGTCGAGTGTGGGTCCTTCGAGCCTGTCGCAAGGTCGGCCAACGATGTCCGTTTCTTCCATTTAGCTACTGTCTTTGGGTTGATCCCATATTGCTTCGAAAGTGCTCTCAGGCTCTCTTCACTATTTTGTATCGCTCGACGGATTGCCTCTGTCGTCGTGGCGCTCCCGTGTAAAACCTGGCCTATAGTGCTTCCCTCCATTCCAAGGAAAATGATGCACCATCAAACGCTGGGATCAAATACCTAGCCAAAGGGCTTCTGAAGGGTGGCAAATCGTCCATACGCTGATGGCACGACTTTCGGCAGCAGCATTTCGGCATGAAGGCTCATCGTCGGATAGCCAGATATTTGGGCCGTCAATCCATCGTGAAGCGCCGCCGCCGCCTCTCATGTCAAAAGTTGCTCTGAAGCCGATAGCGCGAGCCCGGATAAAGCAGGCGTACCGTCGTCACCACGCGATCTTGCGACCAGGTTCGGCGGCGGATGAGGATGCAGGGCTCCGACCGGGCAATCGCCAGCAGCTTGCATTCCCAGGGCTGCGGCAGCACCGCTTCGATGAACTGTTCCGTCTTGGCGATGGGCGCGATGCTGGTCAGAAAGGCGTTCGGCGTCGTGCTCGAAAAATCCTGCTCCAGATAATCCGGTGCGACGGCGGGATTGACGAAGCGATCCTCCAGCTGGATCGGCACGTCATCCTCGTTGTGCACGATGACGGAGTGAAAGGACTGGGCGCCGATATCGAGCTCCAGCGCGGCGGCGAGTTCATGCCCGCAGGTCTCGGCCTGGGCGAGGATGAGTTCCATGCGATGAACCGCGCCGCGCTCCAGAATCTCATCGGCTATATTGCGCACGCCGAGCGCCAACGCGCTACGCTTTTTCGGTGCGACGAAGGAACCCTTGCCCTGCACGCGGGTGATCACGCCCTCGTTGGCAAGCTCGCGAAGCGCCCGGTTTGCCGTCATGCGGCTGACGCCGAGCGTATCCACCAGCTCGTTTTCAGATGGAATGCGATGGTTGACCGGCCATTCGCCGGTTTCGATGCGCGCCCGGATCTCGGTCTTCATACGCTCGTAGATCGGCGCAGCACGGTCTTTCGCGTCCCTTGCCAAAAGGCCGGTTTCTTCGTTCAGCATCGCCTCGGCTCCCCGCATTCCAATCAGCATCCGCCTATAGGTTCTATACGACCAAGGTAAGCATGCTTTTTGATTCACGTCACTTTCTTGTCTGGCGGAAACCACGAAGTCACATATACAACTTCGGCATCTCTCACCAACTTTCCTATACAGCTTCCGACAAATGAACGAATTACGCAAGCATGGCGTAAAATTCAGCCGAATTGTGAACACAGGCAACCTGGCAAGATGTATCGCGTCAGAAAATTGCCCGTTGCCCGCCAGTTTCGCAATATTCAGCCCCACCACCCTCGAGAGACGCAACAACACGATCGCTACCCTCGCGACTCCCTCTGAAAGCGACAAAAAATGTCGCCGCTAGACGCGCACCACCGCATGCAGAAAAGGATAGTTGTCTACCAAGTTGTATAGTGAACTTCACGAAAGGTTCTGCATGCATGACGCCGCCCCGGCGGCCTTTCAAAATCTCTGGTTTTCAATGTTACCATCATCAAAAAAAGGGGAACTGACATGCTGAATTCCAAACTAAAATACGCACTTCTCACCGCCGTCGCCCTCATCGGTGGCTCCGCCGGCACGGCGCAGGCCTCCTATTGCAGCGACGGCAAGACCGTCACTTTCGCCGGCATCGACTGGGAAAGCGGTGCCTTCATCACCGAAGTCATGAAGGAAATCCTCGCCAAGGGTTACGACTGCAAGGTCGACTCGATCCCCGGCAACTCGGTGACGCTGGAACAGGCGACCGCCAACAACGACGTGCAGATCTTTGCCGAAGAATGGATCGGCCGTTCGGACATATGGAACAAGGCGGCGGCGGCCGGTCAGGTGAAATCGATCGGAAAAACCTTCGTTGGCGCCGCCGAGGGCTGGTTCGTGCCGGAATATCTGGTGAAGGGCGATGCCGAGAAGGGCATCGAAGCCAAGGCGCCGGACCTGAAGAGCGTCGAGCAGCTCTCCGACCCGAAGATCGCCGAACTGTTCAAGGATCCGGAAGAGCCGTCCAAGGGTCGCTTCCTGAATTGCCCGTCGGGCTGGACCTGCGAAGGCGTCAATACGGCCAAGCTCGCTGCCTACAAGCTCGGCGAGACTTACGTGAACTTCCGCCCGGGCACCGGCACGGCGCTCGATGCCGCGATCGCCTCCGCCTATCTCCAGGGCGAGCCGATGCTGTTCTACTATTGGAGCCCGACGGCGATCATGGGCAAGTACAAGCTCATCCAGCTGGAAGAGCCGGCCTACAACGACGCCTGCTGGAAGGAACTGACCAGCGCCGACGGCAAGCGTGACGCCGGTTGCGCCTTCCCTTCCGTGGAAGTGGCTTACGGCGTCAACAGCACCTTTGCCAGCGAAGCACCAGACATCATGGAAATCCTCGAAAAGGCGACCTTCCCTCTGGACGAGGTCAATGCCAGCCTCGCCTATATGACCGACCAGAAGGTCGATGCCGTCGCAGCCGCCAAGAACTTCCTCCAGACCAAGTCCGACGTCTGGGGCGGCTGGGTCTCGGCGGAAGCCAAGGCGCGCATCGAAGCGGCCGTCAAGTAATCGCAGGGCTGCGCGCCGGTTTTTTGGCGCGCAGCCTTTTCCCGTCAGGACAGGGGCCGACCGCCGGCAGGGTGGTGGGCGCGCGCGAGGATTTCATCGATGTTTCCTGAAGCTTTCCATATCTCCATTCGAGGCCCCATCAACGACTTCGTGCAGTCGCTGGTGGTGAATTACGGTTTCGTCTTCAAGGCGATCTCGCACACACTCCTTCAGGCGATCCTCTTCGTGGAGTGGATCCTGCGCGGGCTGCCCTGGTGGGCCGTCTTCCTCGTCTTCCTGGCGCTGGCCTGGTTCGCGTCGAAAAAGATTTCGCTGGTCGTCATCGTCGCGGTCATGCTGTTTGCCGTCGGCGCGCTCGGGCTCTGGGACCTGACGATGCAGACGCTGGCGCTGATGCTGATCGCCAGCCTCATCTCCGTCGCCATCGGCGTTCCGATGGGCATCTGGCTTGCGAAAAGCGAGCTGATGCGGCGCATCACGCTGCCGGTGCTCGACGTCATGCAGACCATGCCGAGCTTCGTCTATCTCATTCCGGCGATCATGCTCTTCGGCCTCGGCAAGGTGCCGGCGGTGCTCGCCACCATCATCTATGCCGTGCCGCCGCTCATCCGCCTCACCGATCTCGGCATTCGCCAGGTGGATGGTGAAGTGGTGGAGGCTGCAACAGCTTTCGGCGGCAGCCCGCCGCAGATCCTCTTCGGCGTCGAGCTTCCGCTCGCCACGCCTACCATCATGGCCGGCCTCAACCAGACGATCATGATGGCGCTCTCCATGGTCGTCGTCGCCTCGATGATCGGCGCGCGCGGCCTCGGCGAGCAGGTGCTGAACGGCATCCAGACGCTCGACGTCGGCAAGGGGCTGGAAGCCGGCCTCGGCATCGTCATTCTCGCCATCGTGCTCGATCGCATCACGCAGGGTTTTGGCCAATCCAGCCGGAAGGAACGCGGCAATGACTGACATCGCAATCCGCAACGTTTCCAAGATCTTCGGTGGCAACTGGAAGACCGCGTTGGCGATGACCAAGGATGGCGCCGACAAGACGGCGATCCTCGCCAAGACCGGATGCAGCGTCGGCCTCGACAATGTCAGCCTTGACATTCCGGGCGGCCGCGTCTTCGTCATCATGGGGCTCTCGGGCTCCGGCAAGTCGACGCTGGTGCGCCACATCAACCGCCTGATCGAGCCGACCAGCGGTGAAATCCTGGTCGATGGCAGCAATGTGCTCGACCTGAAGCCGAAGGACCTGCGCGACTTCCGCAACCGCCGAGTCAGCATGGTGTTCCAGAATTTCGGGCTGATGCCGCATCGCACCGTGCTGCAGAACGTCGTCTACGGCCAGCGCGTGCGCGGGCTCACCAAGGACGATGCCAAGCCGATCGGCATGAAGTGGATCGAGACGGTCGGCCTTGCCGGCTACGAAAACAAGTTCCCGCACCAGCTTTCCGGCGGCATGAAGCAGCGCGTCGGCCTGGCGCGGGCGCTGGCGGCCGATACCGACGTCATCCTGATGGACGAGGCCTTTTCCGCGCTCGACCCGCTGATCCGCGCCGACATGCAGGACCAACTGCTCCAGCTCGAAAAGAACCTGCACAAGACCATCGTTTTCATCACGCACGATCTCGACGAGGCCTTGCGTATCGGCGCGCAGATCGCGATCCTGAAAGACGGCAAGCTGGTGCAGGTCGGGACCCCGAGCCAAATCCTCAACAGCCCCGCCAACGACTATGTCGCCCGCTTCGTGCAGCGGCGCGCCGGCGCAGGAGAAAGCCAGCATGCCTGAGACGATCGTCCTCGATCGCCCCCTCACCTGGCAGGAGATCGCCGCCGTCGCGAAAGGCGCGGCGCTCTCCCTGTCGGACAAGACATGGCAGCGCATCGCCGATGCGCGTGCCATCGTTGACGCGCTCGTGGCCAAGCGCGTGCGCGGCTACGGCATCAATACCGGCGTCGGCGCACTCTGCGACGTGATCGTGGACATTCCCGAGCAGCAGGCGCTGTCGCGCAACATCCTGCTCAGCCATGCCTGCGGCGTCGGCGGGCCGCTCGGCCGGGAAGAGACCCGCGCGGTGATGGCCGCTCAGATCGCCAATTTTTCCCATGGCTATTCCGGCGTGCGCGTCGAGACGGTCGAGACGCTGCTGGCGCTGCTCAATGCCGATATCCTGCCGGTCATCCCGTCGAAGGGATCGGTCGGTTACCTCACCCACGCCGCCGCTATCGGCCTCGTGCCGATCGGTGAAGGCGAAGCGCGTCATAAAGGCGAGACGATCTCCGGCCGGCAGGGCATGGAGATGCTGGGTCGGACGCCGCTGGTGCTCGGCGCGAAGGAAGGCCTCAGCCTCGTCAACGGCACGCCTTGCGCAACCGGTCTTGCAAGCCTCGCCGTTGCCCGCACGGTGCATCTGCTCGATTGGGCCGATACCGCCGCCGCGATGAGCTACGAAAATCTCGGCGCACAGGCGGACCCTTTTGCCGCCGCGCCACTGGCACTACGCACCTCGCCCGGTCTCCAGACGGTCGGTGACAATCTTCGCCGCCTGCTGGCTGGCAGCCCGTTGCTCGCGCAATCCGCAGGGTCGCGCACGCAGGATCCGCTCAGCCTTCGCGGCGTGCCGCAGGTGCATGGCGCGGTGCGCGACAGCGTCGCGCAGATTGCCGAGGTCGTGAACCGGGAACTTTCGAGCGTGACCGACAATCCGGTGGTCGCGGGCTCGCCGGAAGCGCCCGAGGTTCACTCGCAGGCGCACGCCATCGGCGCCGCGCTTGGACTAGCCATGGATGGGCTCGCCGTCGCGGCTGCCGAGCTTGCTGCCATCTCCGAGCGCCGCATCGACCGGCTCGTCAACCCGCTCGTCAGCAACCTGCCCGCCTTTCTCGCGGAAGGCAGCGGCGTGGCCTCCGGGTTCATGATCATTCAGTACACGGCGGCCGGCCTCGTTGCCGAAAACCGCCGCCTCGCCGCCCCCGCCAGTCTCGACGGCGGCATTACCTCTGCCCTGCAGGAAGACATTCTGACACACGCCACCCCGGCGGCGGACAAGGCGCTGGCCATCATCACCAATCTGGAAACCGTTCTGGCAATTGAGGTGATGAGCGCGACGCAGGCCTATGACATGCAGCCGAGCCAGAGCGGCAAGGCGGCAGGCACCGGAGCCCTTTACGAGCGCGTCCGCACTGTTGTGCCGATCTATCGCGACGACCGGCCGCTCAACGGCCTGCTTGCGAGCGTGCGGAACCTTCTCCGTACGACCGCGGCATAGTGAAACCCCCTCCCGGCAAAACCGGGAGGGGCAAAAGCTTACTTCGTCGCGTAGAACTTCGCCATATCAGGCAGGCGCTTGACGCGGATGCTGGAGGCCTTGCCAGCGGTGCGGAAGGCTTCGAAGCGCTCCTTGCAGACCTCTGCCATCAGGGCGGTCGCCGGCTTCAGGTAGGTGCGCGGATCGAAATTGTCCGGCTTTTCCTTGAAATTCTTGCGGATCGTGCCGGTCATGGCGAGGCGCAGGTCCGTGTCGATATTGACCTTGCGCACGCCGAGCGGGATCGCCTTCTGGATTTCGGCGACCGGGACGCCCCAGGTCTGCTTCATCTCGCCGCCATAGGTGGTGAAGAGGTCCTGCAGCTCCTGCGGAACCGACGACGAACCGTGCATGACGAGATGCGTGTTCGGCAGCTTCGCATGGATTTTGGCGATCGTCTCGATCGACAGGATGTCACCATCCGGCGCGCGGGTGAACTTGTAGGCGCCGTGGCTGGTGCCGATGGCGACGGCGAGTGCATCGACGCCGGTCCTGGAGACGAAGTCGAGGGCCTGGTCCGGATCGGTCAAAAGCTCTTCGCGGGTCAGCTTGCCTTCAAAACCGTGGCCGTCTTCCTTTTCACCGGCGCCGGTTTCCAGGTTGCCGAGACAGCCAAGTTCACCTTCCACCGAAACACCGGCTGCATGGGCAATCTTCACGACTTCCGCCGTGACATCGACATTGTAGTCGTAGCTGGCGATCGACTTGCCGTCGGCGAGCAATGAACCGTCCATCATGACCGAGGTGAAGCCGTTGGTGATGGCCGAAATACAGGTGGACGGCTGGTCGCCGTGGTCGAGATGCAGGCAGACGGGGATATGCGGATACTCTTCAGCCGCACCGAGAATGAGGTGCCGCAGGAAGGCGTCGCCGGCATAGGCACGCGCACCGCGGCTTGCCTGCAGGATCACCGGAGAATCCGTCGCATCCGCCGCGCGCATGACCGCCTGGATATATTCCAGGTTGTTAACGTTGAATGCTGGCAGTGCATAGTCGTTTTCCGCTGCGTGATCGAGCAATTGCCGCATGGTGATCAATGCCATTCCTGTCCTCCTTGGATGCAGTTTCACGGGTCGGCGGCACTATTCACACATCGTCCGCCATATGCAACAGGCCTGAAAGACCGCATCGTAGGCCAAATCGATTAAATGGCGCACGGGAAATGAATTTCCCGTGGACAGGGCAAAAATCCGGCCCGCGCGTGCGGGCCGGATCCGGAAAATTCAGGCAATTCAAATAAGTAGGACAAATGCCCGGCGGCTGGGCAGTCGCCGCCGGCGCAAAATGTCAGTCGTCTTCGCTCGGCTCCGGCGGCGTGAAGCTGCCGCGTTCGCCAGTGATGATCTCACGCTTGCCGACATGGTTGGCCGGACCGACAAGGCCCTCCTTCTCCATGCGCTCGACAAGAGAGGCAGCGCGGTTGTAGCCGACGGCGAGACGGCGCTGGATATAGGAGGTCGAGCACTTGCGGTCGCGCATGACCACCTTGACGGCCTTCTCGTAGAGATCGTCGCCATCTTCGGCTGCAATGTCGCCCTTGTCGAACACCGCACCACTCGCCGGCTTCTCGTCCTCTTCGTCCTCTTCTTCGGCGGTGACCGTTTCGAGATATTCCGGACGGCCCTGCGCCTTCAGGTGCAGCACGACCTTTTCGACTTCTTCGTCGGACACGAACGGACCGTGCACGCGCGAGATGCGCCCACCGCCGGCCATGTGCAGCATGTCGCCCTGGCCGAGAAGCTGTTCGGCACCCTGCTCGCCGAGAATGGTCCGGCTGTCGATCTTCGACGTCACCTGGAAGGAGATGCGCGTCGGGAAGTTCGCCTTGATCGTGCCGGTGATGACATCGACCGAGGGACGCTGCGTCGCCATGATCAGATGGATGCCGGCGGCACGTGCCATCTGGGCGAGCCGCTGGATCGCGCCTTCGATCTCCTTGCCGGCAACCATCATCAGGTCGGCCATCTCGTCGACGATGACGACGATGTAGGGCATCGGATCAAGCGCGAGTTCCTGATCCTCATTGATCGCCTCGCCGGTTCCCTTGTCGAAACCGGTCTGCACGCTGATGGTGATCGTCTCACCCTTGTCGCGCGCCGTGGCCACGCGGCTGTTGTAGCCATCGATGTTGCGGACGCCGAGGCGCGACATCTTGCGATAGCGATCCTCCATCTCGCGCACCGCCCATTTCAGCGCCATGACGGCCTTCTTGGGGTCGGTGACGACGGGGGTCAAGAGGTGCGGAATGCCGTCATAAATCGACAGTTCCAGCATCTTGGGGTCTACCATGATCAGGCGGCACTCTTCCGGGCGGAACCGGTAGAGCAGCGACAGGATCATCGTATTGATGGCGACGGACTTGCCCGAGCCGGTGGTGCCGGCAACAAGCAGGTGCGGCATCTTGGCGAGTTCGGCAACCACCGGCTCGCCGCCGATGGTCTTGCCGAGGCAGATCGGCAGCTTGTAGCCGGACTTGGCGAAATCGGCCGAGTCGATCATTTCGCGGAAGTAGACGGTTTCGCGCGTCGCATTCGGCAGTTCGATGCCGATGACGTTGCGGCCGGGTACGACGGCAACGCGGGCCGAGAGCGCCGACATGGAGCGGGCGATATCGTCGGCGAGGCCGATGACGCGGGAGGATTTGACGCCGGGTGCCGGCTCGAATTCATAGAGCGTGACGACCGGGCCGGGTCGGACATGGATGATCTCGCCGCGGACGCCGAAATCTTCCAGCACGCTTTCGAGAAGGCCAGCATTCTGCTCGAGCTGTTCCTGCGTCAGCACGAAGCCGACGGTGCGCGGCGGCTCCTGCAACAGTTCGCGCGGCGGGTATTCGTAGGTATCGCCGGCGGATGTCGCCAGGGTGACCTGGAACGGCTTGGCGCGGGAGAGCACCGAGGATGGGGCCTCGCGCACAGGCTCGATGACGGCGGCCGGGGTGATGGTTACCGGTACGGGCTTGATTGCGACTGCCGCCGGCACGGCAACAGGTACGACTTCGATGACCGGCGTTGCGGCGACGACGACCGGCTCCGGCTTCACGTCCGAAACGGCGACAGCGGTCTCGACTATTGCCTGCCGCGTTGCGGCCGGGCGGCATTCGACGACGCGGAACAGCGAGGCGATGGTATCCGGCTCTTCACGCTTTTTCTCGATGACTGCAGGTGCACGCGTCGCAATGGCAACGGGAGCCGGTGCGGGCGCAGGCATGGGCATGCGCACGACTGTGGCGGCCCGTCGTACGGGCGCCTCGGAAGGCTCTTCGTCCGGAACAAACGTTTCCCAGAACGCATGGTCGGAGAGATGCGCAAAACGACTGATCGCGGCGCGCACGTCCGGCTTGACGACGGGCTTCGCGATCGGGGCAGCCTGCACGGTGGGCGCAGGCGCCGGCAGTGGGGTCGCCGGCTTGAACACGACGGCGGCATCGGCGGGTGTACCCGTCGTGCCGGCGACAACAACGGCCTGGACCAGCGGCGGCGTGGGTTCGACAGACAGTGCCGCGGCCGCAGCCTGCTGTTCCTCGGAACGGCGGCGACGATCTTCGAGCGCCTCGCGCAGACGCTGGAGCAGTTCCGACTGCGAGAGCTGTGCCGCCTCGGAAAGCTTCGTTGCCGGGGCTGCCTGCTCGACGACCAGCTGGGCGTGCTGCGCCTCTTCGGCCGCCGCCTCCTCGATCTTCGCGGCCACCTTGTCGGGGGTGCGCGTGAAGCGGACATTCGGGGCCATGTAAAAATGGCTCTCCCAGCTTCCGTCGGTATATTGGCCCGGGTCGTAGCTCCTCAGCGCGGGCGAGCGGAACCGCGGGCGGTAGTCCTCGTCATTGGCAATCGGCTCGCCGGCCGCATGCCAATCCTCGACCTGCGGAATCTCTTCCGGCAAGGCATTGTTTTCATAAGAGTCATGCGTCGCCTGAGCGTCGCTTTGCCCTTCGGTTTCAAGGATGGGATAGAAGTTTGTTCTGGAAATACGCATGAACCTGCAAACTCGACGATCATTGCCGATAGGGATGCGTAGATGGTTAGGAAATGAAGGTTAACATTGTCTTTGGAACGGACGGAAATCGTCTTCACGATCCCGTTTCAATCCAGCCGCATCCCCTCCGATCCGAAGAGGTGAAGCCGCTCCAACGGCAGGTTCACGCGGACTTTCAGGCCGGGATTGAGCATGCTGCGATCGAGCGTAAAAATTTTCAGTGGGATATCGTGAATGGTCACATGCATGATGATGCCGAACCCTGTCGGCTCGATGAGGTCGACCGTTGCCTCCAGAGCGCCCTGATCGCTCAGCACCACATGCTCCGGCCGGATGCCGAGCGTCGCCACCGAGCCTGATTCGATGCCGGCCCGCTGGTCGACGGGCAGCGTCACACCGTTTTCGAGCCGAAGCACAGCCTTGCCGTCCGAGACGACATAGCGTCCCTCGAAAAAATTCATGCCAGGCGAACCGATGAACCCGGCAACGAAAAGGTTCGCCGGCTGGTCATAGAGATCAAGCGGCGTGCCAACCTGTTGCACGATACCGGCATGCATGGCGACGATCCGGTCGGCGAGCGTCATCGCCTCGATCTGGTCGTGCGTGACGTAAATGGAGGTCGCGCGCAGATCGGCGTGCAACTTCTTGATTTCCGCGCGCATCTGTTCGCGCAGACGGGCGTCGAGGTTGGAGAGCGGTTCGTCGAAGAGAAAGGCTTTCGGCTGGCGCACGATGGCGCGGCCCATGGCGACACGCTGGCGCTGACCGCCGGAAAGCGCGCGCGGGCGGCGCTCCAGCAAGGGATCGAGGCCGAGCTTCGACGCGGCATTGCCGACCGCGCTGGCGATCTTTTCCTTGGCGGTGCGGCGCAGCCGCAGGCTGTAGCTCATGTTGTCGGCAACGCTCATATGCGGATAGAGCGCATAGGACTGGAACACCATGGCGATGTCGCGGTCCTTCGGTGGAAGATCGTTGACCCGCTTGCCATCGATGCGGATTTCGCCTGCCGTGACCTCCTCAAGGCCGGCGATCATGCGCAGCAACGTGGATTTCCCGCAGCCGGAGGGGCCGACCAGCACGATGAATTCGCCGTCGCGAATGGTGAGATCGACGCCGTGCAGGACGGGAAAGGTGCCGAAACTCTTGCGGATGCCGTGGATGTCGATGGAAGCCATTGAAAACCCTTTCAGCCTTTGACCGCGCCGGCCGTCAGGCCCTGCACGAGATAGCGCTGGATGAGGAGGAAGAAGAGGCAGGCCGGGATGAGCGCGAGGATGCCTGCCGCCATCATCTGCCCGAAATCGACCGAGAATTTCGAGACGAAGGTGAGCAGGCCCACCGGGAAGGTCGCCGCGTCGTTGCCGGAGATCAGCATCAGCGCGAAGAGCAGTTCGCTCCAGGCGGCGGTGAAGACGAAGCCGAGCGTTGCGGCGATGCCGGGAAGCGTCAGCGGCAGGATGATCTGGCGGAAGGCGATGAACTGCGTCGCCCCATCGATCATCGCCGCCTCTTCGAGATCCTTCGGGATGCCGTCGAAGAAGGACTGCATGAGGAAGGTCGCAAACGGCACGTTGAAGGCGGTGTAGACGATGACGAGGCCGGTCAGGCTGTTGGTGAGGCCGAGCGGCGAGAGCATCTTGAAGATCGGCGCGACCAGCATGACCAGCGGGAACATCTGCGTGATCAGCATCAGCGCGACGATCCAGTACTTCGCCCGGAAATTGAAGCGCGACAGCGCGTAGCCGGCGAGCGAGGCGAGGATCGTCACGGCGATGGCCGTGGAGCCGGCGACGATCAGGCTGTTCTTGAAGAAGGTCGGGAAGGCGCTGTGAGCGATGACGAACTCGTAGTGCTCGAAGGTCGTGCGCGACGGCCACATCCGCACGCCCTCGCTGTAGAGCAGGTCGTTCGGCGTTACCGACACCTTCAGCAGCCAGAACAGCGGGAAGAGCGCCACGACGATATAGGCGAGAATGGCGAGGCGGTGCGCGACGGTGAGGAGGAGCTTGCTGGTGCGCATGATTTCAACCCTTGTTCAGCAGCGTCTGGCGCAACACCACGATGAGCATCGAATAGGCGAGCAGCAGCACCAGCAGCACGAGGGCGATCGCCGAGGCGTAGCCGAAATCGAGCCGCTTGAAGGCCTGGGTGAAGATGTAGCTCGCGACGATCTGCGTGCGGTCCGCCGGCCCGCCATTGGTCATGACCACTATGAGGTCGGCAAAGTTGGAGATCCAGACGGTGCGCAAGAGGATGGTGATGGCGATGGTCGGCGCAAGGAACGGCAGCGTGATCGACAGGAAGCGCTGGACCGGCCCTGCCCCGTCGATGCTGGCCGCCTCATAGAGATCGCGCGGGATCGCCTGAAGTGCGGCGAGCAAGGTGATGGCGAAGAACGGAATGCCCCACCAGACATTGGCGACGATCGGCCCCCACATGGCGAGATGCGGATCGGAGAGGATGTTGTTCGGCGCATCCATGATGCCGAGCGCATACATCCAGTGCGGCAGCGGGCCGATTACCGGATTGAACAGCCACGCCCAGTTGAGGCCGGCCAGAAAACTCGGCACCGCCCAGGGCAGGAAGACCAGCGCCTGCGCGAGGCCTCGACCCGCAAAGGGTTTGTCCAGCAGCAGTGCGAGGATGAGGCCGAAGATGAATTGCAGGAAAACCGAGGCGCCCGTCCACCACAATGTGTTGCGCAAAGCCCGGAAGAAGGCCTGGTCCTCGGCGAGCGCGCGAAAATGATCGAGCCCGATGAAGCCGCCGGAAAACGGCTTCAACAGCTGGATGTCTCGAAATGCATAGGAAATGCCGAGCACCAGCGGCACCAGCATGACCGTGATGATGAGGATCAGCGCCGGGGCACTGTAGAGATAGGGCTCAGACGCGTCGGCGATCCGCTTCCTGAGCGGTTTGGTGGCTTGTGGATGGGCGGCAACGGTCATCGTCTCGCTTCCGTTCTCGGGTTGCGCGGCGTTTCGAAAGATGGTTCCGGACGGAGCCTCGTGTTCCCCGCCCGGAGGTTCCCCGGCCTATTTCTTGGCGAGGAACTTTTGCTGTGCCTTGGTGAGATAATCGGCCCACTGGTTGGCGAGATCTTGCGGCGTGATATCGCCGAGAAGCGCTTCCTGCGAGGTCTTGATGACCAGCGAATCCTTGAAGAAGGCGAACTCTTCGAGATGCGTCGGCATCACGGTCGGCACGGCGTCCTTGTCCTCAAGCTCGGCGAACCAGCCCTTGAACTGCTCGCTGGCATAGAAGGGGTCCTTTTCCGCCGAAGTGTGGACCGGTAGCGCGCCCGTGCGCTTGTTCCACTCGATATTGCCTTCCGGCCCTTCGAGCGTCTCGATCAGCTTCCAGGAAAGATCCTTGTTGGCGCTGGACGAGAACATCGACCAGCCCGCGAAACCGATCGTCGGGAAGGTCTTGCCGCCCGGTCCCTTCGGCATGGTCATGATGCCGTAGTCTTCCGCCTTCATGCGCTCCGCAATGGCGATGAGCGCATCCGGGTCCTGGTCGAGGAAGGCGCAGGTGCCGCTGTAGAAACCGGCGACGATCTCGTTGAAGCCCCAGTTGACGCTGTCCTTCGGTGCATAGCCGTTCTTGTAGAGATCGACGACCCAGGTGAGGCCCTTGACCCAACCTTCGCTGTTGAAGGTGGAGGTGCCGTCCTCGTTGAAGAATTTATTGTCACCGGCCATGGACGCACCGAACATCACCCAGCCGTTGAGGCCGCCCGGGCCGCCGCGCAGGCAATAGCCGTATTTGCCGGGCAGCGCCGAAATCTTCTTCGAGGCCTCCGCGAACTCGTCCATGGTCTTCGGCGGTTCGGAAACGCCAGCTTCGGCGAGCAGCTTCTTGTTGTAGAACATGGCGCGCAGATAGAAGCCGTAGGGCAGCATATAGGCCGTGTCCTTGATGTCGCGGCCGAGTTCCAGCGCGCGCGGCGTCAGGCCGGGCGTATGCTCCCATTTTGCAAGATAGGGCTCGAGGCTTTCGAGCATACCGTTATTGGCATAGAGCGACAGCCAGGTGTCCGGCATTTCCATGACGTCAGGCACTTCTCCGGCCGAGACCATGGTGGCGAATTTCTGGAAAGCCTCGCCCCAGGGCAGCGAGATGATCTCGACCTTGGTGCCTGGGTTTTCCGCCTCGAATTTGCCCACAATGGATTTCAGCGTTTCCGTGCGCTCGGGGCTGGTAATCACCTCGACGAGTTTTAGCGTCGTATCGGCCAGCGCGCTGGTCGCCATCAGCGTGGTGAGCAGGGCTGCGGTCAAAAGTCTCTTCATGGTCGTTCCCTCTTTTCTGGTTGAATCTGATTTCTGACGTCAGGCTTCGGATGCGGCTGTTATCGCCGCTTCCAGATCACTCCACAGGGCCTCGGTTCCCTCCAGGCCCACATGAAGACGCACGGACCGCGCATCGATACCGAACGTATGCGCGGAATTCGGTTGGGCCTTCTGCTGCAACACCACCTCGCCCGGCACGATCAGGCTCTCATGGCCGCCCCAGGAGACGCCGAGCTTGAAGAGCTGGAGGTGATCGGCAAAGGCGCGGATATCGATGCCTTCGCGGAAGGTGAAGGAGAACAGGCCGGATGTGCCGGTGAGCCCCGGCGGCAGGCGATTGGCGAGCGCCGGGTGGAAGACCGTGTCGACGATATCCAGCGCCTGCAGCCGCTTGGCGATGTCGAGCGCGGACGCCTCATGCGCCTTCATGCGGATCGGCAGGGTGCGGAGCCCCCGCACCAGCAGCCAGGCATCAAAGGGCGACAGCTTGCCGCCGAGATACGGATAGGCCTCCGAGCGGATGCGGCCGATCAACTCCTTCGAGCCGGTGACAATGCCGGCGACGACATCGCTGTGACCGCCGAGATATTTCGAGGCCGAATGCAGCACGAGATCGACGCCCAGCGTCAGCGGCCGCTGGAAGATCGGGCTTGCCCAGCTGTTGTCGATGACGCTGACGACGCCCTGCTGCTTGGCAAGGGCGGCCAGCGCACCCACGTCATGCGCTTCCATGACCCAGCTCGTCGGGCTTTCGAGATAGAGCAGCTTGGCGCCCGGCAGCGCCTTGGCGACCGCCTCCTCATCGCGACCGTCGACATAGGTCACCTCGATCTTCATGCGCTTCAGATGCGTGCCGAACAGGCGGAAGGCGTCCGGATAGCAGTGGCGTACCGCGACGATGCGGTCGCCCGGCTCAACGAAGGAGAGCACCGTCGAGGAAATCGCGGCCATCCCGCTGGCAAACCCCAGCGCATCCTGGCCGCCTTCGAGCTTAGCCAGCATTTCTTCGAAAGCACGTACCGTCGGGTTGAGGCCGCGCGTATAGATCGGCCGCACAATCTCGCCACGATAGGCGGCCACCATCTCGTCATAGCTGCCGAAGGTGAAGAGCGAGGTCTGCACGATCGGAGGAACCACCGCCTCAAAGGCATTCGCCTCGTCATGGGCGACGATAAGAGAGGCAAAGTCGAACGGATCGGCTCCGTTGATCATCGGGACATGTCCTTGATGTCTTCCTCGACGACGGCGAGGATTTTTAGGGTTTCGGCGCGGGCGGATTCTGGGTCCTGCGCGGCGATCGCGTTGAAGAGCGTGCGGTGAAACGGAAAGGAACGGCGGGCGAAATCGGGCCGGTTGAACGGCTTTTCCCAGAAGCGCTCGAAGGCACCGCGCATCTGTTCGAGAAGCTGCTTGAACAGCGGGTTGTGCGTCGCGTCGTAGATGGCAAGGTGAAAGGCAAGATCTTCCGGGCCGGACGTGCCCTTGGCGAGATGCACCCGCTCCATCTCGTCGAGCTTTGCCTCGATCGTGACGACGTCTTCCGCGGTGCGCCGCCGCGCTGCCACCATGCCGGCCTCGCACTCGATGCCGCGGCGAACCTCCAGCGTCTGGAGCAGCACGTCGCGCAGATGGATCGCGTCGAAGGAGAGCGGCATGTGCACGGTGGCGCTCGTCACCGGCTTCAGGAGATAGGTGCCGCTGCCCTTGCGGCTTTCCATGACGCCGAGCGCCTGGAAATGCCGGATCGCCTCGCGGATCGTCGACCGGCCGACCGCCAGTGCCGCCATCAGCTCGCGTTCCGCCGGCAGCCGGTCACCGGCCTGCAAGTTCGCACGATCGATATAGGAGGCCACAGCCTCCGTTACCTGTCGCGCCCTGTCGATGGGCGGCAACGGCTCGATTCGTGGCCTGTCGCTCGGATCAGCTGGCATGACGCCAAGTTCCCTGTTTGATGTCAGCTTCTCAAATTGGTCTGACATCTTAGCATTATGCGGCGAAACCTGCCTGTCAAGCGGCAATCATTGGCGAGCAGATCGATCACAAATAAAAACGGGCCGATCCAAAGATCGGCCCGTACCGGGAGAAAGCCGCTCAGCTTAACGGCATGGAGCGTGGAAAATTGATCCGCCAACCAATTTGACGCCTCTAGAGGCGTGGGCGAGACGCCGCGTCGCCGTACCAGCCACCGACCGCCTCCTCGAAGGCGAGGCCGGCGCGGAAGACATCCGCATCGCGATAGGTGCGGCCGACGATCTGGAGGCCGGTCGGCACGCCATTGCCGGCATGGCCGGTCGGCACCGAAAGCACGGGGCAGCGGCTCATCATGTTGAACGGCGTCGTCATGACCCAGCCGAGCGAGGGGTTGACCACCTTGCCGTTGATCTCGACCGTGCCTGTCGAATGGTCGAAATCAGCCGGCACGGCTGGCAGTGCGTTGGTCGGGCAGACGAGCACGTCGTAACGCTCGAGGATCGGCCCGAGCGTCTTGTACATCTCGCCGACGACCTCCAGGCTCGCGACGAAATCCGTGGATTTCGAGGCGCGGCCATGTTCGGCGAACTGGCGGGCATAGGTGGTCATCTCGTCGCCATGCGTGTCGAGAAGGGTCGAGAGATAGCCGCCGAAAAGGTGTTCGAGATACCCCATGCCGGCAGCGAGAACGTGCTTCGGCCAGCCGAGATCGACCTCCTCCACCGTCGCGCCCAGCGAGCGGAAGACATCGAGCGCCGCGAGCGTGTTCTTCTGCACCTCCGGATCGACCTCGAAGAGGCCGAGATCCATGGAAAATGCGATCTTCCAGCCCTTGATCGGCTTGTACTCCAACGGCAGGCGCAGCTTCGGCCGCAGCGACACGATGTCGTCCGGGCTCGGGCCGCACATGATGTTCTGCAGCAGGATAGCGTCCTTCACCGTGCGCGCCATCGGGCCGGTATGGCAGAAGAAATCGAGGTTGAACGGCGTGTCGTCCGGGTTGCGGCCATAGGGCGGCTTGTAGCCGACGACACCGCAGGCCGACGCCGGAATGCGGATCGAGCCGCCGATATCCGAGCCCGTAGCAAGCGACGATGTACCGGACGCGAGCGAGGCGCCGGCCCCGCCGGATGAGCCACCGCAGGTGAAATCCGGGTTCCACGGATTGCGGGTGACGCCCCACAGGCGCGACCAGGTGGTGCCGGCGCAGCAGAATTCCGGCGTCGCCGTGCGTGCGTGCACGATGCCGCCCGCCGCCATGACCCGGGCATTCATCGTCGAGGTCCGGTCCGCGATATGGTCCTTGTGGATCAGCGAGCCGATCGACGTCGGCTTGCCCTTGATCTCGCTTTCGTCCTTGATGCCGACCGGCAGGCCCTCAAGCACGCCGGTGCGTGCGCCCCTAGCGTATTTGGCTTCGGCCTTGTGGGCAAGGTCCATCGCCTCGTCGAAATGCGTATAGGTCAGTGCGTTGACCGAGGCCTTCAGCGTCTCGGCCCGGCGGATCGTCGCCTCCATCAGTTCCACGGGCGAGAGTTCACGGCTCTTGAAGCGGCGGAGCGCTTCGTGGGCGGGCAGGTAACACAGGTCGAGATCGGTCATGCTTGGCTCCGGTGGGATTGTCTTGTCGGAAGGGCGCATCACTTCAGCACCTCGGTCCAGATTTTCGTGTAGAGGTCGGTAACGTGCTGCGGACAGGCCGGCGAAAAATGCCCGTTGTCGACGAATTCGGCCGGCACGACGATTTCCGGCGCATTGCGCATCTCTTCCGGCATGTATTTCTCCGAGCCGACGATGCCGTTCGCGTAACGCGCATAGGCGGAAATCAGCGCGGCATTTTCCGGATCCATGATGAAGTTCTGGAAGAGTTTTGCGTTCTCGACGTTCGGCGCGGTCTTCAAAACCGCGACACTGTCCATCCAGATCGGATAGCCCTCTTTCGGATAACCATAGACATAACGGGAGCTGACCAGGCGCACCCGCATGGCGGCACCACCCCAGTTGACGCCCGCCGCATAGTCGCCGTCGACGAATTTTTCGGTGCTCGGATAATCGAGCGCCACCCACTTGTCGCGCGCAGCCGCGAGGCGGTCGCGGACCTTGCGCAGGATGGCGAGATCGTCGGTGCAGGCCGTGCCACCTTCGTAATAGATGGCGAGCGCGAGCACGTCGCCCATTTCCGGCAGCACGTTGATCTTGCCGACGAGTTCCGGCGGTGGATCGAGGAAGATCGCCGAGGTGTTCGGGTCGCCCGAATAGACCTCGGTATCCACCAGCACGCCGGTCGTTCCCCATTGCCAGGGCACGGTATAGTGGCGGCCGGGATCGAACGCCACGTTCACCCAGCGCGGGTCCATGTTCTTGAAATTTTCCATCTGGTCGGGGCGGGATTCGAGCAACAACCCCTCATCGATCCAGATCTTCACGAAGGTCGAGGACGGCACGACGATATCGAACTGGCTACCGCCCTGCCGGGCCTTAGCAAGCGCCGTATCGTTGGAATCGAAGTCGGTGACCGTCACCTTGACCTTGTAGGTCTCCTCGAATTTCTGGACCAGTTTTGGATTGGTGTATTCCCCCCAATTGTAGATATTCAGAACGCCCTCCGCATGGGCCTGCCCGAAGGCAAGAAGGGCGACGATCGATGTGGCGGCAGTCACAAGCATGCGCATGAAAAACCCCCTTGGATTCGACGAAACGAGGCACACCGTCCGCGAGTGAACGCCGGTTGCTGCGCGCAGGATTTTCAGGGATGGCGGATCCTCCATTGCCATCCCGCCTCCAAGGCAAATCTCGCCGCGCCCGCCTCCCCGCGGTTGCCTCGTGGGGCAGTAAGAAACAAACTGAATGTTTAGTCAAATAGTTTTATAGCGAGAAGGATGCACTTCGCAGCGGCATGTTCAAAGACGCATAGGATCAGGACGCCGGCCCCTATGGAAGCAATGCGAGAAGACGCCCGGCTCCCGTGCCCGGCGTAAAGGCGGTGCGCATCGTCCGCGCATCGCGACTTTCGATGTGGAGTAAGGCGCCTTGCTCGGCAAGGGCATTCAATTCGCGTAGCACGAGGGCATGGGCGAGGCCGAGCTTGCGGGCAAAGGTGCGGCTGTCATGTGCGACGCCGAGATGGGCGGCAACGAGAAGACCGGCCTGTATCGCTGTCAGGTGCGGAGCCTCGGCTTGAAGACGTGCGACGCAGGCCAGGAAACGGTCGATATCCGGCGCGCCGCCGCTCACGCCGCCTCGCGCCTGCGGAAGGTCACCATGACGGATTTGGAGGTCGGCGTGTCGCTTTCATCCCCGGCGCTGCCGAGCGGTACCAGCACGTTCAGTTCCGGATAGTAGCCGGCAATGCTGCCGCGCGGGATATCATAGGGCACGAAGCGGAAATCCGCCGCCAGGCGCTCGATACCGTCGTCATGGTCCCCGACCACGTCCACCCGCTCTCCCGCCTCGGCCCCCATGGCCTTCAGGTCTTCCGGATGGATGAAGATGACCTGCCGCTCGCCGTAGACCCCGCGATAGCGGTCATCAAGGCCGTAGACGGTCGTGTTGTACTGGTCGTGCGAGCGGAACGTCTGCAAGGCGAAACGTCCGCCGCCACGTTTTGCCCGCTGATGCACGGTCTCATGCGGCAGCGTCCCGGAGAAGAACGTCGCCTTGCCCGCCGGCGTGTCCCATTCCCGATGCGCGGCCGTGTTGCGCAGCAGAAAGCCGCGGGGCTTGCGCAGGCGCTTGTTGAAATCCTCGAAACCCGGAATGGTCGCCTCGATATGATCGCGGATACGGTCATGGTCGTCGGCAAGCTCCGCCCAGTCGACGACAGCGTCGCCGACGGTTGCCGCCGCTATCCCGGCAATGATGGCTACTTCGGACAAGAGATGCGGTGAGGCCGGACGGTTGATGCCGGCCGAGCCGTGCACCATGCTCATCGAATCCTCGACGCTGATCAGCTGGGACTGGCCCGCGGAATTGAGATCCATCTCGGTCCGGCCGAGGCACGGCAGGATGTAGGAGACCTCGCCCGGCATCAGATGCGAATGGTTGGGCTTGGTGGCGATGTTCACCGTCAGCTTGAGGTTGCGAAGCGCCTTTTCGACCAGCGCACTATCCGGCGTCGCGCGGGCAAAATTGCCGCCAAGACCGATGAAGGCCTGCGCGGAACCATCCAGCATCGCGCCGATCGCCGACAGCACGTTGTGCCCGTGTTTGCGCGGCACGGCGAAGCCGAAATGCTGCTCCAGCGCATCGAGAAAAGCTTCCGGCGGTTTTTCGTTGATGCCGACCGTACGGTCGCCCTGCACGTTGGAATGGCCGCGCACCGGGCAGAGGCCGGCGCCCGGCCTGCCGATATTGCCGCGCAACAACATGAAATTGGCGATCTCGCGGATCGTCGCGACGGAGTGCAGGTGCTGCGTGACCCCCATCGCCCAGGTGCAGATGACGCGTTCGGCATTTATGTAGACGTCCGCCGCCCGCTCGATCTCCGCGCGGGTCAGGCCGGACTGGTCCTCGATCTCGGCCCAGCCCGTCGCCTCGACGGCGGCACGATAGTCTGCAAGACCGGCGCAATGCTCGGCAAGGAAGGCATGGTCGAGTACGGCGGGAAGGCCGGCGGCGACTGCCGCATCCTCGGCCGCGAACACGGCTTTGGTCATGCCGCGCACGGCCGCCATGTCGCCGCCAAGCTGCGGCTGGAAATAGTGGCTGGCAATGTCGGTCGAACCGCCGCGCAGCATCTCGATCTTGTCCTGCGGATCGGAGAAACGCTCGAGGCCGCGTTCGCGGATGGGGTTGAAGACGACGATGCGGGTGCCGCGGATGGCCGCGCGGCGCAGATCCCCCAGCATGCGGGGGTGGTTCGTGCCGGGATTCTGGCCGATCACGAAGATCGCATCGGCCTTCTCGAAATCCTCCAGAAGCACCGTGCCCTTGCCGACGCCGATCGCCTGGCGCAGGCCCACGCCGCTCGCCTCATGGCACATGTTCGAGCAGTCGGGAAAATTGTTCGTTCCATAGACGCGCACGAAGAGCTGGTAGAGGTAGGCCGCCTCGTTGCTGGCGCGACCGGACGTGTAGAACTCCGCACGATCCGGGTTTTCCAGGCTTTTGAGGATGGCGCCGATCTCGGCAAAGGCGTCGTCCCACGCGACCGGCAGATAGGTGTCGCTTGCCGCGTCGTAGCGCATCGGATGCGTCAAACGGCCGTGGAGCTCCAGTTCATAGTCCGTCAGCTTGCGGAGTTCCGAAACGGTGTGTGCGGCGAAAAAGGCCGGCGTGGCCCGCTTTTCCGTTGCTTCCCACGCCACGGCCTTCACGCCGTTCTCGCAGAATTCGAAGGAGGAGCCGTGCTCCGGGTCGCCCCAGGCGCAGCCGGGGCAATCGAAGCCGTCCGGCTGGTTGGCCTTCAAGAGGGTGCGAGCACCGGAGATCGGCATGCCGCTCTCGAGCAACCGCTTGCCGCAACTCTTCAACGCTCCCCAGCCGCCGGCTGCGGAGGACTTTTTGCCGATAAAGGTAGTAGCCATTCCTCCTGTATTTGCGATCCGTCAGGAATGATCAAGGGGACGGTTCGTATGGCTTGATAGGGAATTCCTATCGCCTGCAGCCACCGCCCGGCATCGCCGCACCTATCGGACGACAGAAGAGGGGCGGCCGGGAGCCACCCCTCTCCTTTCAACCGCGACGGGAGGAGATACGACGCGGTTACCGTCAGGGCGCCGACGGGTCGCTGCCCTCATGCCTCAAGTGAAAGGCGGTTACCCCGTCGCGTTCCACAGATCACGCACCATCTGTCGCAGCATGAGCGCCTCCGCCCAGCGGTCCGTCGTGTCATTGCCGTCCCTGCCGGTGATCGCATAAGGCTTGGGACCGAGTTCGCAGGTGAAGACGAGTTCGGCATCATCGGCTGCGCGCGACCGCCAGCTACGAATACCGTAGTCCCACCATTCGAGGAAGAGATCGACCCAGGGACGATGATGCGGAAAGGAAATTTCGATCTGCACCTGCTCGCGTGACGCGACGCGTCCGTGAAAAGCCTGCGCATTGCGCAAGATGCGCCGGATCAGCGCGTGGTTCTCCTCCTCGATCGGAAAGGCAAACTCCCGGCCGACCAGGAAATGCGACAGGTCGGCGAGGAGCGGCAGATCGGGCCGTTGGTCCAAAAGGTCCAGCGTGAAGAACAGGTCCGTGGTCATCCGGTCGCGGTGCGTTTCGATCAACACGGGAATGCCCGCATCCTCGGCAAGCCGCATCCAGCCGTCGAGCAGCGGCAGGCAATCCTCCACCCGGCGCAGACGGGTATCCGGCTGCAGGTTGATGTGGCTGACGGGATACTTGGCTGCAAGCTCCAGCGGCAGGCGCAGGTCATCGACCGTACGCGGGAAGCAGACGCCCTCGATCTTCAGGCCAGTCCCCACTATGGCCTGGTTGAGGCGCGTGACGTCAGCGCGGTTGGTATAGTGCGCGCTGATACCGTCGAAACCGGCATCAGCGATCATCGCGACATTTTCCGCAAGACTGCGTTCGTGGCCATCCGTGTGCCGGCGCTCCATGGCCCAGAGGGATTGGAAGAAGAGCAGGGGCTGCATCAGGCTGCCCGCGCGCTTTTCAAAAGCGATTTGAGGTTCACACCGGGATCTTCAAGCGTTGCAGGATCGGGGTTCATCCCGGCAGCGATCAGCATCTCGGCCAGTTTGATGTCCTTGGCGAGACTGTTTCCGGGGCCAAGGCCCGCCGCCGCCACAAGGCATCCGTTATCGAGGAAGAATTCCAGTTCCCCTTCGCCGACTGACCGCACCACACTCTGATGCGACGGCAATGGCAAGCCCGCGACCTGCAAGCCGAGATCATATTGATCCGACCAGAACCACGGAGCGGCGGCAAAGGTCTCGTTTGCTCCGGCCATATTCCGGCCGGCCGTCTCGGCCTGGCTGCGGGCATTTCGCCAGCTCTCGAACCGGGTATGCCCGCCACCGGCCTGGGATACCGCGGCGCAGTCTCCGGCCGCGAAGACGTGCGGATCGCTGGTGCGAAGGGAAACATCCGCCAGGATGCCGTTGCCGGTGGCGAGCCCCGCCGCTTCGGCCAGCGCCATATCCGGCTGAACGCCGATCGCAGCGACCACGATATCCGCGCGCACTAGACTACCGTCAGCAAGCAGGACCGAGCCCGGCGTGATTTCCGCAATGCCTTGGCCCAGATGAAATTGGACGCCTTCTTCCACGTGCCGGGCATGCAATTTCGCTGCAAAGCGCGGGGGAACGGCCCGTCCAAGCGGTTTTGGTGCCACCTCGATAATGCTGACGGCAACACCTTTGGCACGCAGCACGGCTGCAAGCTCCATGCCGATCAGACCACCGCCGATGATAGCGACACGCCCGCCGGCTTGCGCGCGGGAGAAGATCACCGTCGCATCTGCATAGGTTCGGAAGTCGAGCGCGTGGTGTGCCCCGGGGCAGCTCAATTGTCTGGGTCGCGCACCCGTGGCGAGGAGCAGTTTTTCATAATGCAGGGAACGACCGTCACTGAGCGTCACACTCAGCAGACCTGTATCAAGACCCGATGCCGAGACGCCCTGAAGATAGTCGATGCCTGCGGCTTCCAGTGCTTCGGCCCCGCAGATCGCCTTCATCTGTACGGTGCCTTCGAGCGGCTTAGACAGCGGCGGGCGTTCGTAGGGCAGGTGCGGTTCCGAGCCAACCAGCGTGACGGCGCCGGCAAACCCTGCTTCGCGTACGGCGAAAGCCGCCCTTGTGCCGGCCTCGCCTGCGCCGATGATGACGATACCGTCCATGGTGTCTCCATGTGAAAGGGACCGACACATCCGCAAGATGCGCCGGCCCAGAGGGAGGATCAGTTCTTGTTGGCGTAGTCGGCCATGTTCTTCGGCGTCACGAGTTCGAACGGCACCCAGACCTGCTTTTCGACCGGTTCGCCGCGCACCAGCGCGACCGCGGCATTCACCGCGCTGGCTGACTGGCCCTTGGCGTTCTGGAACACGGTCGCGTCGAGATCGCCGGCCGCCATGGCGGCAAGGCCGTCCTGCGTGGCGTCGATGCCAACGACGATCACGTCCTCCATCGAGACACCCGCCGCCTTGAGTGCCTGGATGGCGCCGATCGCCATTTCGTCATTGTTGGCGAAGACCACGTCGATCGGCTGGCCGGCGGTGATCCAGTTGGTCGTCAGGTCCATCGCATTGGTGCGCGTCCAGGCGCCCGACTGCTCGTCGGCAAAGGTTACGCCCTTGCAATCGCTGGCCGCCAGCGTTTCCTTGAACGAGGAGGTGCGGTCGCGCGAGGCCTGGTGCGCGAGATCGCCCATCAGGATATAAACCTGTGCATTGCTGGTCTTGCCCTTCTCCTTCAGGATCGAACAGGCGGCTTCCGCGCCCAGCTTTCCGGAATCCGTTTCCTTCGATCCGACATAGGCCTGCTTTTCCGGTAGCTTGCCGACATTGTCGGGCTCAAGGTTGAGATAGACCAGCGGAATGCCCGCCTTCTCGGCCGCTTCGCTGATGCCGGGTGCGGCGGACGTGTCCGTCAGCGTCATCACGATAGCGTCCACGCCAGCCGCGATGAAGTTGTTCACCTGGTTGAGCTGCTTGGAAATGTCGGTCTGCGCATCCTCGATCTGCACGTTGACGCCTTCCACCGCCGAAGCCCGTGCGCTGATGCCTTCGCGCAGAAGCGTCTGGAAGTTGTTGTCGAAGCTCTGCATGGAGACGCCGATCGTCTCCGCCGAGGCAGCACTTCCCATCAAGGCGGCCAAGGCGGCCGCCAGGTACATCGATTTCATCGTATCCTCCCAATGGGTGCCGGCTCACCCGATCGCATTCCGGAGGCCCGGTCGGGCCCGGTCTCTAAAGGCGCGCCCCTAGGTCAGGGCCACGCGAACCTCTCCGTCGACGACCTCCGCTGGATAGGTTTTCAGGTTCTCGCAGGCGGGAAGCCGGATGGCCTCGCCGGTGCGATAGTCGAAGACGCCGGAATGCTTGGGACATTCCACCTCGAAATCCATGACCAGCCCATCCGCGAGATGGATCGCCTCGTGGGTGCAGAGACCGGCCGTGCAATAGACCTGGTCATCGGGGGCGCGGTAGATCGCGTAGGTGCGGCCGCCATGATCGAAGCGAATGGCGCCTTCCTGTTCGATATCGTCGAGCTTGCAGGCGGGAACCCAGATCATTCTGCTGCTCCCTGGATTTCGGCGCGGGCCTTGCGGGCGGCGAGCTTTTCCTTGCGCCTGCGGTAGCGCTCCTGCATCTGCGCCTCGCCCTCAGTCGAGCCGTCGTGCCAGGTGCCGAACCACTTATCGAGCGGGATCAGCGCGTCGCCGTAGTTCACCTCGAAATACTTGTGGTGCAGGTAGTGCGCATAGGCGTGGCTATCGACCAGCTTGTCCTCGCCCACCTCGACCTTGTCAAAGCCGACATGGCCGGGGATGGCGCCGAAACCCGCATAGTGCAGCTGGTAGAGCATGAGGATCGGGTTGGACGGCAGGATGAGGTGATAGAACGCCGTGCCGAGATAGAGCAGATGCTCGACCGGATGCATCGACAGCGACGACCACGGCGACGGGTTCACGGAATTGTGGTGGACCGAATGCACCCACTTGTAGAGGAACGGCGTGTGGATGAGCCGGTGGATGCAAAAGAAGTGGAATTCGTGAATGATCGGCACCACGAGGGCCACGAGCGCCAGTGTCCACGGGTTCTCCGAAAAGCTCAGCCAGGGTGCATAGCCGTTGGCATAGGCCCAGAGCATGGCCACTTCGATGGCCGTCCAGATAGTGACGCCCGAAAGGAACGTGCGCAGGATGTTGTCAAGGTTCTGGCTTTCGAACCAGAAGGCCTTGTTCTTCTGGTCTGAGGGGAATTTTCCATTGTACTTGAAGCGGTTTTCCTGCCGCTTCAGCACATAGAGGTGGACCTCGAAGGCGCCGTAGAAGAGGAGAACGCAGACCGCATTCACGGCATAAAGCCAGGCCGCCCAGCCGATGCTCAATGTCTGCATGGTTTCGACGGACGGAATGACCCAGGCCCAATAGGCGACCGCCGACAGGGCAAAGATCACATTCCACGGGAAGAAGTAATGCGGCAGCCATTTCACGACTGCCATCAGCTTTGGCGGAAAGACGAAGAGCGGCGCGGTTTCAACCGGCTCGTTCGGCGCCCAGTCACCGCGCTTGTTGCGCTTGCCATATTTCAGATCGTCCATTGCGCTCTCCTTCGGGTTTTGGCCCGCACAATTTGTGAAAGGAGAGCGCATGACGCGCCTTACCCGTACGTTCTGGTTGGAACGCCGGCTCTCCTCCTGATTTGAAAATTATCAGGAGTGCCGTGGAACGGCGAAGGCTTCCTTGATCAAATCAGATCAAAGCCCTTCGGCGGTTATGGTGATGAAACGAATGGGATTCCGGTCCGGTTCGATCTCGGTCAGGCCGATGCGGCGCAGGATGAGATCAAGCGCGCGTTGCGCCTGCGCCTCGGGTGCCTGGTCGAGCACGACATCCATGATGCCCTCGCTCAGCGCCGAGCGTGTATAGTCGGTCAGTTCGTGGCCGACGAACAGGATATCGCGGCCCCGCGGATGGCGCCGCAGCACGCTGATGAGCGCGGAATTCGCCCCGCCCGCATTGTAGAGGCCGACGAGGTTCGGGTATTTTTCAAGCGCAATGGAGAGTGTTTCCGCACTGAAACTCTCCTCATCCCGGCTGTAACCGAGCCATTCGAAGGCGATCGACCCTGGATGATCCAGAAAATAGTCGGAGAAGCCCCGAATACGGTCGCGGTGCACCTGGTAGATCGGGTGGCAGAGCGCCACGACTGGCCCCTCCACCTTGGCCATTCGCGCGATGAAATAGGCCGCCGTACGGCCGGCGGCATAATTATCGATGCCGACGAATTCCGCGCTGTTGCCGGACGCTCGGGTCACGACATGGACGACGGGCACGCCGCGGGCGATGACCGCCTCCACAGCCGCGCTGATCAACGGACTGTTGGGAACGGCGAGGATCAGGCCGGCGCGGGGCGTCTCGGTGGAAAGAATGCGTTTGGCGATCTCCTCCGGCTTCATTTCTTCCGTGAAGCTGCGGTGAACGACGGCGAGCGGATCGAGCGTGGCGGCAATGCGTTCGAACGCCTTGGAAAGCCGTCGATAGAAGGTGGTCTCGGGGCGCACCATCAGCACTTCGATGCGCAGCAAGCCGCGATGGGTGTCGGGCAGCGTGCGCGGGTATTTCAGGCTACGCGCCGCAATGACCACCTTCGCGACCAGATCGGGCCGCACCCCGCCGCGGCCGTTCAGCACGCGCTCGACCGTGGCGGTCCCGACACCGGCATGCCGGGCGATGTCCCCGTAGTTCGGCTTGCTCACGTCGCGAAGGCCTTGGATTGAGTAACGCTGCGATGAGATGCCAAACTACCGCAAGACGTTTGCCTATGCGCGCGCCAAAATGGCCTCCGCCGCCTTTTCCGCAATCATGATGACCGGCGAATTCGTATTGCCGGAGACAATCGTCGGCATGATCGAGGCATCGACGACGCGCAAATTGCCGATCCCGTGCACGCGAAGCTTCGAATCCACCACAGCCATCGGGTCGTCGCCCATCTTGCAGGTGCCGACGGGGTGGAAGATCGTCGTGGCGATGTCGCCAGCGCGCTGGATCAGTTCCTCATCGCTCTGGTATTCGCGACCCGGCAGCATTTCCTGCGGACGGAAGCGATCGATCGCCTTGGTCTGCATGAGGCTGCGAGCGTGGCGAATGGATTTGGCCGCAAGCAGACGGTCGCCGACGGTCGAAAGGTAGTTGGGGCGTATTTCCGGTGGCAAAGCCACGTCGCGGGTCGTGACGTGCACAGTACCCCGGCTTTCGGGCCTCAGATTGCAGACGGAAACCGTGACGGCCGGGTAGCGGTGCAGCGGCTCGCCGAGCCGATCGGTGCTGAGCGGCTGGACATGGTATTCGAGATCGGCCGTGGCGACGGCGGGATCGCTTTTCGCAAAGATGCCGAGCTGACTCGGTGCCATGGAGAGCGGGCCGGAACGATTGAAGGCATATTGCAGGCCCATACCGGCGCGGCTGAACAGGTTGTGGTAGAGTTGGTTCAGTGTACGTGCGCCTTCGATCTTGAAGACAGTACGGATCTGCAGGTGGTCCTGCAGGTTTTCACCGACGCCCTGCAGCGCGTGCTGCACGGGAAGATCGAACGCCGAGAGCACATCCGGCCGGCCGATGCCGGACAGTTCCAGGATCTTCGGCGAGTTGATGGCGCCGGCCGACAGCAGGACTTCGCGGGAAGCCCGCGCGATGCAGAGTCGTCCACCAAGGCGGAAGCGGACGCCGGAGATCGCCTTGCCCTCGAATTCCAGCCGCTCAGTCTCGGCCCCAGTCAAGACGCGGAGGTTCTTCCGTTTCATGGCAGGCCGCAGGAAGGCCTTCGTGGTGTTCCAGCGCAGGCCGCCGCGCTGGTTGACCTCGAAATAGCCGGAGCCTTCATTGTCGCCGTCGTTGAAGTCGTCGGTCTTCGGAACCCCGAGTTCCTCCGCCGCATCGCGGAACGCATCGAGGATCGGCCAGGACAGGCGCTGGCGCTCGACGCGCCATTCACCGCCGGCACCGTGCATGGCGGATTTACCGCGATAATTGTCTTCCGACTTCAGGAAATAGGGCAGGACATCGTCCCAACCCCAGCCGGCATTGCCGGCCTGCCGCCAGCCGTCATAGTCGGCCGCCTGCCCGCGCATATAGATCATGCCGTTGATCGATGAGCAGCCGCCCAGCAATTTCCCGCGCGGATAGTTCAGCGCGCGACCGTTAAGCCCGGCTTCCGCGGCCGTCTTCATCATCCAGTCGGTGCGCGGATTGCCCATGCAGAAGAGATAGCCGATCGGCACATGCACCCAGTGATAGCGGTCCGTGCCGCCGGCCTCGAGCAGCAGCACCCGGTTCTTCGGGTCGGCCGAGAGCCGGTTTGCCAGGACGCAGCCGGCCGAGCCGGCGCCGACGATAATGAAATCGTAGGAGCCCTCGTCGACCGGCGTTTCAGTATCATGCAAAGTCACGCCGCAACTCCGGTAGCTCTGGGTTCGGTTGCCGAAAGCCGCCGCCAGAGCGGTGTCATGGCTTCCGTAATGTCCTTGTAGAGGGCGTACCGCCGGTCATAGTGCGCGGCAAGGGCACTGTTTGGCCTATAGTGCCGGTCGGTGCGCACCATGGCATTTGCGCCATCGGTGAAATCCGCAAAGAGACCGACGCCCGTGCCCGCCGCGATTGCCGCACCTAGAGCGCCCGTCTCGCGCGACACGGCGACGGTCACGGGCACGCGCAGCGCATCCGCAAAAATCTGCGGCCAGAGCCGGCTGCGCGAACCGCCACCAGACAGCACCGCCTCCTCGAAGGTCGCGCCCGCCTTGCGGATCGTCTCGACATGCTGGCGGTGGCCGAAGGCGACACCTTCGAGCAGCGCACGGATCAGGTGTCCCTTGGTATGCCAGCCGGCAATGCCATAGAAGCCGGCACGCGCATGGCCGTCCTGTTGCGCGCCGTAGAGATAGGGGTGATAGAGCGGATCATCTGCCGCAGGCTCCACTGCCGCGGCCAACGCGCAAGCTGCATCGAACGGCGAAACGCCCTCCGCATGCTCGCCTTCGAAGAATTCACGCACCAGCCATTCGAGGTTGGCCGCCGATGTGGCGCTGTTTTCCATCGCCATGTAGCGCGTGCGGTCGAAGGTCGAGGACATGAAAACCGGACCGTCGAGATCGGGACTGTCGATGATGACCTGATTGATGCTCCAGGTACCGGCGATGATCGAAGCGCTGCCGGTGCGCGAGACGCCCGAGCCGAGCGCGGAGGCCACGACGTCGAACAAACCGCCGATGACAGGCGTGCCGGCAGCGAGCCCCGTCTCCTTGGCCACCGCTTCCGTCACCCGCCCGGCGATGTCGGCGCTTTCGATCAGTCGCGGCAGCAGCTCCAGGCAATCACCAAGGCCATAGGCCTCCATCAGCGCCTTGTCGTAACGACGGGCGGAAAGATCGAGCAGACCGGCGCCGGACATGTCCGACATCTCGCTGACGCGCTCGCCGGTCAGGCGGTTGACGACGAAATCCTTGGAGTAGAATACCGTGCCGATACGCTTGAAGACGTCCGGCCTGTAGCGCTTCAGCCAGGCAAGCAGCGTCGGAGTCTGGGACGGCCAGGGGCGTTGGCGGGCGATGGGATAGGTGCGATCGCCCACGCCTTCCGCCAGCCATTCCTCGACGAGGCCGGTGGCACGTGTGTCGATCGACTGGATGCCGATCAGCGGTTCGCCGTCCCGGTCGAGCGCATAGAGCCCGTTGCCGTGGCCGGCGCAGCCGATGGCGGCAATGTCGCTCGCCGCGATACCCGCCTTGTCGAGGCAGGTGCGGATGACGCGTTTCGCATTGGCCCAGAGTTCGCCGAGATCGCGCTCGACATGGCCGGGGCATGGCATGCGGCTATGCCCCTCCTCCCCCGCATGCGCCACTTCCCGGCCGGCGAGGTCAAAGATCACCGCCTTGATGACCGTGTTGCCGGCATCGAGCCCCAACAGATATTTCTGCATTCTGAACCCCTCCCAAGGCTCCAGCTTCCGCAATTCCGGGAAAACCGCCTCGCGGTTTCCCGGAATTGCTCCAGCACCTCAACCCTGCTGATACTGCGCGAAGGCTTCCTCGCCGCTCGCATCGTCGTGGATAATCGCCATCAGTCCGCGCACCACGGCATTCGGGTTGGCATGCTGGTAGATGTTGCGCCCATAGACCATGCCCATTGCGCCCTGCCGCATCAAGGCGGCAGATTTGGCGAAGACGGCACCGAGATCCTCCTTGCCGCCGCCGCGCACCAGAACCGGGCAGCGCGCCGCCTCGACCACGCGGTGGAAATCCTCCGCATTGGTCGTCGGGTCGGCCTTCACGATATCCGCGCCCATTTCGCGCGCAAGGCGCGTCAGGGTGACGATCTTTTCCGCGTCGCCATCGACCATATAGCCGCCGCGCTCCGTGACGGGCTGCATGACGAGCGGCTCGATCATCAGCGGCATGCCGTATTTTTCGCAATCGGCGCGCACGCGGGAAATGTTGTGCACGCATTGACGAAAGAGGTCGGGCTCGTCCGGCAGCATGAAGAGGTTGACCACGACGCAGGCGGCATCCATCTGCAACGCGCCGATCAGCGGCTCCGCATCGTTCTGCAGCACGGCCCACATGTCGCGATGGCGGATACGATTATAGGGGTTGCCCATGTCGATGCGCATGACCAACGCCGGCTTGTCCTTGCCGGGAATGTCCTGCAACAGGTCGGCCTGGCCATAGTTCATCTGGATCGCATCGGGCCTGGCATCGACCAGTGCCTTCACAACGGCGGGCACGTTTTCCAGCCCGTCGAGAAAGGACGGCTCGTTGCACACGCCGTGATCGATCGCCACGTCCAGGCAACGGCCGTTGCCGAACAGCCGGTTCATCCGGACCTTGCGGTAGTCTCGCATAGTTCACTCCTTTGTTCATTCCTTGCGGAAAGGGTTTCCTCGGCGACGCCGTGGCGCTCGCGCATGAGGGTTAGAAAACGGTTGCGCTCTTCGATTTTGCGCGGTGTCGGCCAGCCTTTTTCGGCGGCCAGCACGTCGAGAGCGGCATCAGCCATGGCAAGTGAGAGTTCGCCGGCGATGGCAAGCGTCGTGCGTCGCGTGAGCAGGTCGTCCAGATGTTCGACCGCTTCCGAGCGGATGAGATGGACAAGCTCCCGGACGCTGTAGCCTTCATGCGGCAGCGGATGATCCGGTGCAGCGGCGATGAAGCGCGCGACATCACCGGCATCCGTGCCGTAGCGCTCGAACAGCACTGCCGCGCGCTCCGCAGAAATCCCCGTCGAGGCCGCGAGGTCGCGAACCCAGCCGCTGCGATCGTTGGGAAACGCCCGGCCGCCGCCAATGGTGCGTTCTGCCGTATCGACGCGACGCGACAGACCGAGCCGTTCCAGCGCCATATCGGCAGCCATTTCACCAAAGGAGCGGAAGGTCGTCCACTTGCCGCCGATCATGCAAAGCACTGGTGGACCGCCATTCCGGCCCTCGAGCACTGTGCAGAAATGATCGCGCGGGATGCGGCCGGTAAAACTGTCCTTGCTGGCCGGCAGCGGGCGCACGCCGGCAAACTGGAAGACGATTTCTTCCGGCCGGATTTTGACTCCCGGCAGCACGAAGGCGAGCGATTGCAGGATATAGTCGCGCTCGTCCGCCTCGCAGCGCACCGTACCGGGATCGTCGACGCGGATATCCGTCGAGCCGACCAGCACCTTGCCGAGGTAGGGGAACAGGATGCAGATGCGTCCGTCCTCGTTCTCGTAATAGATCATGTGCCCGTCGAGCATGTCGCGTAGCGCGGGATTGTCGATGATGAGGTGCGAGCCCTTGGTGCCGCCCATCAGCGGCGCGGGGCGCGCATCGTCCGGAAACAGCGCGCCATTTGCGATATCGATCCAGCCGCCCGTCGCGTTGATGACCAACCTTGGCTGGATAGACAACGTCTCGCCGGACACGCCGTCGCGCAGCAAAAACTCTCCCGCACCCCTCTGCTCGACCGTCGCATAGTTCAGGGCCTTGGCATTCGAACCGGCGGACAGGCCATCGCGCAGAAGCTCGATGCCGATGCGCTCCGGATGGCTCACCCAGGCATCGTAGTAGGTCGCGGAGTTGCGGATCGCCGGATTGAGCGCCGGCCACTTTTCCAGCGTCGCCTTGCGGCCGCGGAACTGGTGTTTTGGCATCAGCGCGCGTTTGCGCGTCAGGAAATCGTAGATGCCGAGGCCCGTCTTGATGGCAATGGCACCACGGCGGCTAGGGCGGCGCGTGAGGCCGAGGAAGCGCACGATGCCGTTGGCGAGGCCGGAGAAGATGTCGAAGATCGGCACCGTCGTCGGCAGCGGCGCCACATAGTGAGGGGCGCTGCGGAGCAACCGGTCGCGCTCGACGAGCGATTCCTGCACCAGGCTGAATTCGCCGTTCTCCAGATAGCGCAGACCACCGTGAACCATGCGCGAGAGAGCGGCACTGGCGCCGGAGCAATAGTCATCCTTCTCGACGAGGAGTACGTTGACGCCCTGCAACGCCAGCTCGCGAAAGACGCTGAGCCCGTTGATGCCGCCGCCGAGGACGCACACGTCCACCTTCGGGCTCCGGCGAAGCCCGTCCATTGTCTCTGCACGGTTCATGATGGCAGCCTGTTATCCGTCCATGGTGACGAGTTGCGCCGATATGGCGGCATTGATCGCCGCAAGATCGTCTGTCGAAAGACTGAGCGTGCCCGCCCGCGCATTGTCGAGCGCCTGCGCCGGGTTGCGCGCGCCGCAAAGCCCGAAGGTCACGCCCGGCTGCGTCAGCGTCCAGGCGATCACCACCTGTGCGATGCTGGCGCCGTGGCCTTCCGCGACAGGCCGGATCGCCTCGGAAAAATCCTTGGCCTTTTGCCGGTTGGCGACCGAGAAGCGCGGGTTGTCCTTGCGCTGGTCGTCGCCGGCAAAGACGCGGTCCGGCCCGATCGTGCCGGAGAGCAGGCCAAGTGCCAGCGAGGAATAACTCAGCGTCGAAACGCCGTTGGCAAGAGTGAGCGGCAGCAGGTCCGCCTCGATCTCGCGATCGATCATGCTGAACCGCTCCTGGATCGCATCGAGCGACCCGGTAGCAATATACTGTTCGAGTTCCGAGCGGTTGACGTTGCTCGCGCCGATCGCGCGGATCTTGCCGGCCTTTTTCAGCTCTTCGAGCGTCGCGACCGTCTCCTCGATGGGTGTCGTCGGGTCCTGCCAGTGCGTGATGTACAGGTCGATATAGTCCGTGCCGAGCCGGCGCAGGCTTTCCTCGACCTCGTGGATGATCGAATCCCGACCGAGATAGCGGTGCACCGGCTTGCCGTCCTGATCGAAGAAGTGGTTGCCCTTCTGCGTATGCCAGACGAGTCCGCATTTCGTTGCGATCACCGCCCTGTCACGACGGCCGACAAGCGCCTTGCCGACGATTTCTTCCGACCGGCCGAGGCCATAGGCCGGCGCCGTGTCGATGAGCGTCACGCCGGCATCGAGCGAGGCCTGGATGGCGGCAATCGATTCCGCCTCGTCCGTGCCGCCCCACATCCAGCCGCCGATCGCCCAAGTGCCGAGGCCGACGGCAGATGCCTTGACGCCGGAGCGCCCGATGTCACGGGTCAATTGTTCGCCGCTCATGCGGAAAATCCTTCCTGGGATGCAATGTCGAGGATGCGAGCACCCGTCGCCTCGTCGGTGACGAGCGTATCGAGGTGGTTGCCACGCAGCACGCTGAGAATCGGGCCGGCCTTGTTGGGGCCGCTCGCGACGCCGATCTTCGTCGGGATCGAGGCGAATTCCTGGAGCGTCAGCGAGACCAGCGAGCGGTTGAGGCTGTAGTCGCAGACCCGTCCGTGATCGTCGAGCAGATGGGCGAGCAGTTCGCAACTCGCGCCCGAGCGTTCGATTGCCGCACGGTCGGTGCTGGAAGAGGGATGCAGGTCGTAATAGCTCGAGTCGTCCGTGAGGATAGAGCCGATACCCACCACCGCCACCTTCGCCTCGCGTGCCCGCTGAAAAACGTCGGCGACGGAGCGCATGTTCATCAACATCGCCCGCTGCGCGGCATCGTCGGCAAAGAGCGGCGCATGGATCTGGTAGGAGCGCCCGCCAAGCCGGTCGGCCATCAGCGTCGAGACGTGGTTGACGTCGGTGTAATGTTTGCCCTGCACGCAGCCCGTCCCGGGGATAACCTCGACATCGAAGCGGCGTGCTGCCTGCAGGCCGGCGACGACGGCACTGACGCCCTTGCCGCCGGTGATGCAGATCGTGTCGCCATCGGCGATCTCTTCGAGCAGCAGCCGGGCTGCCGCTTCGCCGACTGCCTGAAGCGCTGTCTGCGGATTGTCGGAGACCGTCGGCACCACGACGGCGCGGCTGATGCCGCCGAGCGCCAGAAGCCGCTCTTCCATGTCGACCAACGGTTCGACCGGCGACTTGATCTTGATCTCGACGAGGCCGAGCTGGCGGCCGCGCTTGATGAGGCGGTTGACGGTGGCGTGCGAGAGACCGAGCTGGTCGGCGATCTGTGCCTGCGTCAGGCCTTCGAGGAAGTGCAGCACGAGCGCCTGGTGCATCTGGCGGGCGATCACGATCTCTTCGCGCGGCGCGGTCGTCTTGGGTTTCAGCTTGGCGATCGGCATGTCAGGCGGCCTTCCGCTTGTGCATGAAATGGTCGATGGAGACGGCGGCGAGCAGGATGCAGCCCTTGATCATGTCCTGCCAGTAGACGGAGACATTGAGCAGGATCAGCGAGGAGGTGACGACCGAGAGCAGCGCGATGCCGAGGATGGCGCCGAGAATGGTGCCCGAGCCACCGTTGAGCGAGGCTCCGCCGATAACGGCCGCAGCGATGATGTTCAGCTCCATACCGGCACCGAAGGTGGGGGTCGCGGCCCCGAAGCGGGACATGTAGACGACCCCTGCGACACCGGCAAGCGTCGAGCACAGCACCGTTACCCAGAACTTCACCTGGTTGGTCTTGATGCCGGAATAGAGCGCGGCCTTCTCGTTGCTGCCGGTGTAGAAGACCTTGCGGAAGGCGGTCGCCCGGCGCAGCAGGAAATCGAACAGCACGACGACGGCGACGAAGATCAGGATGACATAGGGCACACCGTAGAACGTACCCTGCCCGACCGCCTTGAAGCCGGCCGGCAGCGTGAAGAGCGAGAGCGGCGTGCCCTTGGTGATGATGAGGCAGAGACCACGCACGATCACCATGGCTGCCAGAGACGTGATGAAGTGGTTGAGGCCGACGACCGTCACGAAGAAGCCCATGGCGCCGCCGATGGCGCTGCTGGCCAGGATGCCGATCAGCGAGGCCGTCCATGGGTCGAGGCCTGCGAGGAACAGCGAGCCGGAGAGCACCATCGCGAAGCAGACGACGGAGCCGACCGCGAGGTCGATGCCGCCGACGATCAACAGGATCGTCATGCCGACGACGACGATGCCTTCGACGGAAAAGCTCATCAGCATGGCGCGGAAATTGCCGAGCGTCAGGAAGTGCGGCGAGGCGAAGCTCATGATCACGCAGAGTGCGAGGATGATCGCGATCAGCCCGGCCTCGCGCATCGTGCCGAGGCGTTTGAAAGACGATGTCTTCGGCGCGCCGGCCGTCATCGTGTCGATTGCCATTCCCGTCTCTCCCAGTTTCTTCTCATGCGGCATGGTTTGCCGCCTTTGCCGTACCCATGCCCGATGCAAGGCGGATCACGGCCTCTTCCGTCATCTCGTCTCCGCCGAGTTCGCCCGCGATGCGTCCTTCACGCACCACAAGCACGCGGTCGCAGAGCCCGAGCAGCTCCGGCATTTCCGAGGATATGACGACAATCCCAATGCCCGAGCGCGCAAGATCACGCAGCAGGCGGTGAATTTCCGTCTTCGCGCCGACATCGATGCCGCGCGTCGGTTCATCCATCAGGATGACCTTGGGCTTGACCGCCAGCTGCTTGGCGATCGCCACCTTCTGCTGGTTGCCGCCGGAGAGCGATTTGACCGGCGCATCGACGCCGCTCATGCGCACCCCGAGCCGCTTCGCAAAATCCTCCGCCAGCGCGGTCTCCGCCCGGCGTTTCAGCAGGCCGGCTGGATTGGTCAGCGCCTTCAGGTCCAACACGGAGATGTTCTGCGCGATGGACAGTTCGAGAAAGACGCCGGAGCCCTTGCGGTCTTCGGACAGATAGACGATGCCCGCCTTCACGGCATCCGAATAGGATTTGATCTTCTGCGTATCACCATGCAGGCGCACCGTGCCCGCAGTGTGCGGCCGTAGCCCGCAGATGCCCTCGGCGATTTCCGTGCGGCCGGAGCCGATGAGGCCACCGATGCCGAGGATTTCGCCCCTGCGGAGTTTGAAGCTGATATCCTGGAAGCGCACATCGTCACCAATGCGGTCTACTTCAAGGATCGTGGCGCCGGACGCCTCGTCCGCACCGAGTTTGTCCGGATAGAGCTGCGTGATCTCGCGACCGACCATGCGGCGCACCACGTCGTCCGGCGTCACATCGGCAATGCGGTCGGTGCAGACATAGCGGCCGTCGCGGAACACCGTGACCCGGTCGCACAGGCTGAAAATCTCGGCCATGCGATGGCTGATATAGATGATCGATATGCCGTTCGCCTTGAGATCACGAATGATCGAGAATAGCTGCTGCGCCTCGGTTTCGGTGAGCGCTGCGGTCGGTTCGTCCAGAATGAGCACGCGGCAGTCGAGCGTCAGCGCCTTGGCGATCTCGACAAGCTGCTGGCTGGAAATCGGCAGGTCTGCGACCTTGCGGCGGACGTCAATGGCGGCAAGCCGGTTCATCACGGCCTGCGCGTCGCGTTCCAGCGCGCGGTAATTCATGAAGGGTGTCCGGCGGCGGTTGGTCGCTGCCATGAACATGTTTTCGGCGACCGTCGCATCCGGGCAGAGCGCGATCTCCTGATGCACCAGGCCGATGCCGAGCGCCTGGGCGGCAGCGGGCGACGCGATGCGCACGGCCTTGCCGTCAACGCGGATCTCGCCCTCGGTCGGCTGCAGCACGCCGGCGATGATGTTCATCAGCGTCGACTTGCCGGCGCCGTTTTCGCCGCAAAGCGCATGGACCTCGCCGCGCTCGAGCGTGAAGTCGACATCCGTCAACGCCTTCACTGCCCCGAAATGCTTGGTCACGCCATGAATGGTGAGCACCGGCTCGGCCATCGTCTTCCTCCCTCTCCTCCCGAGACCATCCGCGCCGCAAGGCGCGGATGGCGTTCTCTTGGGAGATTACTCCTCGATGCCCTTGGTGCCGCGACGCTTCAGGTACTTGTCCCAGTAGAAGTCGTCGGCATTTTCAGCGGTCACGATGGAAAGACCGTTGTCGACGAAGGGGATGCTCATCGGGTTGAAGCCGGAGCGCTTGGCGTCGTTCATCGGGTCGATCAGCTCGGGATGCTTGGCGAGCCACAGCAGCATGAAGCCCATGTAGCCCTGCATGCCCTGGTTCGGGTTGATCGAGCCGAACACTTCGCCAGCCTTGATCATGTCGAGGATGTTGGCGTTGACGTCCGCGCACATGACGAGGACCTTGCCGCCCGCTTCCTTGTTGGCCTGCGCCGCGCCGATGGCGGAGTTGGCTTCCGGCATGAAGACCGCGCCGAGGTTCGGATTGGCCTGAATGAGGCTCGACAGGCCCTGATAGGCCTTCGTCGGATCCTGGTTGGAGGCGGCGCGACCGACCAGCTTCATGTCCGGCCACTTCTCTTCCATGCGGGCGACGAAGGCCGTGATGCGCTTGTCGTGGTTGTCCTGGCCCGGATTTTCCAGAACCGCATATTCGCCCTTGCCGCCCAGCTTCTCGGCGATCGCGTCGGCGGCATAGGTGCCTTCGCGGGTGTTGTCCGAGGTGATGAAGGAAATACGCTTGGAGAGCGGAGAGTCAGCCGCAAAGGTCACGACCGCCGTGCCCTGGTCGATGGCGCGGTTGATCGGCTCGATGAACGGGTCGGAGTTCATCGGATGCACGAGAATGCCGGCCGGGTTCTGGGCGAGCGCCTGGTCGAAGGTGGCGATCTGCTTGTTGACGTCATATTCCGGCGTGCCGGTATATTCCGTCTCGCAGCCGAGCTGCTGGCCGGCCTGCTTGAACATTTCATAGACCGGGAACCAGTATTCGACGCCCGACACCATGACGTTCATGACGTATTTTTCGCCCGGCTTGCAGCGGAACGGGTTTTCCGTCTCGGCGGCGGCGGAACCGGCAAAAAGCGTTGTTGCAAGGACCGCCATCGCGGTCGTCGTCAGAAAAGTGCGCAAAAGTCCTCCTCGAGGCCGAAGCCCCTCCCAAAAAGCCCGAGGGCGTCGAAACGACGCCGCTGATCGCGTTGAACCCGAACTTCCTCCTCGAAGTCCGGTATGGGCAGGTAACCGCAAAGGAGATTGCCTGTCAATATAATTCACGATCTGAAATATATTTCATGGGCATCGGATGAAATCAAGCCCGCTGACTGAAATATCTTTCACGGCGCGCCAAACCGCAAGAGGGATGGAGCAGACAGACGGTGCGCATAGCCGCCTGTCTGCTCCATCCCGTCGATATCGTTTGCGGGAGCGGCAGCCCGATACCGCAGCCGCCGTCGACACCCTCAGCTCAGGCTTTCACCCGAGCGGCCGTCGGATCGTACAGTGGGTCGAGGTGGATTTTTGCCGGCGTGCGCTCCATAGCGACGACCAGCTCGTAGGTGCCCCCTGCGAGAAAAGCGTCGTCCACACCCTCGGCGCGGCGCACATAGCCGTAGCCGACATTCTTGCCGAGCGTGTAGCCGTAACCACCGCTGGTGAGATAACCGACGGGCTCGCCGTTCCGGAGAATCGTCTCGCGTCCGACGAGCACGACATTCGGGTCGTCGACCGTGAAGCCGGCGAATGCTTTTTTGCGCAGTTCGCCCTGCGCCGTTTCCAGCGCTCGGCGGCCGAGGAAGTCGGTGTCCTTGCGCAGCTTCACCGCCCAGCCGAGGCCGGCGTCGAAGGGCGTGTCGTTCGGCGTGATGTCCGAACCCCAGGCGCGATAGCCTTTTTCAAGGCGCAGCGATTCCAACGCCCGGTAGCCGACAGGGCGGATGTTGGAGGCAGCCCCCGCCGCCATTAGCGTGTCGAAGACGCTTCCGATGGCGCCGATCGGCACATGCAGCTCCCAGCCGAGTTCGCCGACATAGGTAACGCGCAGCGCCCGAACCGGGTGTCCTGCAATCGAAATCTCCCGCACATGACCGAACGGGAAGCCGGCATTGGACACATCTGCGTCAGTCACCGCCGAAAGCACGGCGCGTGCCTTGGCCCCCATCAGCGAGAGCGTGCCGAACTCTTCCGTCACGTCGCGAAGCGTCACCTCGAGGCCTGCCGGGATGTGATCTTCGATCCAGCCGAGATCGTGGGTGCGGAAGCCGGTGCCCGTGACGATGTAGAACTTGTCCTCGGACAGTCGCGCAACCGTCAGGTCCGCCTCGATGCCGCCGCGGCTGTTGAGAAGCTGGGTATAGGTGAGCCGACCGGCTGGCTTGCCGACATCGTTGGCGCAGATCCAGTCGAGCGCCTTCAACGCGTCCGGCCCCGTCATTTCATACTTGGCGAAGGACGACTGGTCGAAGATGCCGACGGCTTCGCGCACATGGCGATGTTCCTCGCCGACGGCGGAGAACCAGTTCTGCCGGCCCATCGAATAGACGTCCTTCGGCTCCATGCCGTCAGGCGCAAACCAGTTCGGGCGCTCCCAGCCGAGTTTCGAGCCGAAGACGGCACCATGCGCCTTCAGGCGCTCATAAAGCGGCGAGACGACATGCGGGCGGCCGCTTTCATATTCCTCATGCGGGAAGCCGATGGTGTAATGTTTGCCGTAAGCCTCCAGCGTGCGGTCGAGCACCCATTGGCGATCCCGGTGCATGCCGGCGAAGCGGCGGATGTCGACGACCCAGAGGTCGAGCGGCGCTTCGCCATCGACCACCCATTGCGCCAGCACCCAGCCGGCGCCGCCGCCCGACGCGATGCCGAAAGCATTGAAGCCGGCGCCGACGAACATGTTCTTGCACTCCGGCGCAACGCCGAGAATGAAGTTGCCGTCCGGCGTAAAGCTCTCCGGCCCGTTGATCATCTGCTTCACGCCCACCGTTTCCAGCGCCGGCACGCGGGCAATCGCCTCTGCCATATGCTGCTCGAAATGGTCGAAGTCGTCATCGAACAGCCGGTAGGCCCAGTCGTCCGGCACGTCGCCGGTCGTCCAGGGCTGCGGGTTTGGCTCATAGCCCCCCATGACAAGCCCGCCGACTTCCTCCTTGAAGTAGGTGCGGCGATCGGGATCACGGATGGTGGGCGCGTCCGTCGAAAGGCCGGGGACCTTTTCGGTGATGATATACTGGTGCTTGACCGGCTGGAGCGGCACGTTGATGCCCGCCATGGCGCCCACCTGCCGCGCCCACTGACCGGCGCAGTTGACGACCTTGTCGCAGGCAATGTCGCCGAGCATCGTGCGCACGTGCGTGATGCGGCCATCCTTCAGCTCGAAGCCCGTGACGCGCACGTTCTCGACGATCTTCGCGCCGTGCATGCGCGCGCCTCTGGCGAGCGACTGGGTAATATCAGAGGGGCTTGCCTGCCCGTCCGTCGGCAGCCAGCTGGCGCCGACGAGATCGCCGACCTCCATCAAGGGCCACATGGCCTTCACCTCCTGCGGCGTCAGCAGGTGCATGTCCATGCCGAAGCTTTTGGCGGTCGTGGCGAGGCGGCGGAATTCGGTCCAGCGGTTCTGATTGGTGGCAAGGCGCAGGCAGCCGGTCATCTTCCAGCCGGTGGCAAGGCCCGTTTCCGCCTCCAGACCCTTGTAGAGATCGACCGAATATTTGAGCACCCGGGTGATCGAGGCCGAGGAACGCAGCTGGCCGACGAGGCCCGCCGCATGCCAGGTCGAGCCGGAGGTCAGCGTGCCCTGCTCAAGGAGGACCACATTCGCCTTGTGATCACGCGCGAGGTGATAGGCCGTCGAGCAGCCGATGATGCCGCCGCCGATGACAACGATCTCGGCATGGGATGGCAGGGTCATTTGATTCGTTTCCCGTATGTGGATCTGTAATGTTCGAGCGCCTGGTCGAGACGGTCGAGATTTTCGCTCGTGTAGCCGACATAGTCGGCGCCGGGTGCAGTGAGGTGCAGTTCGGAAACCATGCTCCACATCGCCTCGCGCAACAGGGAGGCGCATTGCATGGCAGCGTGGGAGTGGAGGAGCGCAGCGTCGGGCGCGCCGCCGAAATAGGCCGCGAGAAAGTCGTCCGCTTGCTCGGGGGAAAGACCAGCATTCGACGTGGCCCCAGCCAGATCGAACATCGCCGTCGAAAAGCCGGCATATTCGAAGTCGATCAGCCAGAGCCGTTCCCCGTCATCGAGAATGTTAGCCGGCAGGAGATCGTTGTGGCCGAAGACGATCGGCAGCGGTGCCTGCGCGGTCTCCAGTTCGTCGGCAAGCGCGAGATAGCCGGGCAGTTGCCGCATCATGCGGCTGTTGCCGGCCTTGAGGGTGCGGGCATAGTCGCGCACGACATGGAAGGGCCAGAACAGGAAGGCCGCACCGCTGATTTCCGCGGGCATTTCCGTGTGGAAACGGCGCAGCACCTCTGCCACCCGCCGCCGCTCGGCAACGACGTCCGCCGCGCCAAAGGTTTTTGCGCCGAGATAGGCGGAGACCATGACGCCGGGCTCGGCATAGTGCACCGCAGGCCCGAAGCCCGCCGCATGTGCTGCCCGTGCGGTCATCAGTTCGCGATCGCGGAAGACGTGATGGAACGGATAGTCCCTGCCGAAGCGCACGACATGACGCCCCGCGCCGTCACGAACAAGATAGCTTTCATTGCTGATGCCGCCCTTCAGGGGCGCAATCTCGATGTGGCCACTCCAGCACGGCATGGCCCGGATGCGATCTTCGACCATGCGGCTGAGCTCGGCATGCCCATCCATTCATTTCCTCCCGCGCTCCCCATAAAGTGGAGCCGCCCTCGCACGCCGTTCCCCGGTTGTTTTCTCTCGACGGCGCGCACCGTCAATGTCATGCGGGAGGAAAGCGGCTGTCAATCCTCAAATGTGGCTTTTTCTGCCTTTGTGACCGTTTTTGAAGCTTTCTTGCCAGTCGGCTCGCGAAGGATTATGAAGTGGAAGAACGCATTGCGGGCCCGAAGATCATGAACCACTCCAAACGCCACAACGACATTCTCCGGCTCCTCCAGCAGGACGGCACGGTGACGATTGCAGACCTCGCGCAAAGGCTCGACGTTTCGCTGGAAACCGTGCGGCGCGACATCAAGCCGCTGACGACGAACGGCACCGTCGTGAAGATGCATGGTGCCGTGGCCCTGCCCTCCATCGTCGGCGAGGCGCCCTTCGAAAAGCGCATGCGGGAGAACAGCGAGGCCAAGAAAGCGATTGCGGTTGCGCTGGCCGCAACCATTCGCGACGGCGATTCGATCATGCTCGATACGGGTACGACGACAAGCTATCTCGCCCGCGAGCTTCTCGGCCACCGCCGCCTGACGGTCGTCACCAATTCCTCCGACATCGCGCGCACGCTGTCGACGGTCAACGACAACCGGGTCTACATGGCGGGCGGCGAACTGCGCAGCGACAATGGTGCTGCCTTCGGCATATCGGCAATCGAGTTCATCAGCCACTTCACGGTGGGCCACGCCGTCATCTCAACGGGGGCGATCGACGCCGCGATCGGGATTATGGACTATGATCTGGAGGAAGCGGAGTTCGCCCGTGCCGTCGTCGCACAAGGCCGTCGTGCGATCGTCGTCACCGACCATACGAAATTCGGCAGGCAGGGTCTGGTGCGGGTTTGCGACTTCAGCACGCTCACGGACCTCTTCACCGACAAGGCGCCTCCGCGCGACGTTTCGGCGGCACTGAAGACGGCCGGGGTCACCGTAACGCTTGCATGATGCCAGGCGAAAAACGGCCCGGCGAGGTCCGCCGAGCCGTTTGCATGGGGAGGAATATCAGTTCATTGCCGACCACTGGCGACGAACTTCATCCGCATCCTTGTTGAGATGGACATGCGCGTCGACATGATCGACCCAGTCGAGCGGGATGAGATGATGCTGCCCATCCTCGGAATCCTTCCGAGTAAGCTTGATGCGGCTGTCACCTTCCATGTGGTCGACAGTGCCGACATGGCGACCATCGGCGGCACGGACTTCCATATGCTCGCGAATTTCGTTTGCAGCGACCATGGATGTTCTCCTTTTCGGTAATGGTTTGCAAAGAGGAAACGCAGGCGGTCGGCCCGCGGTTCCTTTCTTATCCATTGCCGCTGCCCACAGGTGGCCCTGGGACTATTTCCGGTGATGGACGGCCTGCAGGCCATAGACCGGTGTCGGAAGCCCCTCCATGCGCGCCTTCAGTTGCAGCGAAAGATACTGCGAATAGTGGCGGGACTGGTGCAGGTTGCCGCCATGAAACCACAGCGCCTCCTGCTGCGTCGGCTTCCACATGTTGCGCTGCTCGCCCTCCCACGGTCCCGGATCCTTCGGCGTGTCGGAGCCCAGGCCCCAGACCTTGCCGACCGTGTCGGCGGTTTCCTGATCGATGAGATCGGCGACCCAGCCGTTCATCGAGCCGTAGCCCGTCGCATAAACGATGACGTCTACCGGGATTTCCGCGCCGTTCGAGAGCTTTATGGCGTTCTTCGTGATCTCCTCGACCTGTCCCGCGGCAAGCTTGACCTTGCCGTCGATGATGAGCTGCGAGGCGCCGATATCGATATAGTAGCCGGACCCGCGGCGCAGGTACTTCATGAAGAGGCCAGACCCATCCGCGCCCCAATCGAGCTGGAAGCCGGCTTTTTCCAATGCTGCATAGAAGTCCGCGTCCCGCTCGCGCATCTTGTCGTAGAGCGGAATCTGGAACGTGTGCATGATACGGTATGGAAGCGAGGCGAAGATGAGGTCGGCTTTGGCCGTCGTCATGCCGTTCGCCAATGCCTGTTCGGAGTAGAGCGAGCCGAGGCCGATATCCATCAGCGTGTCGGACCGCACGATGTGGGTGGTCGAGCGCTGGATCATGGTGACATCGACGCCCGCCTCGTGAAGGGCCGCGCAGATGTCGTGGGCCGAGTTGTTCGAGCCGACGACCACCACCTTTTTACCCTTGTAGCCATCCGGCCCGGGATGCTGGGACGAGTGATGCTGTTCCCCCTCGAAGCGGTCGCGACCGTTGAAGTCCGGAATGTTCGCCTTGCCGGACATGCCGGTGGCAAAGACCAGCTGTTTCGGTCGGAGCACGACCTCCTCGCCGTCGCGATCGACGACGATCGTCCATTCCTTCGCCGCCTCGTCCCATTTCGCCGATTTGGCGGTCGAGCGTGTCCAGTAATTCAGCTCCATGACCTTGGTGTAGAATTCCAGCCAGTCGCCGATCTTGTCTTTCGGTGCGAAGACCGGCCAGTTCTTTGGAAAATCGATATAGGGCAGGTGATCGTACCAGACGGGATCGTGCAGGCAGAGCGACTTGTAGCGCTTGCGCCAGCTGTCGCCCGGCCGGTCGTTCTTTTCGAGGATGATCGTCGGCACGCCGAGCTGGCGCAGCCGCGCACCGAGCGCAATGCCGCCCTGCCCGCCACCGATTATAACGGTATAGGGCTGCTTCTCGTAGCCAAGCGTGCGCTCCTCGTCCTCGCGCTCTTCCTTCCAGGTCTTTGCGCCGATGTTCTGGCCATGCCGGGCGCCAAGCGGTCGGGTGAAGCCGGTCTTTTCCTCGTGGCCCTTGAGTTCCCCAAGCGCCGTCAAAAGCGTCCAGATGAGGCCGTTCTTGAAACGCACCAGCCCGTAGCCGCGCCCGGTCGCCGTCTCGAACGAGATCCAGCTTTCCAGCACGCCGTCACTTTCGGTCGCCTCCTCGCCGGTCGCCACGCGCCAGTTCGAGGGTTTTGCTGTGGCGAGCTGGGCCTGCAGCATGTCGCGAACCTGGTCACGGCCCTCGACGGTCTTGAGATTCCAGGTGAAGGCAACGAGGTCGCGCCAGTAGCATTCCTCGGCGAACAGATTGACGGCGTCATCGATGCGGCCGGCTTCAAGCGCTGCGCCGAATGTGTCGAGAAGCGCCTGGACGCGGGTGGTGGGGGTTTTGTCGAGCATGGTTTCTCCTCCTGCTATCTCCCGCACAGAGAGGAGCAAGCGGCGTGCCAAATTCCGTTTCCACTGATTTATGAGCAGGTTAAGGGAAAGCGACGGCCGCAAAACGGCGAAATGCAACAGGTGGCGTGCAACAGGTGTTGCAGCCGCTGCATCAGTTGAGGCGCTTCAAGCGACGATGGATCGTCGAGCGGTTGACGCCGAGCTTTCGGGCCAGTGCCGAGATGTTGTTGTCGCAATCGTCGAGCGCCCGGCGCAAGGCGTCCTCATCACCCGCGGCGTTGGCGACCGGAGCGGCGAAAAGCTGGTCCGGCAGGCAATCGGGATCGATGACGCCGCCCTCCGACAGGGCCGCGGCCACACGGAGCGCGTTGGAAAGCTCGCGCAGATTGCCCGGCCAGCCATGAGCGAAAAGTGCCGCCCGAGCCGCCTTGTCGATCCGGTAGGTTGCGCCGTCGTCCTTTTCGACGCGGCTGAGAAGCTGGTCGATCAGCCAACCAAGATCCTCCCGCTCGCGCAACGGGGGCAAAGCGAGTGTCGCGGCGTTCAGGCGGTAATAGAGGTCCTGCCGGAAGCGTCCCTCCTTCACCAGTTCCGCCAGATCGCGGTGGGATGCCGAGAGCACCCGCAGGCGGACCGGCCGCGCCTTCAGTGCACCGACAGGCTGGACTTCATTTTCCGAGAGGACGCGCAGCAGCCGGCTTTGCAGGGCAAGCGGCATGTCGCCGATCTCGTCGAGGAACAGCGTGCCGCCGTTCGCCTCCTCGATCAGGCCACGTTTGCCCTTCTGGCTGGCGCCGGTAAAGGCGCCGGGCGTGTAGCCGAAGAGTTCGGATTCGATGAGGTGTTCCGGGATCGCCGCGCAATTGACGGCGACGAAATTGCCGTCACCGCCACAACCATCATGGATCGCCCGCGCCAGATATTCCTTGCCGCTGCCCGTTTCCCCCTGGATGAGGATCGGGATATTGCGCACTGCCAGTTTCGCCGCACGGGCCTGCATTCTTTCCATAGCGGCATCGCCACGGCTGAGGTCGCGCAGCGCTCGCGGCAGGCGCGGCTCCGATGGTACGGTCGAACGCAGGTTGACGGCGGGCGCGATGGCACTGGCAAAGAGCACCAAGCCGTTGCGCGCCCGAAGTAGTCTTTCGCCATTCGGCCGGCCGCGCATGAAGCGTGGCAGGTCGTCGACGTCGATATCGAAAACCTGCGAAATCGGCTGACCGAGAACGTCGCGCGTCGAAAGCCCGCCGAGATCCATCGCGCGGGCGAGCGCGCCAAACCCGCCATGGGTCATGCCGGTGATGCGGCCGCTGCCGTCGAGCGCGATGGCGGCATCAGGGTCGACATCAAGGAATTCCGGCGAGCGGGCAAGGCGCAGCACCCAGTCGTTGCGGGTGCGGGTCATGAGATTGGCAAGCTCGATGCGCCGCGTCGTGGAGGCGACCAGATGCAGCGCAAGCTGCTGGCTGGCCTTGGCGGTCGGCGAGCGCAGCTGGGAGATATCGAGCACGGCGGTGAGGCCGCCCAGCGTATCGAAGATGGGCGCTGCGGTGCAGGTCAGCCCGATATGGCTGGTGTCGAAATGATCGTCCTGATGGATGATCACCGGTTCGCCGGAGACGAGGCAGGCACCGACCGCGCAGGTGCCGGCCCGGTTTTCCGACCATTCAGAACCGAGAGAGAGCCCCGCCCGGCGCAACTGGTTATCGAAGGTGGGGTCGCCCATGAAATCGACGGTCACGCCACGCGCATCCGACAGGAGAAGGACGTAGTTCTGCTCGGCAATCTGGTTGAACAGCGTTTCGAGGCCTGAGCGGCCGATGCGGATAAGTTCTTCCGCCTGCTCGCGATGCTCGCGCAGCTTCAGCTCCGGAACGATATAGGCTTCCTGCGCGATCGTCGGATCGAGCTTGTAGTCGTTGAGACAGCGCAGCCAGGATTGGACGACGGGCGCATCGCGCGGGCTGACCGCGCCCATGCCGACGCGTTCGATCTCCCGTATGTGCGACAATGTCGACACCATCCAGATATCCTCCCGCACCTATGGTGGCACAGGAGGCGATCTGCGACAATCCACTCAATCGCCCCATTCAATCAGCGCCAAGCGCGACGGCCGGTTGAAGCCGCGAGGCGTTGCGGGCGGGCAGGTAACCGAAGACGAGGCCGGTGAGGAACGAGCAGGCGAAGGCGAGTGCTACGGGACCGACCGTAAAGCTCACCGGCAGACCGAAGACCTGCGCAAGCCCACCGACGGACAAGCCCAGCACAACGCCGATGGCGCCGCCGATCGCCGACACGACGAGCGCTTCGATGAGGAATTGCAGCAGGATGTCCCGTTGCCGCGCGCCCGTGGCCATGCGCACGCCGATCTCGCGCGTTCGTTCGCGCACGCTCACCAGCATGATGTTCATCACCCCGATGCCGCCGACGAGCAGCGAGATGGCGGCGACCGAACCGAGGAAGAGCTTCATCGTGTTCGAGGTTTCGGTAAAGGCCTCACGCACCGAGGACATGTTGGTGATCTGCGTGTCCTCGGCCTTGTGGCGCTCGTTGAGCAAGGCCTGAATGGCTTCCTGCGTCAGGTCTATCGCCGAGGCGTCCTCGACCTGCACGGTGATGGTGCGCACGTTGCGCTGGCCGAAGAGCCGCATGCTGCCGGTCGAAAGCGGCACGAGGATCACGTCGTCCTGGTCGTTGCCGCCGGCACTCGCCCCCATCTCGCTCATCACGCCGATCACCTGGAAGGGGATCTTGTTGACCAGCACATATTGGCCGAGCGGATTGCCGCCGTCGGGAAACAGCGTCTTGGCCACCGTCTGGCCGAGTACGGCGACCGGCGCATAGGTATCCATGTCGTCCGCATTGATGAATTCACCCGAGGCAACCGTCCAGCTCTTGGCGCGCGGGAACTGCGGCACCGTGCCGTTCGCCGTCGTCTGGTAATCGATGTTGCCGTGGCGCAGCGTCACGGTGCTCGTCATTTCCGGCACGGCGAAGGTGACATTCGGCACGTCCAGAATGGCATCGGCATCCGCGGGAATGAGCGTCACCGGAATGCCGCCGCTGGTGCCGCGGAAATTCGCCATGCTCGGCCGCACAAGCAGCAGGTCGGACCCCATCGAGGAAATACGGTCGAGCACGGAATTCTGCGCGCCCGTGCCGATCGCCAGCATGGCGACCACCGAGCCGACGCCGATGACGATGCCGAGAAGGGTCAGCACGGTGCGGAACAGGTTGGCGTGCAAGGCCCGGATCGCCATCTTGACCGCTTCGGAAACATCGGCAATCGCGGCAGAACCTTCCTTGACGGCCTTTTGCAGGCCGGCTGCCGCAACCGGGGACGGGCGTGGCTTGCGGGCGCGGTCGGAGGTGATGCGGCCGTCGCGGATCTCGATCAGCCGGTCAGCGGCTTCCGCCACCTCACGCGAATGGGTGATGAGGATGATCGTATGGCCATCCTGGTGCATCCTGTGCAGCAGGGCCATCACCTCTTCGCCGCTCTGGCTGTCAAGCGCGCCGGTCGGTTCGTCGGCAAGGATGACGCGGCCGCCGTTCATCAGCGCGCGGGCGATCGAGACGCGCTGCTGCTGGCCGCCGGAGAGCTGGTTAGGCCGGTGGTCGAGCCGGTCGCCGAGCTTCAGCGAGGAAAGCAGCATGTCTGCCCGCTCCTGCCGGTCGCGCGCCGAAATGCCGGCATAGATCGCCGGTACCTCGACATTTTCACGGGCACTCGCCGTCGGGATGAGGTTATAGCTCTGGAACACGAAGCCGAAGGTACGGCGGCGCAGAGCCGCCAGATCGTCGGTCTCGAAATCGGAAACCGGCTCGCCATCGATCAGATAGGTGCCGGTGGTCGGCTGGTCGAGACAGCCGAGAATGTTCATCAGCGTCGACTTGCCGGAGCCGGACTGGCCGATGATCGCGACGAATTCTCCCGCCTCGATGTCGAGAGAGACGCCGTGCAGCACCTCCACGGCGAAACCGTCGTTGAAATAGGTCTTCGTGACGTCCTTGAGCGATATGAGCGCCGTCATGGCAACCTCCTCAGAACATCGGTGGCATGCGCGTGTTGCGCCGTGAACCCCGATTGCTCGCGGCACCGCCATCGGCCGAACCGGAGCCAACGATGACCCGGTCGCCTTCTGCAAGGCCGCTTTTCACTTCGACGCTCACACGGTTGCGAATGCCGGTCTCGACGTCGCGCACGTCGTTGCCGCCCGACGCCGTGACGACCGTCACCTGCGCCTGGGGCTTGCCGTCGCCACGCTTCATCGTCACGGCCCCGCTCGGCACGACCAGCACGTCGCGTGCGGCAGCCTGCACGAAGAACACCTGCGCGCTCATCGATATCATCAGTTCGCCGTCCGCGTTCGGCACGTCGAACAGCGCATTGTAGAGCACGACGTTGTTTTCGACCGTCGGCGACGGCTCGACCTGCCGAAGCGTGCCGGTGAAGCGTTTTCCCGGTTGGCCGAGCAGCGTGAAATAGGCCTCCATGCCGACCTTGAGGCGGCCGACATCCGCTTCGGAGACTTCGGCGCGCACCGTCATGGTCGAGAGGTCGCCGATCGTGACGATGGTCGGCGCCGTCTGGCTGGCGTTCAGCGTCTGGCCTTCCTTCACCGGATTGGCGACGATGGTGCCGGCCATGGGCGCATAGATCTTGGTATAGCCGAGATCGACCTCGTCGCCGGCGAGCGTCGCCTGCTGCTTGCGGATCTGGGCCTCGGTCGCGTTGACGTCCGCCTCGGCGGCGGCGAGGTCGGCGACAGCCTGGTCAAGCGCCTGCTGGGCGGCGGCATTGCCGGCAACCAGATTGCGCTGGCGGGCGATGTTTGCCTGCTTGAAGACAAGTTGTGCCTTCTTGGATTCGAGCTGCGCCTGGAGATTGGCCAGCTCCGCGCGGTTGATCTCGATACGGTTCTCGATTGTTGCCGGGTCGATCTCGGCAATCAGCTGGTCCTTCGTGACCGCATCACCGATCTCGACATGCATCGCCTTGAGCTGGCCGGAAACCTGCGCACCGGCATCAACCGACTTCACGGCCTCCAGCGTACCGACCGCAGTCACCGCATTTTCGATGTCGCCGCGCACGACGGGCTGCGTGATGATCGCCGTCGTCGTCTCGGCCGGCGCGTAGGCACGCCAGCCATAATAGCCGGCACCGGCGATGAGCGCGATCACCGGAAGCCAGATCCAGGCGCGCGACCGTCGCTTGCGCCGAACGGGCGGGGTCGCGCCCGGCATGAAGGTCACATTGGCGTGGCCCCCCTCTTCGCCGGGCGTCTCATCTTTTTTCGGTCGTGCAGTCTTGGTCATCGGTGTTCCTCGGATCGAGGTCATGCCTCTGCCGTCCCTTTAATAGACATGTGACACCCCCCACCCCGAAGTTGAAGCCCTTGTGATCATTATATTTTCGTAATGTTTCCTCATTGGGACGCTGGCGGGAGGCGCTCGATGACCGCGCCGCCCCTCCGGCACGGCGGTGGAAAGGCGTCTGCATCAAGCCGCTTTTTCCACCCGGTTTCGCAGGCTCATGCCGACCATGACCATGCGGGCGGCGTCCTCCGCTGCGTGCGCGAGCAGCTTCGGCGCGGATGAAATCGCGTCCTCCAGCGAGCATGGTCGCGTCAGGATGGAGGCAAAGGCATCGATACCCTGCTCGAAATTCAGCCGCACGCCCTTGCCGATCGTGCCGGCCAGCGCGATGACGGGGACACCCGCACGCTTTGCCCGCTGCGCCACCTCTGCCGGTACCTTGCCGAACGGTGTCTGGCCGTCGAGGCTGCCCTCCGCAGTGATGACGAGGTCGGCCTCGGCAATGAAGCGGTCAAGCTCCAGATATTGCATGACGATGTTGTAGCGGGGATGCAGTTTGCCCCCGAGCAGGCCGAGAACGGCAGCACCAAGCCCGCCCGACGCTCCCGAACCGGGCGCCATGCCAACCTCGATGCCTGTCGTGTGCCGGATACTTGCAGCGTAGGTTTCCATCGCGGCCGCGAGAACCTCCACCTGTTCGGGCGTCGCACCCTTCTGGGGGCCGAAGACCCGGGCAACACCGCGCTCGCCGAGCAGCACATTGTGCCAGTTGACGGCGGCATCGATACGGACAGTGTCCAGGCGCGGATCGCGGCCGGACAGATCGATCACCGCAAGATCGGCGAGCGCTGCACCACCACGCGGCAGAAGGTCACCTTCGCTGTCGAGAAGCCGGATACCCAGCGCCTCGGCCATGCCGGCGCCACCATCGTTGATACCGCTGTCGCCGCAGCCAAGCAGGATGCGGCGGGCACCGCGGTCGAGCGCCGCGTGCACGAGTTCGCCGACGCCATAGCTCGTCGTCAGGCAGGGATTGCGGCGGTCGCGGGGAACAAGGCTGAGCCCGGCGGCAGCCGCCATCTCGATGACCGCCGTCGGCTCGCTGCATCCGCCGAGAAAACCGAAATGCGCCTCGACCGGATCGTTGACGGGACCGGTTACCGTCAGGTGATGAAGCGTTCCGCCTGTTGCCTTGACGAGGGCCTTGGTGAAGCCCTCCCCGCCATCGGCCATCGGTGCCTTCAGCACAATGGCCTCGGGGAACGCCCGGAGTACGCCCTTTTCGATGCAGTCGGCGGCTTCGTCCGCCGAGAGGCTTTCCTTGAAACCGGAGGGGGCGACAAGAACCGTGAAAGACATGGATCGTTCCTTTTCTATTGTGACAATGCTGTGACAAGGGAGGAACGACGCGCTTCGATTTCTATTCCACCAACGGCGAAAAAAACTTAGCCGGCTCAATAAAAAAGGCCGCCACTGGCGACCTTTTTGTCTCGTTCTCAGACGCTTCAGCGCAGAGGCAGGCCTTGCAGGGGCCAGACGAGCGTGGCGAAGACGAGAAGCAACGCGATGAACGGCACGATCAGGAAGCTGGCGAGCCGAAGCAGATCGGTCTGCCCAAAGGGTGGAGGATCCATGGCACCGAACAGGGCGACCGGCTTGGCGGAGACCATCAGCGTCTGGCAGAAGCCGCTCGCCAAAGTTACCACCATCACGAGATTGAGCGGATCGACCCCGAGGCCCGCCAGGGGCAAGGCAAGGGCCGGGATGAGCACCGTCGCCCGCGCCGTGCGGGATGTGATCACGATATGAGAGAGTTGCCACGACGGCGGCAAAACCGATGACGACCACGGGCCAGGCGGCCACACCTTGCCCCAGCAGCCCGACCAGGCGGTCAGCCAGCACCTTTGCCGTGCCGGTTTCAAGCAGCGCTTCGCCGATGACGAGGGTGCCGGCGAGAAAGAGCAAAAGGTTCCATTCGACGCCTTTCAGCGCTGTCTTGAGCGAAAGGCCGGAAACCCGCTCGGTCGCCAGCACGAGAGCGGCGGCAATGGCAGTCAACGCCATGCCGATACCGTGGAGCGGCTGGGTCGCAAAGAGCAGGATCATCACGCCGGCAACAGCAAGCACCTTCCATTGCTGCCGTGTGACCGGTACTGGGCCGCCGTCTTGCTGGCGTTGCGCGAGCACAAGTGTCCTTTCCTCGCGCGTCAGGAAGGCATGCAGGAGGACGCCGCAGGCGAACAGGCAGCAAAGCAGCGAAAACGGGCCGGCAAGCGCTATCCAGGCCAGGAAGCCAGGTCCCTCGCCCCGCACGCGCTCCATCATGTCGGCAGCGACGAGATGGGCGCCGGCGCCGATCAACGAAGCACCCGCGGACAACAGAATGATCGACGGGAAGAGCAGCGCCAATGCCCGGTTTACCCGCACATTGTCGATTGCTGCCGAAAGGCCGAGATAGACCGGCGCCAGTATGGCCGCGCGCGCCGAGGTCGACGGGATATGAAGGCGGTGGCGAAGATCAGGAGCGTGAGCGCCCAGAACAAGCTCTGCACGGTGTTGATACGGTCTAGCAGACGGCCGATGACCTGCCGGACACGGGCAAGCGGCATGGTTGGCACGGCCGCGGCGGACGGTACCCCGCGCCGGTCGGCGCGGGGCTCGGGAGGGGCGATTGCGTAAAGGGTCACGATGCCCTCCTTTCAGTTTTCTGCCGGGGTCTCAGTCGTCGTCCGAGGAGGAGTTGGAGGACGAGTTCGAACTCGAATTGCTCGAGGAGTTGGAAGAACTGTTCGAATTGGAGTTGCTCGACGAATTCGAATTGCGGTTCGAATTCCAGCCGCCGCGGCGGTTGTCGTCCCGGTCGCGCTTGAAGCCGCGATTGCCGGACTGACGCAGGATGGGTTTGTCATCGCGCAGCGCGTGCAGATCGCGCTGACGGGTGGTGAGATGGTGCGGCCGCGTGCGCCACATGGTGGACTGGCCGACGGATGCGGATATTGATGGGCCGCGGCGCCTGAAGCCGCAGCGCATCGGGCCCATCGACACGGCCATCAATGCCGATCATAGTTCCCTGGCAAAGGCACGGCTGGAAATCCTGCGGCTGGGCGAGATGGATGGCACGCAATCGGGAGCGCAGCATGGCACTGCGTCGCCGCCCTTCTGGTCGCCGCGTCGGGCAGTGCGTGCCCGGCTTTCTGCCAGCATCTGAACTCGTGGCGGTCGATGCGTTCCAGCGGCTTCGCAGGCCCTCGGGTGTCGCGAGTCTCTATGATCTCGTGGCGCGCTCGACCTTCTGATGCAGCGCGATATCAAGGTGATCAATCTCAGCCTGACAGGCCCCTCGAACCTGCTGCTGGAGAGGGCGGTGAAGGCGGCGATCGGGCGGGGTACGATCCCCATCGCTGCGGCCGACAATGACGGGCCGAATGTCAAGCCGGTCCCGCTGCCTACGAGGACGTTATCGTCCGTGACGGCGGTCGATGCTGCGCGCAAGCCCTATCGCCGTGCCGTGCGGGGTAGGCATATCGATATCGCCGCCCCCGGCGTCAACGTCTGGACGACGGCTTCCGTTTCCGGCGCCCGCCAGAAGAGCGGCACGTCCTTTGCCGCGCCCTTCGTGACGGCTGTGGTGTCCGTCCTGGCCTCCGCCCGACCCGACCTGTCTCCCAAGGAGATCGAAGCGGAACTGATGAAATCTACGGAAGACATGGACCAGCCTGGGCAAGGAGGTCATTCCCATCGAAGGATCAAACTCTGGTTGTGCCGCCCCGCCGACGAGGATGGCTCTGTGCTTGACGAGATCGTTCAGAACCGTCGGCAACGCCAAGGCGACCAGGCGATTGTGGACTGGAAATCCGTTACGGGGCCCTGGCCCGAAATCAACCGGCAAAGCCGAATTCCCTCGGCGTGCCAGAACGGAAATTGAAGTGATATCGCCCAGTTTACTTTACCGACCAGACGGTATAGTTGTTCCTCGTACTTAACGCGGTGTGGGAGGAAACACAGTGCATTGGGATGGATTTCTGAGAACGACGGCGCTTGCGGGCGTCATGCTGTGGGCAGGCTCCGCGACGGCGGCGGAAGTGTCCATATTCTGCAGCTCGGCCGGCGCCGAGCTGGAACTTTGCCAATCGGCCTCCGAGGCCTGGGCGAAGGAGACCGGCAACACGGTCAAGATCAACAAGATGCCGGCGAACTGGGGTGAGGCGCTGCCGCTCTACCAGCAGCTTCTTGCCGGCAAGTCCGGCGATATCGACGTCCTGACACTCGACAACATCTGGGTCGGCGCGCTCGCCGCCCACCTCATCGACCTCAAAGAAAAGGTGCCGGCGGAAGAGCTTTCGGCGCATTTCGACGCAGCGCTCGCCGATTCCACCATTGAGGGCAAGCTGCTTGCCATGCCGTGGTTCGTCGATGCGGGCCTGATGTTCTATCGCAAGGACCTCTTGGAAAAGTATGGCAAGGCCGAGCCAAAAACTTGGACTGAGCTGACCGAAACGGCGAAGTTCATCCAAGAACAGGAACGCGCAGCCGGCACCAAGGACATGTGGGGCTATGTCTGGCAGGGCCGCGCCTATGAAGGCCTGACCTGCGACGCACTCGAATGGGTCGCCTCCTATGGCGGCGGCACCTTCATCGCGCCGGACGGCACGATCACCGCAAACAATCCGAAGGCCGTCGCAGCACTCGATCTCGCCCGATCCTGGATCGGCGGCATCAGCCCGGAAGGCGTGCTGAACTATGACGAGGAAGGCTCGCGCGGCGTCTTTGAGGCCGGCACGTCCGTCTTCCACCGCAACTGGGGGTATGTCTGGGGCACCAGCCAGGCCGAGGGCTCGACGCTTGCCGGCAAGGTTGGCGTAATGGCGCTGCCGGTCGGTGCCGAGGGCGAGAAATCGAGCGGATGCTACGGCGCGGGCCTGCTCGGCGTCTCCAAATATGCCGAAGATACCGACGCGGCCGTCAGCCTCGTTCGCTACCTCACGGGCGCCAAGGAGCAGAAGCGCCGCGCGCTGCAAGCCTATAGCCCTACGCTGAAGGCGCTCTACCAGGACGAGGAAATCCTGAAGGCCAACCCGGCGCTGCGTTTTGCGGAAAAGGCCTATGCAGAAAGCGCCTCCCGCCCCTCACAGGTCACCGGCGCTTCCTACAACCGCGTCTCGCAGCGCATCTTCAACGGCGTTCACAACGTGCTGAGCGGCAAGGAAGGTGCAGAAGAGGCGCTTACCAAGGTCAGCGCCGATCTGGAGCGGTTGAAGAAGCGCGGCTGGTAAGTCTCGCACCCAACCAGAATTGCGCAAAAACAAGGAGATGGAGCGTTTTGCGTTTCGGTGAAACGCGAAAACGCTCCAGTATCGAGGACAGAATAGTGAACATCGCGATCGCACCGTGCTGCTGGGGCGTCTATTGGCCCACTGGCAACGACCTCGGCTGGACCGATTATCTCGACCGCATCGTGGCGGCCGGCTACCGGTACACAGAGCTTGGCCCCTACGGTTACTTCTCGACCGACCCAAAGGTGCTTTCGCAAGAACTCCACCGCCGCGGCCTCTCCGTGGTCGCGGCGGCCCATGTCCACACGCTGGCGGATTCGGGTACGGCCGCCGCATTGGCGGAGCGGACGCATCAGATCTGCGCGTTGCTTTCGGCCGTCGGCGGCACGCATTTCATTCTGATGGACGAATCGGAGTTCTATCCGAAGGACCAGATGGGCGTCTTCGACGAAGCCGGCTGGCGCACCGTCGTTGATCTTACCCTGCAAAGCGCTCGCATCGTGCGCGAGCACGGCCTGCAATTCAGCTTCCACCCCCATGTCGGCACCTGTGTCGAACATGAAAGCCAGATCGAGCGGCTTCTGGCCGAAACCGATCCGGCGCTTGTAGGCCTCTGCCTCGATACCGGCCATCACGCCTATTGGAAGGCCGACCCGAAAGATTTCTTCCTGCGTCACACGACACGCATCAACGCCATCCATCTCAAGAATATCGATGGCGCCTTCCGCGAGAAGGTTTTGGCCGAAAACATCCATTGCGATCGCGCCTTCGAGGACGGCATCATGACCGATCTCGACCGGGGCGCCGTCAACATCGCCGATTTCATGCGCACGCTGATCGCCCATCACTACGATGGCCCGTTGGTCGTCGAGCAGGACCTTGCGCCGAAGCATCACGAGACGCCGGAAGCGATCGCCGCGCGGAACTTTGCCTTCGTCTCCTCTCTGCTGCAGGGGCGGACCAGCTGATGAACGTTGTAATCCACAACAATCCCGCGGCGCTCGGCGAGCATCTCGCAACCCGCATCCTTGCGGAACTTCGGGCTGCAAATGCAGCCGGCCGGCCCTATGTGCTCGGCTGCCCGGGCGGGCGCAGTCCCATGCCAGTCTATGAGGCGCTGGAGCGGCAGTTGGCAGCCGACCCGGTCGATTGCACTCGGCTGGTCGTGGCGATGATGGACGAATATCTGCTGTCGAGCGCGGAAGGGCTTCTTCCTCCGCCGGCATCGGCACACTATTCCTGCCGCGGTTTTGGCGAGCGGGAAATCGTCGGCCGGATCAACCGGGCTCTGCCGGCAGAACTCCGCATGCCGGTGGAGAATTTCCGCATGCCCGCCTTCGGCGCGCCCGAGGCCTACGACGCGGACCTCACTACCCTCGGCGGGATCGACCTCTTCCTGCTGGCGTCCGGTGCGGGCGACGGCCACATCGCCTTCAACCCACCGGGCTCGGCCCGCGACAGCCGAACGCGCATCGTGACGCTTGCCGAACAGACGCGGCGCGACAATCTCGCGACCTTCCCCGAATTCCGCGGGCTGGACGAAGTTCCGACGCATGGCCTCACTGTCGGCATCGGCTCCATTGCAACCCTCTCGAAGGCGGTCGCAATGATCGTCTGGGGCGACGGCAAGCGCGAAGCCTTCCGCCGGCTTTCGACAGCGTCGGCTTACAATCCGAGCTGGCCGGCAACCATCGCCGTAGAATGCCGGAATGCCGAACTGCATGCCGACGCGGCAGCCGGGGCAAACCAATGACACGGCACGCGATCGGCATCGACGTCGGCGGCACCAAGACGAAGGCGTGCATCGTGCGCCTCTCGGATGGCGCTGTCGTCGCCGAGCGCACCGAGGCCACGCCCTGCCAGGATGGCGGCGGCGCGGTGCTCGATCTCGTCTGCGACCTCGCGGCGACCATGCGGGAGCGTGCAGACATGGAGGCGCTCGATACCGCGGCACTCGGCATCTGCCTGCCGGAGCTCGTGACGCGTGATGGTGAGCCGGCTTCGGCCTGGAATTTTGACTGGCGCGGCCTCGACTATCGCGCACGCCTCGGCAGCTTCGGCGCCTTGCACATCGACAGCGACGTGCGCGCAGCGGCGTTCGCGGAGGGCTGGACAGGTGCCGGCAAGGGCATCGATCCCTTCGTCTACGTCACCATTTCCACGGGCCTTTCCCATTCTCTGGTGATCGGCGGCACGCCCTATGAGGGCGCCCGCGGCTTCGCCATCCACTTCTCCGGCAGCGATCTCGTCGCCTTCGACGGCCCTGCGCGCGACCGGCAGGTGCGACATAATCTGGAACTTTTTGCCGGCGGCAAGGCGCTCGGCGAACGTTACGGCGTGCTTATCGGCCGGCCGGACGCCACCGCACTCTCGCTTTTCGAGGCGGCGGCCGAGGATCCCCGGGCGGCCGAGATGGTCGAAAACGCGCTGCTCTCGCTCGCCTCCTATCTCGGCCAGCTCATCAACACGCTGGACCCCGCCGTGCTCGTGCTCGGTGGCGGCATCGGCAGCGATCCTGACGTAACGCCGAGGCTGGCGGCGCTGACGCGCGACTTCATCTGGGCCGAAGGCGCGCGCAACATGCCGATCGTGGCGAGCCTCATCGGCGACACCGCCTGCGCCATCGGTGTGGCGGCGCTGGCAGACAGGGCAGTTCCCGCGGCAGACCGCGGCCGTTTGGCGTCTGGAACTGCGGAAAAGACAATCAGCAAGATGGAACGGTCATGAGCGGTATAGATCTCATCAACGTCGTCAAACGTTTCGGCGCGCTGACCATCATCGACGAACTCAACCTCGCAATCGCCGAGGGCGAATTCGTGGTCTTCGTCGGGCCGTCGGGCTGTGGCAAGTCCACGCTTTTGCGCATGATCGCCGGGCTCGAAGAAATCTCCGACGGCGAACTGCGCATCGCCGGCAATCGCATGAACGAGACGCCGCCGGCCAAACGCAACATCGCGATGGTCTTCCAGTCCTACGCGCTCTATCCGCACATGAATGTCGAACGCAATCTCGGCTTCGCGCTGGAAACCGCCCGGCTTCCCGCCGCCGAAATCCGCGAGCGCGTCACCAGGGCCGCAAGATTCCTCAAGATCGATCACCTGCTGGAACGCCGGCCGGCGCAGCTTTCCGGGGGCCAACAGCAACGCGTCGCAATCGGCCGCGCCCTCGTACGCCAGCAAAAGCTCTTCCTGTTCGACGAACCGCTCTCCAATCTCGATGCCGACCTGCGCATGGAAATGCGCGTCGAGATCGCCCGGATCCACCGCGAGGTGAAGGCCACCACCGTCTATGTCACGCACGACCAGATGGAGGCGATGACGCTTGCCGACCGCATCGTCGTGCTGAAGGATGGCTATATCGCCCAGATAGGCACGCCGATGGAGCTTTACGAGCGTCCGGCCAACCGCTTCGTCGCAGGCTTCATCGGCTCGCCACGCATGAACTTTTTGCCGGGTCTCTTGGCGCGCGAGGGAGAAGAAAGCGTGCTGTCGCTCGCAGGCGGGCGCCACCGCCTCTCGGCTCATGACTATGCGGGCGACGTCACGCTCGGCATCCGGCCGGAAGACCTGATGCTTGGCGGCGGCGAGGCGGCACTCGAAGCTGAAGTGCTGCTCGTCGAGCCGCTTGGCGGGGAATCCCTCGTCCACCTCAATGTCGGCGATGGCCGATCCATCGTCGTCAAGGCGCAGGGCAAACCGGATGTACGGCCGGGCGCCACGACCCTCGTCGGCTGGGAACACACGCGCGCGCATCTCTTCGGCAAGGACGACCGCGCACTTCTTCCGGGGAGAGCGTGACATGGCGAAGGGAGCGATCGGCCTCAATACGATGCGGGCGCGAACGGCCTGGCTGTTCCTCGCGCCGAGCCTCGTCGTGCTCTTCGCAGTGGCCCTCTGGCCGCTTGGGCGAACCTTCCTGTTCTCCTTCACCGACGCCTATCTCACCGAGCCGGACATCTACGACTATATCGGCTTCGAGAACTACTTCACCCTGTTCGAGGATCCGCTCTGGTGGCAGTCGGTCCGCAACACGCTCTATTTCACCGTCATCTCGGTGTCGATCGAGACGGTGCTGGGGCTCGCCATCGCGCTTCTGCTGAACGCCCACATTGGCGGCCGCGGCCTGATGCGCGCTGTCATCCTCATCCCATGGTCCATCCC
>NZ_JBQVPI010000024.1:0-76754 GCF_052438155.1 Shinella sp. | reverse complement strand
CTTATGGTTAGTAATATAACCAAAGGAAACATAAATGCGTGCGCTGGCGGCAACTGGAAATACAGATCGATTGGTGGAGACGGCGGCGGTGTCCGTGCCGTCACCTGCGGAAACGTTGAACCGCATTCCCTCTGCCCGAACGATTGCCCGCCTTTTGACAACCAGCAGAGACAATCTGACGAAATCCAAGACCGTCACCATCGCTACGATAGAAGGCGGTATTCCCTTGCTGGTTAAAGCTCGCGACATCATCGCCGACTTCCATCGCGTGATCCGGCGCAAGGCAGAAAACGAGCTCGCGCCGTGGATCGACCGCGCTCGCGAAGGTCTGGTTGCCTCCTTTGGCAATGGCGTTGCGAAAGACATATAGGCAGTCCGAGCAGCGATCGTCTCACCGTGGTCCAACGGACAAATGAGGTGCAGATCACCAAGCTCAAGCTGGTGAAGCGCCAGATGTACCGTCGCGGAAAGCTTGATCTGCTTCAAGCCCGCCTGATCGGCGCGACGTGAGAGAATTGCACCAAATCTGCGTCAGAGCCAAGATTGGGCGCCGATAAGGGGTCAACATTCTGCGCCGATTGACAGTTTTTCAACATGTCGGCACCATGCCACACTGTTGTCAGTCAAATTAATCGAGTGTTGACCTAACTTCCGCATTCCGGCCGGAGGCCGCGTCCCGTAACCGCGTTTCAAGGTTTGAAGCCTAGTTTCAGCCAATGATCTGGAATTGTGCTCGAAAAATGCTGGTGACCGCTCTCCTGTTTTTCGGGATGCTTGCATCCCTGGAGGCTGCGCCACAAGGCGCAACTGAAACCACGAACATTCGTAGCACTTGCTGGGTGTCCAGCAGCCTATCGGATGACCTGGCTACTGCAATCCGCTCTTCCGAGCACTGGATCTGCGGAGACCAGGACTATACGCTCGACGGTGAGCGAGCGTTGCTGCGCTTTGAAATTGGCCCGGACGACACCCTTCCCCAGTATCTCTTCTCTAGGCGAAGTCCACTCGCAGCCGTGCATCTGTTGGTGATTGATCGGGACGGCGCAGCGCGCCAGACCTCGTTTCCTGCGCGTGAGCTTCCTAGCGCTCTGTCTGGCGGGTATTTCAAGGTTCCTCTGCCGACTGTCACCCGCCACACGCAGCAAGTAGTCGTCGCCTTCGATTTGCCAAGCCACAAGATGACGCTGCAGAGAGCCTATTTGGCTCCGTCTGATCTGCCGATAGGCCCCGACCTTCTAAGGTCGCTGCTTCTCTTGACCATGCTTGCCGGAATGCTCTCCATGCCGCTCATTTTCAACGCGGCTTTCTACCGGATCCTGCGTGAGCCATTCGTGCTGTGGCATTCCCTGCTGACGGTTGCGTTGCTGCTGACCATCCTCGTCTCTTCCGGCCTAGCGGTCGTTCTTTTCGATCCGCCGGCTATGACGTTAAGTTGGATGACCACTGTGATCTTCGGCCTTACGGTCGCTTCCGCGGCGATGTTTACGCACAGCTTCATCGAACCCGGCCGTATGCACCCGCTCCTACGACGGGCGCTCCCATACTGCGCTGTATGGGCGCTGTTTCTAAGCACGTCTCACGCGGCATTTCCCTTCGTGGCACGCCCGTTTCAGTCTACCGTCTACACGGCGGCATTTGCGCCGGTGGTCGTCGTTTTTATACTGTCCGTTTCGGATGCGCTGCGACGCGGAAGTCGGGCTGCCAAGTTCCAGGTGATCGGCTATATGCCTATGATATTGGCTGGACTGGTGCGCTTGGTAACCGGCGTAATGCCCGGGTTTCACAGCAATGATGCCATGGTGCTGTTCTATGTCGGTTGCATATTTGAAGTCTTGTTCACCACACTAGGCGTGGCGGACCGCTTCATGTCGATCAGGCGCCAGGGTGACCACGCACGCTTTGAAGCTGATATGCTTGAGCGCTTGGCCGAACGCGACGCACTGACGGGATTGCTTAATCGGCGAGCAATCGAGCAGAATTTCGAAAAGTTCCGTGCTGAAGGTCACCATACACTTGCCGTGCTCGACCTGGACCACTTTAAGTCGATCAATGATATTCACGGTCATGTAGTCGGCGACGCAGTACTGAAAGCAGTGGGCCAGGCGCTCCAAGCTGACCAGCAGGTTCAGGCGTTCCGCCTTGGTGGCGAAGAATTCGTCCTGCTTGTGCGCGGCGAAGATGCGCAAGCCCGGGCAGAACGTCGGCGCCAGGCAATTCCCGCCATTGTCGCGAATGAGGTTCCTGGCCTTGGGAGCCCGGTAACTGCGAGCATGGGCGTGGTTCTTGCGCTAGCAAACGCTGGCTTGGAGTTCACAGAACTCTACGATCAAGCCGACAAGCTACTCTACAATGCCAAGCAGGCCGGCCGCAATCGAACCGTAACCGCATCGGCGCAAGCATTTCAGAATGACGTTTATCCATCCTTTGACACCGCGGCTCAGTTTCCATCGCCTCAAATAGCAGCCCGTAATTGAGTAGCCAGCACCCAAACAGCCCGTTCTTCTCATACGCGTGCTCATGTCACTACATTTAGCCTTCGACGAGAGCACAGATCGGGACACCGGAATGGAGGCGGGCCGCAATAGGCCCGCCTCCTCTGCGATTGATCAGCAACGAATGTCGGGGTCGATGCGGTTATAGGCATCGACGACGTTGGGCGTGCTGGCAAAGGTCATGCTGCCGGCGGCGCGAAGACTTCGCCCGTCGGCGCGGCTCGCCACCACGGCCGGGGCTTCACAGGTCAGCGCGACATGATCATCATAGACCTGCAGGGATGGCCGGCGTCTCAATGCTGGCCTTGATGGCCTCATAAATGCCGGGAGCGGTGGGCGTGGCCGCGACGGCCGGGGAGATCGAGGTGAAGGCCATGGCCGCAAGGGTGAGACCAGCATAGATCAGACTTCGGATCATGCGCATTGGTTCCTTTCTGATGGTTGAGTGGACTCGACACGCAACTCTCGATACACCCTACTCCTCAACGCTTGAGGGAGGAAACAACGAGACTTATTCAGCTTTTTGTAGCTTGCGCGTTGGCAATGATTTCAGCTACGGCTGCGTTCGGCCACAGCGGGGGTACCGACGCGAACGGATACCACAACGATCGCAAAAACGGTGGCTATCACTGTCATTGAATCTGAAAAACCCGCCTCCGGGTGACAGGCCGGAGCGGGATCTCTGGCTTAATAGCCCGGATTGTCCGGTTTATTCGGTCAGGACGGCCCCGCGCTTCCTACGCCGGCCGGACGCCGCGTTTCGAAAGACGTGCTGTGATGCGGTACGCAATTGCAAAGCCCATCTTCCCCACGCCAAGCGACAATACGAATGCGACCGGCCAGGCGATAACGAAAGCCGAACTCCATTGGGAAACGGCGTGACCGGTCATCCCCAAATGAAGGATGCTGAAAAAGCCAGTCATGAGAAAGGCCATCATCCCGGAGATGAAGAATTGGGCGACAATGATTGCTCGAGGGTCGTTCATGAGTGTCTCCACGCTGAAAGGTGGAGCAGGCACTCAGCCAGACACCACCCCTGTTAGGGTTGATGCCGTGGGTTCGCATGCGCGACTTTCCTGCTTGAGCAGGGGCTGGAAATAACCACACCAGCCTGAAACTTTTCGACCGCTCCCATTTATCTGAGTCCGCTCCACAGTCAAGGCTGCCGCGAGTCTGGGGATGCCCGCATTTAAGCCGGGGCCAATTGCACCACGGCAGGCGCTTGCCTGTCAGATTTCGGCTTTCGTGCAACTCAACCGAGTTTGTCTGTCATGGATGGCTGCCTGTGCCGTATGGGGTTGGCAAGACCCATCACTGTCGCCGTCCTGTCATGTGGATGTCCTATGGCCGGGAACATTGTTTCAGTTCAAGGGCTTGATAGGCACGCAAATGCATAGGAATTTCGATTACGCCGACTTTGATTCGTCAAATAATCGGCGAGTGGGCAAAACCAAGGAGGAAAAGGCGTGCCAACTCGTACTTCTTGCGATGTGCGGCGCGGGATTTGCAGCCTTCGCGGTTTGCGGCCTTGTCGCGCTCGCTGTCTAGACGCCACGCTACTTACCGTTTGTCCTGCCTGCTTAACGCGATTGCCGGGCTACCCCTCCCGGTTTGATCACATCTGCCACGTCGGCCTCACTCTGCCCTGCACCTGCTGGTCGACGTGCCAAGCTTCATGTGCGAGGTGACGTTCCTGCCACGCTTGCCGATCGGGTCGGCCGAGCCGCTTTCGAGCTGTGTCCTGTCTTCGATGTGACTCCCAAAAACCCCAGTGTCCGGCTTGCGGCGGCTGGTAGCAATTTCGATCCGGTACGCCTCTATCTCCCGATCAATATCACTTTGTGACCAGCCCAGGTATGGTGCTGCAGCTTCGGCGACTGTACTCGCCTGTCCTATCCCTTGATCAGGATTCCATCCCATTCCCAATCGCCGCATAACAAGATCCGCCAATGTGTTGGGCATCTCATCACGCGCGCAGCGCGACTTCTGCGTCAAATTGGTAGGCACGGTCTATAGACGAAGTCGTATTCTGCTGATGGCCAACCTCATAACGAGGCGATTGTGGTCGTCGGGAAGGCGAAAGTTGCGCGGCAACCATTTTTGTTATCCTTCGCGCCACAAGGCGATGGGTCATGATCGACCTGCCCGTAAGAGCAAGCGTTCTAGGTGAACTTTCGCTTTCCATATCGTGTATTTTGATTTCACGGCTGCCAAGTAGCTCGTCCGGGTCATGAGTTAAGGGGTTTATCCCGGCCCAAGTATAAAGTGCGTCTTGGCGAGTTGCGTCCAGCCGTGGGGAGGCACCGGTTGATTTCCGATATCATCCAATCAATTTCATGATCGGTCGCCGACACGGTATCAATTTCTCCTTCGAACGGCGTACGCGTCAGCCCCACATAATGGACGCCACGAAACGGCAGGCAATAGAGCGGTTCTACTATACTGTTGAACGTGAAAATTCCCCAATCAGAAAATTCGTCGGGCAGCTTCAATGCGATATGGACGCCCTTTAGACCCATGCATTTGCGCTTTGGGTTTGCGCCAGTAATGACGGGAACCTTATCGACCCACGCGCCTGCCAGATTAAGCACAACAGTCGCGGTCACGTCCGTTAAGGAAGTGCTGTGCGATGTTCCGACCGTAGGATGCAACCTCAGATGCAGGCGGCCATCATAGCAGCAAGTCAAGGCTGTTGTCGCAGTGTAAGTGAGGACGATAGCCGCCATCCGTTGCGCGTCGAACAGGGCGTCCAAAGCGATCCGCTCAGGCCAGTCAAAAAGGTATTCGCGGAAGACTGCAACGCTGCGCAATTGTTCGCGGTTACGCAGCCACGGCAAGAGTGGCACCTTGTTTTTGTCTGTTGGCGAATATCTGCGATAGTCCAGTGGCTCGCCCCTCGGGCTGGTTAGCCTCAATGCTGCGAACGCAGCATCCAGTTGCCAAGGCGAAAATGGGTTGTCCGCATAGATTGGTAGGCAGAAATTGATCGACCGCACGCGTTTGGGCACCGTACGTACGATCTCATCCCGAGCTAGCATGTCGTCGCGCACCGTTTTCAAGTTCGCTGGAAGACGGCGGGGCTGAAGGACAGTCTGCCAAAAGCCCGCACCTGACGCCAGGTGCCGCAGCCCGCAATGCAAAGGCGGCTGGAGCGGCTAGTTGCACCGTTGGCAAAGTTTCCCTGGCCGACAAGGGGCACGCTATAGCCCGCTGCGCTCAGATGCTGAGCTGCGCTTGCGCCGTTAATACCCCCGCCGATGATGGCAACGTCAAAATGCGATTCCTTCATAGCAATACTTCCTGGTTTATGTTAATTCATGAGGCATATATAGCATCCGAGCGCAGTTCGACTATTGTGATAAGTGCAAAAATATTCAAATATAACTACATCACGCTAAGATATTCGCTATTCCTCGTAATGAAACGCAAAAAATTGTAAATAATAAAGTAATATTTACGCAACGGTTCTGCAATTATTTCCGATAATAAATAATTATTGATTGCATGAATGTATAAAATTCTTTCAATTAATTGTGGCGGTTAACCATAAGTATTTCTATATTTGCTTTTTGGTGTGAAGTATAAATTAAACTGAGCTTGGAGCTGTCAGTCTATTTATGTATTTGTTGAGTCTGAATTATTTATCGATCAATCAGATTTATAGGTAGGTCTCTGCGCAAGTTGAGATTCCGCATGTTTGGCGTCGTGACGCAAGTCAGTAGAATCTCAGGCAATTTAAATAAGTTGATTTGCAATTCAATCTATTTCGGTTGTATTCGCCGGATGACCAGTCATCATTCGCCACGATCCCGTTTCGGGATTGTGTTTTTCTTATTCGCCCGCCGCTGGCGCAGGTCGATTGAGGCGCATCTGGCCGTCGCCGGGCTCACGGATGCCACCTGGGTTCCCTTGGTGCATTTGAAGGAGACTGGCGGCGGGATCACACAGAAGGAACTGGCGGCCCTGGTGGGTGTAGATGGCTCGAGTCTTGTTCGCGTGCTGGATATTCTCGCCCGAGAGGGGTTGATCGAACGGCGCCGCGACGAAGCTGATGGCCGGGCGCGGCTCATTTATCTGACGCCGGAAGGGGAAGGGCGGGTTGGAGAAATCCGGCAGGAGTTGGGCAGGGCCGAAGAGGCTATCCTGTTGGAGCTTTCAGATCGCGATATCACCTCGATGCTCACTCATTTCGAAGCCATCGATCGGCGCATGTTGGGACTCATTTCCGAGCAGTGGCAAAGACCATGAACGACACCGAGCCGACACAACCGCTTGACCGGCGTCCAGAGCTTCCAGCACGCCGGCGCGATGCCGCGCGCCACCTGCTGCATCCACTTCAGCTTAGAGGCAGCATGGCCCTTTCCCCACTCCCTTGTTTGCGGAATGCGGTACTGGCCGGATTTCAGGCAGCAATCACAGCGGAAATTGCTTTGCCGCTGTTTCATCTGTCACCCTGGTCGCATCTAATCGGCTTCGCCTCACTGGGTGCATTGGTCGCCCTGTTCGGCCGCTTTGCGCTGTTTGAGCAAGTGCTTGAGCGCGGCGCCGCAACCGCGATCGTTTCGGCGCTGGCATGGGCAATCTGCGTCGCCAGTGAGGCGTTTCGCCATCATCCGACCCCCGAGCGCCCGTTCCCGGTGGATACGGAGCTTCCGCTCGGTGATCGGGTGAACGCAGCGGCTCGAAGCACTGCGGCAGCCGGGATCGCGGTCTTCGTGAGTTGTGCATTCGCTGTGGACCATCCGGCCTAGGCGGCGATGGGCGCGCTGGCGGTCATGCAAGGTGCGCATCTTCACGCTAGCATGAGCCGCGCACTACAACGCATGGCGGGCACGGTCGTCGGCGCATTGCTGGCCTGGGTTCCGTTAATGCAAGGAACCTTCGGTATGGCTCATGATTTCCGTTCTGGTGATTGTCCAAGTCCTGACGGAGATGGTGATCGGCATTAATTATGCATTAGGCCAGGTGCTTGTGACTCCGATGGCGCTGCTGATGACTTATCTCGGAGCGGCACAGATAGCCATGCCGGAAATAGCGCCTGAACTTGTGCTCGACACATTGCTGGGCGCTTCAGTCGGCATCGTCATGGCGGTGCTTCTGTCTACGATCGACGGCAACTCGCCAAGCACCGCCAAGCCGGCATCAAACCAACCAGCGGATCGACCGTCAGTTGAAGAACCCGGACTGAGACGGCGTCGGTACTCGAAGTCTACGCCAATCCCTAGACGCGCTCCTGTCCTGCTGGCGTCTAGGAGTGCGTAGAGAAGGACGGCAACGACGTCTTTGTCCAGTGTATAACCGCGTGCACTTCCGAGACCGCAATATGAAGGATCCTCAGCAAAACATCAACCGGGCGCTGCCGTAGGAAGGGAGAGGCAGGTCTAACCGAATATGTAAGGGCGATGCATTAAGTAAGGCGCCGCTTCTCCTGCAAATTTTACTCTGGGTCGCAGGTTCGATACCCTTTCAAGGCGGCCATCTTTGAGTTTCAACGTGTGTCAACAGCGGCGTCAACCCAAGCCAGTGGCATTCCTATGCCGTAGGCAACGTTTGCGATCAGGGGGCCAATGATCTCGCTGGTTTGGGATCAGCGATTAGGTGGCAACCATGAACATCATGTCCATCAGCACAGTTGCTGGGCTTCAGACGTCACTGAACTGAATAAATGTTTTTCGGTGACGACGGTTCTCCTAAACAGACGTCACCGAAAATCAAACTTCAAATCACTCCTAATGCATCCATCGCTTCGGCAACCCGCACAAATCCTGCGATGTTGGCGCCGAGCACATAATCCCCTGGGGCACCATATTCAGTTGCGGTTTCCGCGCACCGATCATGGATGTCACGCATGATCGTGGCCAGGCGTTTCTCGGTCTGCTCGAATGTCCAGCTGTCGCGCGAGGCATTTTGCTGCATTTCCAGTGCAGAGGTCGCAACGCCACCGGCATTTGCGGCCTTGCCCGGCGCAAACAGCACCCCGGCATCATGAAAGATGCGCGCGGCGTCCGGTGTCGATGGCATGTTTGCGCCTTCGCCGACGGCGATAACGCCATTCCTCACCAGTGTCTTTGCGTCCTTGCCGGTCAGTTCGTTCTGCGTTGCGGAGGGCATGGCGATGTCGCAAGGCACGTCCCAGATGGAGCCATTTTCTATGTAGTGGCTACCGGTGCCCTTCAATCGCGCATACTCGGATATCCGCGCCCGGCGGGTCTCCTTGATCTCCTTAATCAGTTCAAGGTCCAGACCACTTTCGTCAACGATGTATCCGCCCGAATCCGAGCAGGCCATGATCTTGCCGCCGAACTCCGTGATCTTTTCCATGGTGTAGATAGCCACGTTGCCCGAACCGGAAACGACCGCCCGCTTACCTTCGAAAGTGTTGCCTTTTGTTGCCAGCATTCTTTCGACGAAGTATGTGGCGCCGTAACCAGTTGCCTCTTTGCGGGCGCGCGAGCCGCCGTAAAACAGGGCTTTTCCGGTGAGCACGCCGGCTTCGTAGCGATTGGTCAAACGCTTGTACTGGCCGAACATGAAGCCGATTTCGCGTCCACCAACACCGATGTCACCCGCGGGAACGTCCGTATATTCTCCGATATGGCGGTACAGTTCGGTCATGAACGATTGGCAAAACCGCATGATTTCACCGTCTGAACGGCCGCGGGGATTGAAATCAGACCCGCCCTTGCCTCCACCGATCGGCATGCCAGTCAGTGCGTTCTTGAATGTCTGCTCGAAACCGAGAAACTTGATGATTCCGACATTGACGGACGGATGGAACCGTATGCCGCCCTTGTAGGGACCCAACGCAGAATTGAACTGGACACGGAAGCCGCGATTAATCTGCACCTGGCCTTTGTCGTCGACCCATGGGACGCGAAAGATGATTTGGCGTTCCGGCTCGCAAATCCGTTCGATCAGCGCATTGTCCATGTATTTTGGATGTTTGGCCACCACGCGGCCCAGGCTTTCCAGCACCTCGCGGACTGCCTGATGAAATTCGAGTTCACCAGCGTTGCGGCGGATAACCTCGTTGAGAATTGGCTCAAGTTTTTCGTCTACGCGGACCAATCATTTTCTCCAATAGCGTCAAAGATGCCCAAAAAGCGAGCGACCCAGCGTTGATAGCGCATGCTTTGGGCAACTCCAGAAAAATGCGCACTGTGGGAGTGCAAATGCGCAAAAACAAGGCCTATTTTCATCCTGGAAAGGCCAATTGCCCGTCTGTCAGACTGCAGTGAAGTAAATGGGATTATCGCCACTACGGTTCGTCGCCCGCCCAACGGGGAGGGCGGCGGGTGATGTCGAAGGCGGACACGACCTTGCCCGCAGCGCCGATCCTGACCTGGTCGCGAATACCCGCGCCGCGCAGCGTGTTGTGAACGAAGGTCAAGCCCTCGAGCATCGGCATTCCGACACGGTTGGCGAATTCGACCGGGGCGGCACCGGTCCCGCCTTCCGCCCCATCGACCACGATGAAATCCGGAACGATGCCTGTCTGCAGCATGGCCTTGACCATGCTCATGAATTCCCGGCGATGCCCGATGCACAGTTTGAATCCGACCGGCTTGCCGCCCGAAAGCTCTCGCAACTGGCCGACGAACTGCATCAGGCGAAGCGGCGTCGAGAACGTGCTGTCCGCGGCAGGCGACATGCAGTCGATGCCCATCGGTATGCCGCGCGCCCTGGCTCGGCTTGATCTCGATCATTTTGATCTGGGGATCGGCGGAAAGATCTGCGAACTTTTCTGCGGAGAACTGGCCGTCGCCGCCGCGGCAGCCGAAATAGCCCGATGCGATCTGATAGATCAGGTCACCGCCGCCCTGCCAGTGGTAGCGGCTGATGCTGTCCTCTTCGGTATCGTGGGCGAAACCACCCTTCCTTGCCCCGGTGTTGAGGGCCAGGATGGCGTTGGCCGAGAGTGAACCGAAGCTCATGGCCGAGATGTTGTAGAGGCTGGCGCTATAGGGCTGCTTGCAGGCCGGGCCGCCGACGCGCACCCAGAATTCCGTATCGGCAATGGTGACCTTGCAGAATGGGTGAGCCAAGCATAGCCGGAACCGTAGACTTTCTCGATGGTGCCGAAAGGCCGTTTGTCTTCCACGCCTTTGGCGCGCTGGTAGACGAACCCGCGATCCTGCCGGTTGAACGGAACCGCGTCATTGTCGCTTTCGATGATATACTGGCGGATTTCCGGCCGGATGCTTTCGAGCAGGAAGCGCAGGTGCCCGACCACCGGATAGTTGCGCAGGATCGCGGCTTGTTCTGACGCAGGTCGTGAATGCCGAGAAGGAACAAGGCGCCGGAGATCGCGGCGACGACGAGCAGCCAACCACTATAGATCAGGCCCCCGCCGAGGGAGGCAACTGCCGTCGCTCCGACACAGAGAAACGCTGCAAAGCGCTGATTGGAAACGAGGGCCTTCACCATGATGTCTGATCCAAAAAGTCGCTGGTATCGAGGAAACTCGGTGTATCGGGATGCGTGCAGGCACCAACGGCGAACGGCGCGACCACCTCCCGTAGCCATCCTTGTGTAGCCGAATGTTTAGGAAGCGGTAAAAAGCCGGTCATTCGCCGCTGTCTCAGGCGCGCGGAGCGAATCTATGAAAAGCCGCCTCGCACTTTCGCTGGAATGGCTCCTAGAAGCTGACCCCTTCAAGTTTCCCGATCAGCGTGTTGCGGTCCTCGATGGATTTCAGCCGCACCGTCAGGGCCGTGCTTTTGATCGGGACCTGGGGTGGCAGGGACACGGCGACGCCCGGAATGTTTTCTGCCGCCCATTGCTTGAAGAGGCGCAGCTTGTTCGGACCACTGATGGGGAACGTATGGCTGTATCGGAAGCTCATTGCTGGTTCTTTCTGGATGTGGGCAACGGGCCAGCGCAAGGCAAAGGCCGGCGTTGCTCCGCAGGCTTCAATCTCGGATTGGGGAAATTTGAAATATCCTGGCGCCACTCTTACCGTGGCAGATAGTGACGTCAGGCTGTCAGCGTCCGACGCTGACCTTGCGAATGGGAGAGACAGAGGCCCGCCGGAAGCGGAGTGCAAAGCCCGTCGGAAACATCGGCGCCTCCTCAATTTCCGATCGTGTGCAGGGTATTGGACGACAGGTCTTGCCTGTGAGACCGGCTGAAGGACGCCAGACGTTCCGGCGTGGTATCCAGTGTCCTCACGAATGCGGCCAGCTCGACATCGTCAAGCCTGTCGGCCGCGGCCTTCAGGGGAAACCACCGCCGCTGTCTTTGCCCCTTCTCGCGCCAATGGGTGAGCGTCCCGCGCACGTTCATGCCGAACACTGCAACCCGGCAGGGAGCCTGCGAGCCGTCGTCAAGTACCTTCATATAGTGATATGTCGTCACCGGCATTGGCGAAATATCTCCGATAATCCCGGCTTCCTCGAAGGCTTCACGCGACGCCGCGACGAGGGGCGAATAGCCTTTCATCGGCCATCCCTTAGGCACGATCCATCGCCCGCGCCTGCGCGAGGTGATGAGCAGAACCTTCGGCTCGCCGTCGCGCCGGATGCGCCAGGGGAGAACGCCGACCTGCTGCAACTCGTCCATGCCGCTTACCGTCAAGGCGTGATCGCTGGCTTTTGTCGAATAGCTCATTGTCCGCCGCCTCCGCCGAACCGGCTGGAATGGGGTAGATGGGCACCCCGTTCTTGAACAGCACTGGACGTGCGGCGGGCAGCAATGGTGAGGATTGGCGTCTTGCGTCGGGGCCCCCGGGTGGCGGCGCAGGGAAATTGACGGTTGCAGGTGACGCAGATCGGATGGGACCGAAATGAGGACATGGATACGCTCCATCGGTGCGCCGTGTAAACGGCACAAAAGAAACCGCACTGTTTGATCGTGTGGTTCCCGGAGCGGCAGGTCTGTGGCGGCGTTACAGAATCAAGGTTGCCTGCTCCGGGTAAGGGAGCGTGCTTGATCGATGAACCTCGAAATCCTGATACACGTGCCGATTCGCATGCGTTTTGTGTGGTGGTTCAATGCCGCAATTTCAAGAGCGAATTTTAGCTTCTGCCGGAATATGAGAGCGACGGCGCAAAATTCGATCACTGTCAGTCGTCAGATGACGAGACCAAAACCCTCCTGAAATCTCAACCGTAAATCTGTGCCATGGGTGCTGACCGCGGACGGTGGCAGGATAAGTCACGGCAGCCCCGATAGCATCGACCGCTGTCTCAGGTTCATGATGCGCCGCTCCGCGAGCAGGTTAAGTACCCGATGTCTGCGCGGCAATTGAGAGAACCGCTACTTGCGCGGGTATTCTCGGTGCTCGGCAAGCGTTGCGCGGACAGCTCCGCGCTGCCGTAGTCGACCACGTAGGTTACAGAAACTCGCTAGGCGCGATGCCGGGCTCCCCCTAGGCTCATTGCTGTTCGGAGGGGCATGATGGGGATGAACAAAGGACTGACTGGCAAGGAGCTGTCATTTTCCTCTGCGGCGCACCGGTTTCCGCACGCCGAACTCGCCATCCGCAGACTGATGAGCCGGAGTGAGGCGTTCTGCGATCTTTGCACGGAACTCGCCTAAGCCGAGGCCGCCCTCTCCAGGGTTGCGCAGACCACGCCCGAGGATTTGCGCGAAGAGCGAACCCGCGAGTGGCTGGAGCTTATCGATCTGCTGGTTGCCGAACTGCGCGAGGCTCTCGGCCTCGAAAGGCGAAAGCCCGGCCAGAACCAATGATTGCCGGTATGAAGCGGTCGCCAGCGACACGACCAAATCTTGGGGATGCTTGCGAACATCCTCCCAACAAGAGGACAAGTGACATGAAACAGGTGAAAGTCGATCTCGACGCCGGTTTCCGACCGCGACGCCGGGCCGCGGCCATGGTGGGTGCGGTGCTGGCCGTAGCCCTGTCGGGTGCGCCAGCCCGGAGCCAGAGCGCCATCGACCCGGACGCGGATGCCATCCTGCACGCCATGACCGAACAGCTAAAGGCGCTGAAGGAGTTCAGTGCCGAATACGATACGGACCACGAGGTCGTGACGACGGATGGCCAGAAGCTGCAGTACAGCGCCTCCGGCACGATCGCCTTGTCCCGGGCTGCCGGGTTCCTCGTCACACGGCATGGCCCCTATGCGGACACGGAGGTCCGCTTTGATGGCAAGGTGATCTCGCTCTACGGCGAAAGCCTGAACGTCTATGCCGAGGTGGAAAGCCCCGGTCCGTCGATCGATGAGGCTGTTCACGAATTTCGCATCTCGACCGGCCTCGATGCCGTGGGAGCCGATCTGCTAGCGGCCGATCCCTATCCCGTTCTGACCGAGGGTGTCGTTGCCGGATCGCTGGTCGGTACCGCCTTCGTCGGCGGCGTCGAAAGCGATCACTTGGCATTTCGCAACGAGACCGTCGACTGGCAGCTATGGGTCAGCAAGGGCGACCGACCCTTGCCGGTGAAATACCTGATCACCACGAAATGGGTGACGGGTGCGCCGCAATACACGCTGCGTCTGCGCAACTGGAGCACCGGCCCAGTTGATACCAAGGGGTTTTCCTTCACACCGCCGGCCGACGCGAAGAAGCTTGATGCAGTCTATTCCGACGCGATCGGCGACCTCGTACTGGAGACACAGGAATGAGCACGAAGCGCACGTTCCGCACATCCATCTCCGTCGTGGCCATCATCGCCGCCCTCGTGACTGTCGACGGCTGGCTGGCGACGCAAACAGGGCAGGGCGGTGTCTTCGTCACCGACGCCCTGGCGCGCATCGGACGGCCGTTGACACCCGGCAGCGTCGCGGGTGTGGCGCGGCGCACGACGCGCCGAACGATCCGCCGTTCCGCGGTCTACGTCGCCGCCCTGCCTGGCGGATGCGCGAAGACCAGCATCAACGGCACCGTCGTCTGGCGATGCGGAGGCTCCTACTACCAGAGCTACAGCGGCCGCTACGTCGTCGTCTACGTGGACTGATCACAGGCCGGGTGACCTCGAATGCCTGCAGTGGACACCTGAGGAGTGCTTATGGATACACCGCCAATTGTTAGCGACCTTGCCGTCGTCATCCAAACGTCTCTAGCGCCGGTTTTCTTGTTGGCTGGCACCGCAGGCTTTGTCAGCATCTATACCATTCGCCTCGGGAGAGTATCGGACCGGCTGAACGAGATAGCCGATCGTGGGCAGCAGCAAAGCAAGATGTTTCGGTCGCAGCTCGCCTATTTGCGGCGAAGGGCACTTGTACTTGAAGTTGCGGTGACGCTTGGCGTGATGGCTGGCATTTGCACGGGCGGCGCAATCTTGAATCTGCTCGCTGGCGCTCTTGCCATCGAATTGCGCCAGGAAAACCTCTTCTGGTTCTTCGGAGGAGCCATCGTCTCGCTCATTGGATCGCTCGTTGTCTTCTTGTTTGAACTGGCGATGGCGGGACGAAACATGTTGCGGCAGATGCGAATGGACAGAGGCTCCATAGAGGAAGAATGATCGCTCGCGTTCCCCCTGCTCATTGACAGCCAATAGCTGTCTTGATCTGTCCAACAGTAGGCATTGCCAAGTGATGACCGTGCTGCTGAACGTTTGCTGGGGCGCCTGTTAACACGAGACAATCGAGCGAAACTCCCGCGGCCCGCGGCCGGTTGCCTTTCGGAAAGCGCGCGCGAAGTTGGCTGGAGACGAATATCCCAATTCGGCCGATACCTGCGTGATCGAGCCGTTGGTGTGCCGCAGGAGCTCAGTGGCTCGCTGAACCCTTGCTGCGCCCGCCAATCCGCGAAAATCGGTGCCCGCCCGATTAAGCTCCCGTTGCAGTGTCCGGACGCTGGTATCCAACGATTGCGCGGCATGATCGATCGACACGCTACCGGTGAGCACCTGGACCCGGACCTGCTCCACGATGACCTCGAGCAGAACCCGTGGGGCGCCTCCTGACCGGTCTCTCGCGACATCCTCGATGGTGACAAGGGGCCATGAGGGGTGCCTTGAAGCCGCCGAAAGATGATGGCGATCCATGACGATGCTTATCGCAGGTGCGTTGAAAACAACCGGACACTGGAAGACGTCCTCGAAAAGACCCGTTTGGCGCGGCCCGTCTGTATCAAGCTCCACGCGCAGTGGCCGCCAGTCAGCCGGCAGGTAAGCCCTGAAAAGGCTAAGCAGCACACCCGCGGCGGCACAGGCGGCATTGGCATATCCTGGGCGGCCGGCCAGAGCGAAAACATAGCTGTAGCGCGCCTCGTCGCCAACGAGCGCGACCGACATCTTGTCCACCGTGCTGTGGTAACAAAGACTAGAAATGCTGCGCTCGATGGCCTGCCCCAAGGTGTTCGCGCCAAATACGTAGTGTCCAAAGCTCCCGTAGTTGGCGATATTCATCATCGGCGTGATCAGAATTCCGAAATTGGCATCGCCAGCGGCGCGCGCGGCCGCTTCGACGAAGCTGATCACCGCCGCGTGTGGAATGAAACAGTGCTCCGCCTCGGTCAGTTCGAGATCGAAGCCGATGGCGCGGTTGGCTTGCAACAGCGCCCTTTGCCCGATTTCACGGCGTATGAAGGCCGGCATGCCATGCAATATGCGATTTGAGATGACCGGGATCTCAGCCATGCCTGTAATGCTCCAGAAATAATGAAAGCGTGGCGCAAAATGAGTGGTTTGGAATTGCGAATACTGCTTAGTTCGCAGAGAGGGGCGTAACGCAAGTAAAGATCCGAATATCTAGCGGCGTCAAGGAGGGGCGACTGTGATGAACAGCCGGAACCTACTGTTGGCGTAGGCAGCCGATGACGTGCCCAGGCGCGGCTACCGAAGAAATTTTCTGTGCTCGCCGCCGCAAGATACGAAAACGGACTTGAGGCGATCCTGACTTCAGCTGCCTTTAGCTCCTGCCAGGACGGCTTCAGACGGAAGAAAGTACATCATGGACACGGCATGAACCGGGCACGTTCAAGGCTTTCCGCCTGCGCGGGACGCGTATCTGTGCCGGCGACCGAACATTTTCTACAGCGACTGCGCCTGGGGTTCCTGGGCTGCCCTACCGCTTGCGTCGTTTGACAATGCATCGAACAATAGAGGAGTACTGCACATGTTGACGAAGCGGGTCCTACTTCGCTCAGCTGCCGCCATCGCCGCCGGCGCCGTGATTATGAAGCCGAACCTGCTGATGGCGCAGAGCCATCCCGGCATCATCGAGGCCAAGAATATCGCCGAGGAAGGCTTCATCTACGGGCTGCCGCTCGTGATGATCTATGCTGTCATGCAAGAGTTTGCCGTCGACAGGAACTCGGGACAGTTCAAGGCGCCGTTCAACGAAATCAACAACCAGCACCATGTCTCCACCCCGGAGGATACGGCAGTCATCACGCCGAACAGCGACACGCCTTACTCGATCACCTGGCTAGATTTGCGCGCTGAGCCGATGGTCATCTCGGTGCCGACGGTCGAAAAGGGCCGCTACTATTCGGTCCAGTTGATCGACTGCAACACCTACAATTTCGGCTATATCGGCACGCGCGCGACGGGCACGGATCCGGGCGACTATCTGGTGGTCGGCCCCGGCTGGAAAGGTGAAACGCCCCCCGGCATCAAGAAGGTCTTTCAATCGACGACGCCGTTCGCGCTCGCGCTTATCCGCACGCAACTCTTCAACGCCGACGACATGCCGAATGTCGAGAAGGTTCAGGCCGGCTACAAGGCACAACCGCTTTCTGGTTTCCTCAAACTCCCGGCTCCGTCTGCCGCAGCCAAGATCGATTTCCTTCCGGCCACCACGGCCGGCATCAAGGCAAACTTCTTCCAATACCTCGACGCGGCCCTGCAATTCGTCCCGGAGACGCCGAGGGACAAGGCGATCCGTGCGAAACTCGCGACAATTGGCATTGGTCCCGGTAAGACCTTAGATTTCAAGGATTTGTCGCTCGAGCACAAAGCCGAAATCCTGGTAGCCATGAAACAAGGCAATGACAAAGTCGACAAATGGCTGGCCACGGGAAACAAAAACATCAACGGCTGGAGCGTCGGTTCGTTCTTTGGCGACGAGGCCTTCTACAACGGTGATTGGCTGATGCGGGCCGGCGCTGCCAAGGGCGGCCTCCTGGGCAACGATGCCGTTGAAGCCATGTACCCCTATGCCCGAACGGACGCGACCGGCGAGGTGCTTGACGGCAGCAAACACAATTACACCATCACTTTCGCGCCCGATCAGTTGCCGCCAGTCAATGCGTTCTGGTCCGTTACGATGTACGATGGCAAGAGCCAGCTCCTGGTCAAGAATCCGATTAACCGCTACCTCATCAATTCGCCGATGTTGCCCGGGATGAAAATGGGCGCGGACGGCTCGTTGACGCTGTACATCCAAAAAGACAGTCCCGGTGCGGACAAGGAAGCCAATTGGCTTCCGGCGCCGGACGGCAAGATCTATATCGTGATGCGCCTCTATTGGCCAAAGCCCACACCGCCTTCGATCTTGCCGGCGGGCGAAGGTACTTGGCAACCGCCCGCCCTCGTCGCGGCGGGGTAGTTGTCTGACTGGCGCCGTTACTTCTCGCTGCGGCGATGTCACGTTGTTTTATCAATGCCCGGGAAAGACGTGTGTCTGTGAACTCAGGCGGTTGTGCAAGACGGCCGTCACCGTGGGGATACCCAGATCCCATGCTTCGATTACTGCTCGGATAACGCTACAGTGCCGTGCGAGCTACGCGGCTTCAGGGCTGAAGGCGTCGAAGCACCGTGCCCAGTTCCACCACTGTCTGCGGCGGCGTTGACGCTCGAGCGGGAGTCGGCACAGGCCCGCCTCCTTGTACGTCGCGTGGTAAGCATCCCAGTTCCTGCCGGAACGCCCGCGTAAACGTGCTTGCGTCGGAGAAGCAAAACATTCCGGCCAGTTGACCAACTGTGAGGCGATTCATCGGATCGCGTAACATGCGGTAGGCCGCAAGCAGGCGTTGCCTCTGGATGTAATGCGACACTCCTTGCAGCGGCTCGAACAGGGTGTACAGCGTCGAACGAGAGACGCCAATCTCGCGGCAAACTGTTGCAGGGTTGAGCGTCGGCGACCGAAGGTTCACATGGATCCACTGGCGCGCGCGCTCTAGGCGCGTTGAGGCGATGGGTTGGCGCGCCTCAGCGACTCTGTCGGGAGTTGGCGCCACGCATGCGATGATCATTGTGGCAAGGGATTCAACCAGACGCGGAACGTCCTCGAGCATCATCGTGGGGAGTCGCCGCTCCACGGAGATTAAGAAATCAGACAGAAGTAGGCCAAGCCCATCGTTGGGAAGGGTTCCTGAGTGACCATCAAGAAAGTCGCCTATGGGGCGCAGGAGGTCTCGCGGAATAAACAGTGTCGATACACTGGAATCCGCCGCGACACCGCTGAACTGCCGCCCGAGGGATCGGAAATAGACTTGAGGAGATTCCGCCATCACTCGCTCTATATATTGCGCGCTTTCCGGCAAGACGAAACACCAATGATCAAGCGGATCCTTGCTGAGATGCGTCCAACTGCGGGGCCGTTGCGGGCCAGGCATGCGCGAAGATGTAAACGCCAAAGCCCCGAGATCCCAAACCTTCTGCTCGAAGGTAAAGGCGTCCCGGTGGTTCGGACTCAACGACGCATCGATTACATCTGAATTGTAGGAGCGCCAGGCCTCGAACTGATGTTCTCGCGGCAGCAGGCGCGTATCGAAGATCAGCGGCAATAACATCCCATTCCTGATGATCATCTAGCCTCTGCAGCGTTGCAAACCCTGATTGCCGGACATACACTAAGAGTCCGTTTGACGGTAGCGTCGCCTGAACTTAGGTCGGGCACAGGATTGCCACGGTGGGCCGGTTTATGCGGCGTTCGACAGGGTGATTTGGCGCCACGTGTTCATGGCGGCGTTTCGCCGTCTGTGATGTTCAGCAGCGGTCGTCTTCTTGGGTTGGAGATGGAAGAGGTTGGCGATCGGGCCATGGATGGAGACGAAGCGCTGGCATTGCCCTGCCGACTTGAACCGCATCATCCCTCGCTCTCGTCGTCGAATAGCTAGATGCGAATTCTCCGCCCGGTTATTCAGCCCCTTATGCGAACGATGCTCGACACAGGGCATGATTTCCCTTTTGGCTGCGTCGTAAGATCTGAGCTTATCGGTGATTGTGACACGCGGCGTGATGCATTGGCCCTTTAGTAGGTTTCGCGAGGGTTCACATGGCTCAATTCTCAATGGAAATTATGCGCCTAACCGGCTCAGTTCCGCGTGGAAACCAACAGAGTTCTCTACAAGCTGCTTGAGGGAAGCTGGGAGGAGGGTGCCGTCGTCCGCAACTCTGAGTTGGGTTAGTTTCTGAACGCAGCGATGCTATACCGGGGGTGGCGTTCGAACCTTTTCCATGCGGTAGGCGATCAACCTTACGTCGCCGCAACATCGCATTTGCGTGCCAGCAGGGCGAAGAGCACGTCCAGCATCACATACATCGGTGCACGGCCGGTCGGAACGATGAGTGGGTGGGTAGAGGCGCGGTAGGCGTTGAGGTTGATGTTCTCGTCGGCGAGCGAAGCGACGACGGAGCCGCCGGGCGCGATGGAAAGAATGCGCGCGCCGGCCTTCTTGGCGATTTCCATGTTTCCGATCAGGTAGCTCGTGCGGCCGGAGAAGGAAAGCACGAAGAGTACGTCCTCGGATGTTAGGCGCGGGGCCGAAACCATCTGGAGGGTCGGGTCGGAGTAGGCGACGCTGGCGATGCCGAGCGAAGCGAGGCGATGCTGTGCCTCGCCTGCCAGGAAGCCCGACCCGCCATAGCCGTAGACATCAATGCGGCGGGCGTCCGAGAGAAGGTCGACGGCGCGGCGGAGGGACTCGAGGTCGAGGTCGTGGCGAGCCTCATGCAGCGATTGTGCTGCTCGGTTGAAGACATCGTCGACGAGGCCGGTGAACGGGTCGTCGCCGCTTTCTGCCATGCTCGCCGGCGCCTGACGCACGGCCAGTTGCTGGGCGAGCTTCAGGCGGAAATCCGGAAACCCGTCGCAGTCGAGCCGCCGGCAGAAGCGGATGATCGACGGCTCGCTGACCTTGGCGATGCGCGCGGCATCGGTGATCGACCAGGTGATGGCCGTGCTTGGTGTATCGAGGATCGCTTCCGCGATCCTGCGTTCGGCGGGCGTGAACTGGGCGAGGGACTGCCTGATCAGGTCGAGCATGAAACGCTTTGTTCCGGCATGGCGATGCTTTCGCGCGTGAAGACTACAATGTTCCGTCTGTCATCAGCGTCGACAGGCAGGACGATTGATAGTCAAAACCGGCCTGCGCCACAACGAGCCTTTTTACCGATGCCAGCGCATCTTCGCGGGGCTCGATACGGCGACCGTCCGCATCCTGCGCGACGACCTGTCCGCCCGCCGCCTCGACGAGCTGGATGCCGGCGGCGATGTCCCAGGCGCTAAATTTTGATTCATAGGCGATCGCCGCACGTCCGACGGCGACGTAGGCGAGATGCAGCGCGCAAGAGCCGAGCCGGCGCACGGCGCGGAAGGCGTTGACGAGATCGGCATGGGCTTCCTGCGCCGCGCGCGAGGGGCGCTCACCTTCGTAAGGGGCGTTCGTCAGCACCTCGACCTCGCGGTCGGTGCGCCCGCGCAGGAAGGGCTTGCCCGGTTCGCCGTTCAGCGTCAGGCGTCCGCCGCTCGCCATGAAAAGCTCTTCGCGAACCGGATCGTAAACGATGCCGCAGACCGGTTTGCCGAGATGGTAGGCGGCGATGGAGACGCAAAAGAAGGGCAGGCCCGAGGCGAAGTTGCTGGTGCCGTCGATCGGATCGATGATCCAGGTTATATCGCCTTCGCCCTGCCAGCCGCCTTCTTCACCAAGGATGCGCGAGGCCGGCAGGCGCGACCAGATGGTGTCGCAGGCTGCCCTTTCCGCCGCCTTGTCGGAGGCCGTCACGATATCGAAGAAGCCGGCCTTCTGTTCCGTTGCCAGCGTTTCGGGACTCGCATTGACGAAACCCCGGTGCGCGACGATGCCGGCGGCGAGGGCTGCTTCACAGGCGACAGTCGTGATCATGTCGTGGAGATCGTTGGTCGTGGGCTTGATGAGGATCATGCGGCTTTTCCCAGTACGGCGGTTCCCGTTTCCGGCAGGATCCAGACCGGCCGGCTGTCGATGGAGAGTTTGAGCGTCTTGCCGACCTCGGCGACGCCGGACTTGTAGTAGTCCGTGTCTAGGAAGACGCATTCCTGGCCTTCGAGGTCCGTGAGATATTCGACATAGGCGCCCTGGAAGACGACGCGGCGCACCTTCGCCTCCATCGTGCCGGCGGGGTCAACGCGGATATGCTCCGGCCGGACGACGCATCGCACGGCCTCACCCGGCTTGAAGGCGCGATTGCCGTGCGCCAGCGTAAAGGCGACCGTCGAGGCGATGCGCACGCGAACCGTCGTCTCGTCCATCGTCTCTACCTTGCCGTTGAGGATGTTCGCCTTGCCCATGAATTCTGCGACAAAGCCGGTGCCGGGGCGGGAGTAGACGTTAAGTGGACTATCGTCCTGTTCGATCACGCCGTTGCGCATGACGACGACGCGGTCGGAGATCGCCATGGCCTCGCTCTGGTCGTGGGTAACATAGAGGCTGGTGATGCCGAGGCGCAGCTGGATGGCGCGCAGTTCGTCGCGCATGCGCTCGCGCAACTGCGCGTCGAGGTTGGAGAGCGGCTCGTCGAACAGCAGCACCTTCGGCTCGGTGACGACGGCGCGGGCAAGCGCCACGCGCTGCTGCTGGCCGCCGGAGAGACGGGACGGCGAGCGGTCGGCATATTGTGTGAGCGCCATGGTATCGAGGATGGCGTCGACGCGGTCCTTCATCACGTGGCGGGTAATGTTGAGGAGGCGCACGCCGTATTCGACGTTTTCGCGCACCGTCATGTGCGGGAAGAGTGCGTAGCTCTGGAACACCATGCCGACATTGCGGGCATTGACCGGCACGTTGGTGACGTCGCGCCCGCCGATGGTGATCGTGCCTTCCGACGGCGTCTCGAAGCCGGCGAGCATGCGTAGCGTCGTTGTTTTGCCACAGCCCGACGGGCCGAGCAGGGTGACGAGCGTGCCCTCCTCGATGGTGAGGTTCAGCCGGTCGACGGCGGTGGCGCCAGCGACGCCGGGAAACCGCTTGGTAATGTTGGAGAAGATGACTTTCGACATGGGGACTACCTCTTCGATGTCGAATTGAGAATGAGCTGCATGACCGCCAGGATGGTGAGCACGACGAAGACGAGAATGCTGCAATAGGCCGCCGCGACGCCGAGCTTGAGTGTTTCCACCTGCGACAGGATGGTGACCGTGATCAGCGTCCAGTTGGCCGAGACGAGGAAGATCACCGCCGAAAGCGTCGTCAGCGAGCGCGTGAGCGCATAGGAGAGCGAGGTGAACAGCGCGGGCTTCAGGAGCGGCAGCGTGACCTGGAAGAAGGTCCGCGTGTTCGAGGCGCCGAGGATGGCGGAAGCCTCCTCGATCGATTTGTCGATCTGGCGCAGCTGGTTGGAGCCTGCCTCGATGCCGACCTGCAGGTTCTTCACCACCATGGCGGCGACAACGATGAGGGCAGTGCCGGTCAACAGCAGCGGTGGTGCGTTGAAGGTGCTGACATAGCCGATGCCGAGAATGGTGCCGGGTGCTGCGAAGGAGAGCAGCGTACCCCAGCGCAGGAGGAAGCTGCCCGGGAAGGCCTTGCGGATCAAAAGATAGGCGATCAGCATGCCGGCGACGGCGGTGATCGGTGTCGCTATGCCTGCCAGGAGGAGCGAATTGCTGAGCGTCTGGAAACCGGCGGTGAAGACGGTCGCGTAGTGGTCGAGCGTCAGCGTGTTGTTGACGCCGGGCAGCTTGGTGAAGGAGACGTAGACCACCGTCAGGTAGAACAGCAGGATCGCGAAGACGATGGCGTAGCAGCCAAGCGCCAGCGGCACCACGACCCCGCCGGAAATGCGGATCGTCTGGGCGGACGGCTTGCCGGTGACGGTGACGTAGCTGCGCTTGCTCACCCAGTAGCGATGGACGAGGAAGGCCGTCATGGAGGGAACCAGCATGAGGCTCGCGAGCAGTGCACCGGCCTGCAGGTTGAAATAGCCCACCATCTGCGAATAGGCCTCGACGGCAAGCGTGTTGTAGTTGCCGCCGATCAGCATCGGATTGCCGAAATCCTCGACCGATTTGACGAAGACGAGCAGTGTCGACGAGAGTATCGCCGGTGTTACCAGCGGAAATGTCACGCGCGAAAAGGTCGTCCAGCGCGAAGCGCCGAGCGAGGCGGACGCATCCTCCAGCGCGGTGTCGATCGATTGCAGCATGCCGCGGATGTTGAGATAGGCGATCGGCGTGAAGGCGAGCGACTGGATCAGCACCAGGCTATGGAAGCCGTAGACATTGGCATTGCGGATGCCAAGCAACTCGCGGGTGATGAGGCCCGAGCGACCGAATAGGATGACCACCGCAAGCGCCATGACGAAGGGCGGCGAGATGATCGGCAGCAGCGCCACGCCATGCACGAAGGCTTTGCCCGGCATGGTGGTGCGGGTCGCAGAAAAGGCGAGCAGGAAGCCGGCGACGGTGGCGATGACCGCCGATGTCGCACCGAGCAGCAGCGTGTTGAACAGTGATTCCCAGACGAAGCGCTGCGACAGCGTGTCGATCAGCACGCCGAAATCGAAACCGTGCTCGGTGATGACGGCCTGCTTCATGACGGTGAAGATCGGCAGGACGGCGAAGACCAAAACGGAGAGCGTGACGAGGGCAAAAATACCGAACAGCCACGGGTCGACGACGATCTTGCGCAGGAAGGCCGGCGATGTCCCGGTCCTTCCGGACGGGGTCGCTTGCGAGACGAGGGTCATGCGGGGGCTCCTTGGGCAATTCCAGGAACGGCTTTCCGCTCGGAATCGCATAAAACAAAACGGCGGGAGCATTCCGGCTTCGGAGAAAAGCGGGAATGCTCCTGCCTGCTGTTACTTTGCGTCGGCCTTGTGGCGCACGTCGTTTTCGTAGCGTTCCAGCAGGCGTGCTCGGTTCTCTCCGGCCCAGGTGAAATTGTAGTCGATCATCTTCACATTGGAGAGGTCGATCTTGGCTTCGGGGTTCTTGTAGCCGGGAATAATCGGCCCGCGGAAGGTCGCGCCGATGGCGGCCTGGCCCTTTTCGGTCAGCACCCAGTCGAGGAAGGCGGAAGCACCCTTGGCCTGTTCTTCCGGTGCATTGGCGATGGCGGCGGCGGCATTAACTTCGAAGCCGGTGCCTTCTTCCGGGAAGGAATAGCCGACCGGATAACCCTGCGCGAGTGCCGCCTCGATGTCCTGCGTGTAGGCCATGGCGAGTGCGATCTCGTTGTTGGCGACCATGCGGGAGGGCGCGACGCCGGAGCGGGTATACTGCACGACGTTCTTGTCGATCTCCTTCATCAGCGTGAAGGCCGGCTCCTCGCCGAGGAGCTGGATCATGGAGGCGAGCGCCACATAGGCGGTGCCGGATGCCGCGGGGTGCGCGAGCGCGACGCTCTCCTTGAAAGCCGGATCGGCGAACGATTTCCAGCTCGTCGGCGGCTTGGCGCCGATTTCGTCCAGCACCTGCTGGCTATAGGCGAAGACGATGGGCGACAGCGAAATCGGCGTCCAGCGGCCGTCCTTGTCGGTGTAGCGCTGGTCGACCTTGTCGACGCCGCTCGCCTTGTGTGCGGCGAGAAGCCCTTCGCTGGCGGCCTGAATGAAGTTGTCGGCGGCACCTGCCAGCCAGAGGCCTGCCTGCGGATTGGCCTTTTCAGCGCGGATACGGGCGAGGATTTCGCCAGCGCCGATGCGCACGAACTGCGCCTCGATGCCGGTGTCGTCCTTGAAGGCCTTCAGCACTGCGCCGCAATCGTCTTCCGACATGGGGCAATAGACGGTCATTCCAGCAGCGTCGGCGCTACCGGCCGAGAAGACATGCGAGCACAGGACTACAAGCGCTGAAGCCAGCGCGAAACGGCGTTTCATATGATTTCCTCCAGGTGAACGCCACGGCCCCTTCGAAAGCTTTTTCTGAAGCCTTCAGGTCTCACTCGCCGTGCGTGATCGTCGGTATAATTAAGAAATCTACATTTGTCAAAATAAATGTAGGTAAGCTACATTTTCTTTTCGACATGTAACTCGAGCTCGGAAACCAGCCCATGACACACGGCCTATTCACCCGCGACCACGAGGCCTGGCACGGCCGCGGCAAGCGCCTCGAAGCCGGGCTTCTGGCGGGCTTTCGCATCGGTGATGAGATGGGCCATCTCTGCGGTCTCGCAGAAGACCGAGCGGCTAACGACGCCCACTTTCGAATGATCGGCGAGGATGATCGTGCGCCCGGAATTGCGCACCATGGCGCGAGCGATCTCGGCGCCGTGCAGGAAGTAGTTCATCGCTCCCATCGTCGCATCGACGCCCCAGGGGGCAAGCAGTGCGATATCCGCGCGGTAACGCTGGATGTCGTTGATGGTGGCTTCGCCATAGGTTTCCATCGGGTCCTGCTTCACATTGCCGGCAAGCAGGATGACGCGCGTGCCGCGCGAAAGCTCGCCTTGTCGCTCCGTCAGCTGGCTCGCGACGTCGATGGAATTGGTGAGGATGGTGAGGTTGGTGAGGCCGCTCGGGCCGGCAAGTGCCTCGGCCATCGTCGAACTGGTCGAGCCGGCGTCCATGAAGATCGTCTGGCCGCTTTCGAGGAAGCCGAGGGCGGTGGCGCAGATCGTGCGCTTCTCCTGCAGGCGCAGCGTGATGCGCACGTCGAAGGTCGTGTCCTCGCGCGCCACCGGAACCGCGCCACCGCGCACCCGGCGCAATTCGCCGGCCACTTCCATTTCCATGAGGTCGCGGCGGATCGTTTCACGCGAGACGCCGAAATCGTCGACGATGCGGTCAATGGACACCTGACCATAGGCCGCAAGCAGCGACCGAATTTTCTGCTGACGCTCTTCTTGCCACATCACAACGTCTCCCGAACCGGCTCATTGATACGCGACGCCTCGCTTTGCCACAAGCGCCATGTGGGTTGCCGCATAAAAACTCATTTTGCCAATTAAAACACATATTGCCACATCGATGAAATCCATGTAGGTAAATTTCAGGCGCCGGAAATGGCCCATACGAATCCATCAATCGGTCGGAAGGCATTGCCGGCACGCCAACCTGCATGACTTGCGGGAGCGATGGCGGCTGCTCGAAACCGGGAAAGTGCCAAAGAGAGAATGATCAACGCCGCCCCTATCGCAGATCAGCATGTGGCATTCGCCGTGGAGCTGGCAGAGGTCGCCCGCGCCGTACTCCGGGAAAACGACCTGGCACGCGTCGACGTCTCGGTGAAACCGGATCGCAGCCTCGTCACGGCGATGGATATTCTGATCGAGGACCGGCTGCGGATGATGATTTCCGCGCGCTACCCCTCCCACGGCATCATCGGCGAGGAGCGTGATTGGGTTCGTCCCGGCAGCGAGCATGTCTGGGTGCTCGATCCGATCGACGGCACGACGGCCTTCATCGCCGGCATGCCGGTTTACGGCACGCTGATCGCGCTCGCTGTCGGCGGCGTGCCGCGCCTCGGCGTCATCGACATTCCGGCCATCGATTCGCGCTGGGTCGGCGCGGAAGGCCGGCCGACGACGCGCAACGGGACGCCCGTTCGTGTGCGTTCCTGCCCGACACTCGCCCAGGCAATCATGACGAACAGCAACCAGGACTATCTCGCGGTAAGCGAACGGCCGGCACTTGACCGGTTACGGGCCGTCACCAGCGCGCGCGTCTATGGCGGTGCGAGCCTCAACTACGGGCTGCTTGCCGATGGGCGCACCGACCTCGCGCTCGACGGCGGCCAGAAGGTGTTTGACTTCGCGCCCTTCCGGCCGATCGTCGAAGGGGCGGGCGGCATCGTCACGGACTGGGCTGGGCAACAGCTGACGCTTGAAAGTTCCGGCCAACTGCTGGGGGCGGGCGACGCCACGGTGCACCGCCAGGCGCTCGATCTGATCAAGGACCTGAAGGCCCAACCGGCCGTCTCGGTCCGCGCGTAGCCTTGAAGACAAAGAAGGGGAACCCATGGGCATAGCGATTTCCAATCTCTCGGTGAAATACGGCGCCGAGACAGTCATTTCCGGCCTTTCCCTGGATATTCCGGAAGGCTCCTTCTTCACACTGCTCGGCCCCTCCGGCTGCGGTAAGACCACGCTCCTGCGCACCATTGCAGGCTTCGCGCAGGCAAGCGGCGGCCACATCCGCTTTGGTGGCCGCGACGTCACCGAGCTTCCGCCGCACAAGCGAGCGATCGGCATGGTGTTCCAGGACTACGCGCTCTTCCCCGACAAGACGGTGGCCGACAACGTCGCCTACGGCCTGCGCGCCCGCGGCGAGAAGGGCGCGGGCGTCGAGCAGAAGGTGAAGGCCGCGCTCGATCGCGTCGGCCTCGGCCATGTGCTCTCGCGCCATCCCGCCGCCCTTTCCGGCGGCCAGCGCCAGCGCGTGGCGCTTGCCCGCGCGCTCGTCATCAAGCCGGCGGTGCTGCTAATGGACGAACCGCTCTCCAATCTGGATGCGAAGCTGCGCGTGCAGATCCGCGAGACGATCATCGAGTTACAGCGCGAGGCGAACATCACCACGGTCTTCGTGACACACGATCAGGAAGAGGCCCTTTCCATGTCCGACCTGATCGGCGTCATGAACAAGGGCGCAGTCGAGCAGCTCGGCACGCCGCAGCAGATTTACGCGACCCCGCGCACCGGCTATGTCGCCGATTTCGTCGGCGCGGCGAACCGCACCGAGGTTACCGTGCGCCCGGCCTCCGTCGGCCTCGTCCTGGTTGATGTTGCCGGCAGCAGCATCATGGCGACCGACGCTATGGAAGGCCCAGCGGAGCGCGGCCTGCTCGTGCTGCGCCCGGAAGACCTGAAGATTTCCGCAGCGCCTGCGTCCGGCCTGCAATCGCTGCCGGCCACCGTGCGCGGCAGGCAATATCTCGGCGCGCGCACCAGCTACAGCGTCGAATGCGCAGGCGGCCTCATGCTCAATGCCGAATTGCATGGTGCGGGGCACGATGCCTTCTTGCCGGGCGCGCAGGTCCATCTCGGCTTCGAGCCGGCAGCGGCGCGGGTGATCCGGTCATGAACCACTCTGCCCTCCGCTCCCCTTGGCCCTGGCTCTGCGCCCTGGCGCTCACGCTTCTCTGCGTCTTCGTCCTCTATCCGCTGCTCTACATCTTCACCGCGAGCTTCGTCGGCGAAGGCCGCTCGGGCTGGCTCCAATTGCTGGAGGACCGACGCAGCCTCTCGGCTATCGGCAACACGCTGGTGCTCGCCTGCATTGTCACGCTGTTTTCCACGCTGATCGGCGTGCCGCTCGCCTATATCTCGGCGCGCTACCGTTTCCGTGGCAAGCTTTTCATCACGCTGCTGCCGCTCATCACCCTCGTCATCCCGGAGGTCGTGACGGCGCAAACGTGGCTGATGATCCTCGGCAACAACGGCGTCATCACCCGTTTCCTCAAGGGCTACGGCATCTTCCTGCCAAGCTTCTACGGCTGGTTCGGCCTCATCACTTCGATGAGCTTCATCTACTACACCTATGTCTACATCGGCACGGTGGCGGCGATCGGCAAATTCGATGCACAGCTGGAAGAGGCCGCCCAGAGCCTCGGCACGGCGCCGGCCCGCTCGCGCATGCATGTCATGCTGCCGGTCATCCGCCCTGCGATCCTCGCCTCTGCGCTCCTCGTCTTCACCATGGTCATCGGGAATTTCGCCATCTCGACCATCCTCGGCCATAACGTGCCGCTGCTCTCGGTCGCGATCTATCAGGCGGCCGTGGCGGAGGGCGCGAGCAATCTCACCATGCAGAGCACGCTTGCCAGCGTCTCGGTGCTGATCGTGATGGGCGTGCTGTTCGTCAACCGCCGCATCATCGCCAAGGGCCGTTACGAGATCGTACAGGGCAGGGGCGCGAAACCCCAGCCGCTCAGGGGTGGGCAGGGCGTTCTCGTCAGCGTTGCGGCGGGCATCGTGGTCGCCATCTCGCTGCTGCCGCTCGTCACCATTGCCGTCGGTGCCTTCACGGTTTCACGCGGCCCGGTCATGCGCTGGGGCGAGTGGACGCTCGACAACATGGCGCGCGTCTTCATCACGGCACCCGGTCCGCTGGTCAATTCGATCCTCTATGCGGGCATTGCCACGGTCATCTCGGTCGCCTTCTCGACGCTGGTGAGCTACCTCGTCGTCAAAAAACCCAACCTGATGACACCGTTGATCGACTATGTCTCGGCCGTTCCGCTGGCACTGTCCGGCACGGTTCTCGGCGTCGGCCTGCTTGCCTCCTTCAATGGCGGCTTCCTAGCCATGACCGGCACCTCGACGATTATCGTACTCGCCTATGTCATTCGCCGCATGCCCTTCGGCATGCGCAACGGCCAGGCGATCCTGCACAACATCCCGAACTCCATCGAAGAAGCATCGATCAGCCTCGGCTCGCCGCCGTTCCGCACCTTCCTGCGCGTAGTGCTGCCGATGATGCTGCCAGCCGTCGCCTCCGCCACGATCCTGACCTGGACGACCACGGTTTCCGAACTGTCGGCCTCGCTGCTTGTCTATTCCGGCGGCCGGGAAACCCTGCCGATCCAAATCTTCCGGCTGATTGATTCCGGCCTGATGGCCTACGCCTCGGCCTATGGCCTGGTGCTTGTCGCCGTGATCCTGCTGCCGGTCGTCGTCGCCACCACCGTGTTTAAGGTGGACCTGTTCGCCTCGAAGTAAAGATCCGACCCCAAAACGAAAAGAGAGGAACTGCCATGAAGAAACTTGCCGCAACCACCCTCATCGTCGCCGGCCTTGCCACCAGCGCGCAGGCCGCCGATCCGGTCATCTACACCACCAATCCGGTGCCGGCCGTCGAAGCCGTGCAGGCCGTGATCAAGGAGAAGACCGGGTTCACCACCGGCATCATCACCGGCGGTAGCGGCGTGCTGCTGCGCCGCATCGAGGCGGAGAAGGCAGCGCCCCAGGGCGATATCTTCTGGTCGTCCTCGGCCAACACGATGGGCGCCTTCAAGGCAGTGCTGGAACCCTATGCCTCGCCGGAGCTGGCGGCCATGCCGGCGGAGCTGCGCGTTCCGGAAGACTACTTCCAACCCGCCAACGTCCATGTCGTGACAGTGATGGTCAACACCGATCAGCTAAACGGCATCACCGCGCCCGCTGACTGGAAGGACCTTGCCAATCCATCGTGGAAGGGCCGTATCATCCTGCCCGATCCGGCAAACAGCTCGACCGGCTACACGATCGTCTGGGGCCTTTCCAAGTTGCTCGACGCCGAGACCTACAAGGCGCTCGTTTCCAACTTCGTCGTCTCGTCCTCGTCCTCGGCCGTGCCGAAGGGCGTTGCCATGGGCGAATATGCCGTCGGCATCACCTTCGAGACGAACAGCTACAGCTATGTCGATGGCGGCCAGAGCGAGATCAGCATCGTCTATCCGACGTCGGGAACCTTCACGACGCTTGAATATGCGGCGCTGATCAAGGGTGCGCCGGCCGGCGACGATGCGAAGAAGGCGATCGACGCGTTGCTTTCCAAGGAAGCGCAGACCGAGCTTCTGAAAGTCGCGTTCCGCCGCCCGAGCCGCACGGACATCAAGGTCTCTGACTATGTGAAGCTACCGGAACTCTCCTCGATCAAGGTCTTCAAGATTGACGAGGACGAGGCGGCAAAGAGCCGCGATGCATTCCTCGCCGAATGGGCCAACCTGCCGAAGGCCGGTTCAAGCGAGTAACGAGCCTCCCGCGCAAGGAACCGGCAGAGGTCCGCGCTTCAAGCGCCGGCTTCCTTGCGGCCGGCAGCGGCGTGCCGACAATTCTCCTGTCCGCACGCCGCTTGAAACTTGTCCTTATGCGCGCCGCTCGCGTATGGCGTGGCGAAAACATTCCCCGGCCGTGAGGACGTTCGCCCGGTAAAGCGACCACGTGGCAGCGCCGCGCGGACGAGGAGCTTTCGCAGACTGTGCAAAACGGCCGATTTGATTATTCTTCGGCGGTTTTGGAACCGCTATTTTGTTTGATCCGGACTTTTGGTATCGCGACGATGCCGGGTGTGTGGGTTTGGTGCCCATGAGAGCGATCTATGTGGCGGCTTCGGCAAGGGTGATGCATCAGGTTTTTGCCTTGCGTCGATCGATCATGGCAAGAGTTGCCTCGCATTCGGCCAGCCCGGTCGTAAGCGTCAGTTGGGCATCGACAACAAGCCCGTTGCGGTTCTCCATCAGCGCATGGCCCGTGTAGCACAGACAGCTTTCCCGGCCATTGGCCTTGTGATAGAGCCGCGCATCCGGATCGGTTTTCGAGGCGCGCGTATTGTTTGAGCGTTTCTCGCCGTGGAAATCCCGCTTGTCGCTTGGCACTTAAATATGAGAATGCGGCTGTGTAGCTGAGAGCGGAGGAAATTGAGGTCACGCTGCGAGGTCGACCTTGGCTTGCTTGATACGGCCCTCGGCAACGGCGACTCGGTGACCTGAGGTCACGAACTTCCTCCAAATTTTGGTAGAGGCCGTCACACTGCGCGGAAAACTCCAATCGAAAGCGGTCCAGTTTTTGGGGATCAGAGCACTGTTTTCCTGATCCATAATCCCATCGCGACCGTTATGCTGACCATCATGGCGGATCGCACGACGGCCGGCAGGGAAGGAACCGATTTTACCGCGCAGTAAGCCTCTACAGCTTCATGGGTTTTCTCGACGGTGCAGTTGCGCACAAAATCGTCGGGGCGGTGGGCTATCCCGCGCTGGTGCTGATCGCCGCGGCCTCGTCCTCATCTCCAGACTTCTGGCCTTGTGCCTCAATCGTGATGCGCCAGCGGTGGTCGGGGAAGAACGCGCGGTAGCGCCCGCCTTTGGCGCCGCCTGAGCCTGGTCTACATCCGGCCGATAAGCACGAGACGGCCGGGTTCGATGACGCGGATGGCATGCTCCACGCCAGCATCGACGACAAGGTGGTCGCCGGGGCCGCAGGGTGTCGATATGCCGTTCATCGTCACTTCGAAACGGCCGGAAACGACGATCGCAAACTCCTCCGCTGCGGCGGCATGGGACGGGATGTCGGCCTCGACTTCGGCGTCGATGACCATCATGTCGCCGAGTTTTCCCGTGATGCGGCCGCGAAAGCCGGGGTATTCGATGATGGTTTCGTCACTCATGGTTCGAGGTCCTTGCTGGCGATGAAGAGAAAGCCGGCGCTGGCGACTTCGCTGGTTTCGACCGGCGTGAGACCTGCGGCATGCGCCCATTCGATCATGGTTTCGGGCGCGTCGAAGCGCATGTTCTCCGCCATGCTCGGGGAGAAGCGGGCAATCTGTTCGCGAAAGGCAGGCGGTGCGGTGATGAGCGCCAGCCGGCCGCCGGGTTTCAGTGCTCGGGCCATCTCCTTCAGGCTTTCGAGCGGTTCGGGGAAGAAGAAGAACGCGTTGAGGCAATAGACCTTGTCGACTGCGCTATTCGCGACGGGAAGAGCGGCGGCGTCCGCCTCGTGCAACGTGAGCCTGCCCTCGCGAAGCGCTTGAGCATTCAACCGGCCGGTATTGGCGACCATATCCACGCTATGGTCGATAGCGATCGCGCGACAGCCGCCGGCTAGCAGCCGCCGCAGGAAGACGCCACCGCCGCAGCCGACTTCGAGCACGAGGTCGGACGTCTCTGGGGGCAGCTGTCGGAGTGCCAGGTTAAAACCAGCCTTGTGGCCGAATGGGAAGCGGTAAAGCAGGTAGCCGAGAAGGCCACCCGGCCGCCGCGCAATGCGGTCGACCATGGCAGAGGAAAGCGAAAACATGGGGATACCCTCGGTCTATCGGGTGACGGGAATGGCGCGTGCGGCGCGTGAGACGAAGAGAACGGCGAAGACGAGGGCCACCGCCGCGCCACCGAAGGTGACGGCATAGCCCGTGCGCCCGGCCAGCCAGACGACCAGCCCGGCAATCACCATTTCACCAAGCACGTTGGCGCTCTGCAGCACGGTGACGTCGGTGCCCGCCTGTTTGCCCGCGCCGCCAAAGGCCATGATGATCGTCGCGGCGGAGACAGCAATACAGCCGCTTGCTACCGACAGAAGGCCGATCGCCAGCGAGACGGAAAGCCAGCCAGCCGGCAGCATGCCACCGGCGATGAGCCCCCAGGCGGCAAAGGAGGTGGCGGCGAGCATCATACCGGTCCCCATGGCAACCCAGCGGTTGCGGGCGGCCAGCGCGCTGCCGAGCGGGCAACCGATTGCCAGCATCACGAAGCCGCTGAGCGTGGCGACAAGCCCGGTATCCTGGCTGGACCATCCCTGGTCGACGAGGAAAATCCGGCTGACGCTGAGCCCGCCCGCATGGGCGCCGCCATAGATGAAGGCGAGGGCCAGCAGCAGGAACACGCCGGGGCGCTTGAACGTATCGGCAAGCCGCGCCCGGCCGCCGTCCTTTGCACCTCCAGATCGTGGCGGTTCGTGCCAGGAGAGAGCGATTGCGACGGTGAGAAGGGGGAACAGTGCAAGCAGCAGGAACACGCCCTGTTGTCCCAGCGTATCGGCGACCATCAACACGCCGCCGCCGCCCACCATGAAGCCGGCCATCATGCCGCCGACTTGAAGCGCGTTGGCATAGGCGAGCCCGCGTCCTGCAAGCTGCTCGGCGGCAAGACCGTCCGTCGCCGTGTCCTGCGTTGCGCTCGCAATCGCGCCAACAGCAAGCGCGGTCACGGCCATCCAGAGCCCGGCGCCCTCCAGGGGAAGGAAGGCAAGCAGGATGAGGCAGGCGGTAAGGATCACCTGCATCGGCACGATCCAGCTCTTGCGCCGCCCGAGGCCGGCGTACCAGCGATTGTCGACCAAGGGTGCCCAGAAAAACTTCAGGATCCAGGGCAGGCCGGCAAGCGGCACGAGCGCGATGACATCGAGCGAGACTCCGCCCTGGCGCATCAGCACCGGCACGGCTTCCATGGAAAGACCCATCGGCAGGCCCTGCGTGAAATAGAGCGCGCCGATCAGCAGGAAGAAGCGGCTGCTGCCGCCTTCGGCCGGAGCATCGCCGGTGGCGGCCAGCGGCATGGTGTTGTCGATCCCGCTCATCACCATACCTTTGCCACGGTAAGGCCGATCGTGCGGCCGGCTGCAGCGACGCCCATGTCGGTGCCGCTATAGCTGAAATAGTTCTTCAGGTAGCGCTCGTCCGTGAGGTTCTTGGCCCACAGGCTGGCACTCCATCCGTCCTTCTCGACGCCGATATGGGCATCGACCAGGTGCGTCGGCGCCTGCCGGTACTTGTTGTCGGAGGTGAAGGCGTAGGAACTGCGGAAGGTATAGTCGAGCCCGGCTTTCAGCACCGCGCCGGCTTCCAGCTCGCGTGTGAAATTCACGCCGGCGGTGACGCTGTGGCGCGGTGCGAAGGGCAGGTCGTTGCCGGTATAGACCGCACCCATGATCGTATCGACGAAGTCGTCGTATTTCGCATGGGTATAGCCGTAGCCGGCGCGAAGCCCGATTTCTTCGGTCAGCTGCGCCGTCGCCTCGATTTCGAAACCCTTTGACGTGGCGGCGGCCGCGTTGCGATAGACGCGCGTGAACGGCGTCGTATAGATGACCGCCTGCTGGTCCTTCCAGTCGATGTAGAAGAGCGAGGCCGCCATCGTGAACCGTCCGTCGTCGGAAGTCGCTTTGGTGCCGAGTTCGTAGGATGTGGTGGTTTCGGGGTCGTAGCGGTTGGCTGATCCGTCCGCCTCGATATAGGGGCTGATGCCGCCGGACTTGTAGCCTCGGCTTATCTTGCCATAGACGATATTGCCTTCTGACAGGTGGTAGGTGAGGGCGGCTTCCGGCGAGAAGTTGGAGAAGGAGGCGTCTCCCTCCGCGCGGCCGGGCGTGCCGAACATAAAGCTGCCGCTCGGCGAGGAGATTTCACTGGCCGTCGACTTGCGGTCATAGGTGTAGCGCCCGCCTGCCGACACCTCCCACTCCGGTGTCACGAAGTAGCCCGCCTCGCCGAACACCGAAAAGGTGTCCGCCGATTGTTCGAAGACGTCGCGGCTCCAGACACTGCGCGGGAAGGAGACAAGATCGAAATACTGTGTGCCCTCGAAACGCTCGTGCATGTAGAAGAGGCCGCCGCTCCAGCGGAAGACGTCGTCGTCGAGCGAGGAGAGGCGGAATTCCTGGCTGAACTGGCGCTGGGTTTCTTCCTGCGCCTGGCCGATATAGGGCGTCGCGGTGAAGTCGCCGTCGAGATAGCTCGACATCTCGTGGCCGCGAAAAGCGGTGACGGAGGTCAATCGCACGGTCTCGAAATCGTGGTCGATGCGGACCGAAAGTCCGCCGCTGTCGACGCTGTTTTCCGGTTCGAAATCGTGCGTGGCCTCGTGATCGAAGGCAAGCGGCAGAGGTGCATACCAGAGGCCTCCGTCGCCACGGTCGCGTGTGAAGTCGCCGATGATCTTCACCTGCGTGCCGTCGCCGACCTCGCCCGTTGCAACGACCCGGCCGGTCAGCAGGTCGGTGTCGCTGACGTCCTCACCGCTCACGAGATTTTCGATATAGCCGCGATTGCCGCTCCAGGCGGCGGAAGTTCGCACGGCCCAGTCCGTTCCCTCGATCGGCGTTTCGAACGCGGCCTTGAAGCGCGTGTCGAGGTCGGTGCCGACCGTTGCGGAGAATTCGCCGCCAGCGGTGTCGCCCGGCTCGCGCGAGATCAGGTTGATTGCGCCACCGATCGTGTTCTTGCCGTAGAGAGTGGCCTGCGAGCCGCGCACGACCTCGACGCGCTCCAGGTCTTCCAGAATGAAGGGATAGCCCATCGGGCGGGCGATATAGACGTCGTCAAGGAACATGCCGACGGCCGGCTGCCGATCGACGCCACCGGCAATGCCGAGCGAGGTGACGCCGCGGATACTGACCGGCCCGCCCTGGCCGTTGAACAGCACATTGGGCGTCTTGAAGGCCGCGTCCTCCATCGTGTCTGTCCGACCCTTGCCGAGTTCGTCTCCGGCAATGGCGGTAACTGCGACGGGTGCATTCTGGATCTTCTCTTCGCGCCGCCGCGCCGTCACGACGATCTGCTCGAGCACCGTAGCCTCGCCGGACGTATCGGCTGGCCGATCCTGCGCAGACACCCTGGCGGCATCGAGGAAGACGAAACCCGCCGTGGCGAGAAGGGTGGCAGTGCGCAGGGCGTGGCGTTTTTTATTCATGACGGATTTCCTCATCTTTCCGCCGGGTCTTCGCATGCACACCACCGTCGGCACAATCAGGCGGCCGTTCGGGATCGGGGCAAAGACGTTCGGGATTCGGACTTCGTGGATTTGGCCGATCTAGCGGGCCTTGCCGGCAATGGTGGTGGGCGCCACGCCAAAGCGGCGGCGGAACTCCGTGGCGAAATGCTGCGGCTGGTAGCCGACCTGCCGGGCGACGTGGGCAATCGAGGTTTCGCCGCCTTCCAGCAGCATGCGCGCGGCATCGAGCCGGTTCGCCTTGACGAAACCATAGACTGTGGTGCCGAACAGCGCGTGGAAACCCGCGCCGAGTTTCTTGGCATTCGTACCGACCCGGCGGGCAAGCTCCGGCACGCTGGGCGGCGAGGCGAGTTCGGCAAGCAGGATGCTGCGTGCCTCGTGCAGCCGGGCGATGTCGCGCGCCGGCCAGCCCGCATTCGCGCTGCCGTGATCAGGCACTACGGCATCATCGAGAACATGCGCGAGTATCTCCATGGCCTTTCCGGTCAAGTAGAGACGGCGGGCCGGGCCTTGTAACGGGCAGCCAAGCATCTGCCAGGCGATCCTGCGTGCCACGTCCGGAAGCGCCAGCTGCGGATCCGGCTTCTTGCGGGCAATCAGCGACAGCGTCTCTCCGCCGACCAGCGGCTCTGCCATTTCCTCCTCGATCTGTATGAAAACGGCCGCGACGCTGCCATCGCGCAGAACCACATGCCGGGTATGGACTTCGTCGATTGCGGAAAAGATCGTGCCGCCGCCGCTCTGCCAGAGGTGTTCGCCAAACCCGTCCTGCTGTACGCACAGGCTACCTTCCAGCAACGTGCCGATCCAATGGCCGGGCGGCGTCACGCTTTCCCACACCATCTCCCGCCGGACGGGGGTGGTTTCCAGGAAGATATTGAGGCCGCAGGCGCGGATGATCTCCACGAGGTTCTCCGAGGAGAGGGGGCGTCACGCGCTTGCAGGCACGAAACGCTCCATTTCGATCCGGTAACGATCACAATATATGACTATAATAGTCAAGTTATTTGTGGAGTGGCCTCAATCTATACCCAGCGGTGGCGCCGCCAGCCGGCTTGAGGTGAACCTGATGAAGGGGCGGGACAGCATGATCGGAAGGATCCAGGACTGAACGCGCATGCCGAAGGCGCTCTGCGGAATGTAATGACCGCCGATCTTGCGCGAGACCGCCTGCATCTTCGTCACCAGCGGCCGCATCCGGGCTTCATAGTTGTCGAGGGCTTCGACATGGCCCTTCTGCGCGAGTTCGGCAGCGAGGATATAGGCGCCAGCCATGGCGGTGGAGGTGCCCTGGCCCGCCAGGAAGGTCAGGCACCAGGCGGAATCGCCGAGAAGTGCGATGCGGCCTTTCGACCATTTCGGGACTTCGATCTGGGAGACCGTGTCGAAGAACGACTGGTCCCAGTCGATCGCGGTTTCGAGAGCGGACGCGACCGGTTCCGGCCAGTGGCCGAATTCTTCTCGCAGCACTGCGCGTCGGGCCTCGGCATCCAGCCGGTCTGTGCGCTCGTCGCGCCAGCAGAAGAGCGTTGCGGCCGTGCCGTCACCGACAGCGTAGAGGCCGCCCTGGTGATCGACATCCATCATGCCGACGAAGCTCGCGCCGAGCGGTTTTGTCAGCGGCACGCGCCAGGCGCTGGCGCGGTAGCCGAGCGGCCGGAGAAACGCTTCGTGGGGGCCAAAGGCAAGCGCCCGCACGCCGCTGCGATAACCGTCGGCACCGACGACGAGGTCGAAACGGTCACGGCTGCCGTCGGAGAAGGTGACGTCCACGCCTGATCCGTCGTCCCTAAGGGTCGTTACGGTCATCTCATAGCGGACCGGGCATTTTCCTTCGATGGCGCCGGTGAGGATGCCCTGGAAATCGCTGCGCATGATGGCGAGGAGACGCCCCTTTGCCGCCTTTGCAAGCGTGCGATAGTCATAGGAGAAGAGCTTTCGGCCGTTCCGGTCGAGATGATGGGCCGCGCCGAGCGGCATGGCCTTCGCCCGGAACGCCTCTACCAGGCCCAGGCGCTCTGCCACCAGCCAGCCATTGATATGCAGGCCGATGGAATAGCCGCCGGTGCGGCCGCGGGCAGCCTTTTCCACCACGACCGGCTCGATGCCATGCCGCAGCAGGCAGGCGGCGAAGGTCAGGCCCGCAGGCCCGCCGCCGACGATGAGGACACGCATGAAGGCCTCCTCAGAACGTCATGTTGATGCGGCCGCCGATCGTGCGACCCTGGCCGAGTTGGTAAAGGTTGCCAAGGCCGGGATACTGGAAGCCATAGGTCGTGTAGGTCTTGTCGAAGACGTTCGTCACGAAGGCTTCGGCCGTGACCTTGTCGTCGAGTTCCCATTTCACGCCAAGGTCGACAAGCGCGTAGTCCTTCTGGCCGATCGTGTTGGTCTCGTCGAAATAGTGCTCGCTTACATAGGTCAGGCCGGCATAGGGAACGAGCGCGCCGCGGCCGCTTTCCAGTTCGAAACGATAGTCCAGCATCAAGTTGGCGGTGAATTCCGGCGCATAGGGCACCGTGTTGCCTGTCAGGTCGGCGCCGGGCGTGAAAGGGTTCTTGTAGTCGGTAAAGCGCGTGTGGTTGTAGGCAAGGCCCGCCGTGATGCCGAGTTCCTCGGTGGGTTTTGCGCGGACCTTCAGGTCAATGCCCTTTGCGGTCACCTCGCCGACATTCTGCAGATATTGGAACGGCTGCGCGCCGACGAACATCTGGTAGTCCTTGGTGACGTTGTAGTAGGCGGAAAGCTGTGCTTCCAGCGTGCCGGCCTCGTCGCGATACTTCAGGCCGACCTCGCCATTGTAGGTGTTCTGCGGATCGTAGGTGAAGGCGATGTTGGCGGGCGCCACGTTGCGGGTGAAGCCGCCCGCCTTGAAGCCCGTGCTGAGAACGCCGTAGACGCGCCACTCGTCGGCGAGGCCATAGCTCGCGGCGAGCTTCGGCGATAGCGCGGTGAAGGAATTGTCGTCGTTGAGCGTCACGCCACCCGTCGCTTCCGCGGCCGCGCGCTCGTAATCAAGGCGCAGGCCGGGCGAGATGTCGAGCCGGTCGGTGGCATGCCACGTCACATCGCCGAAGAGCGCATAGGAATCGATTTTCTGGTTCGAAACCTGTCCTGCAGCCGGGACGCTCCGCGTGAAATCGAGGTGTTGATAATAGAGCCCCGCCACATAATCGATCGGGCTACCCTGGTCCGGATTGGAGACGATGCGCAGTTCCTGGCTCAGCGTCCATTGTTTTTCCGGCGTATAGCTGCCGAAAATCGTGCGGTCGAGATCGCTCTTCTGGTAGCCGGTCAGGGCGGTGATGGTGGCGAAGCCGAGGTCGTAGGTGGCATTGATACCAAAATTCCAGGTGTCCAGATCGTATTCCGACGGTGCCGGGAAACCGATGCGGTCCTCCAGCATCGACTCGAGGACAAAGTATTCTTCCGTCGAGGAAACGCGCCCGCGTCCGGCGCTGATGGTCACGTCCCACGGGCTGTCGTCCGGCGCATAGCGCAGGCGGACCTGTCCGGTCACGTCCCTGGTGCCGCCGACGTCTTCGCCGAGTATGGTCGTATAAGTGTCCTTGCCGTGCAGCAGCGAGAGGTTCACGTCGCCGTAGAGCACACCATCGATCAGCGGCGTGTTGGCATAGAAGGTGCCACCGGCCCCCTCACTGGTCATGTCTGCGTCAAAGCCGAAACGCCGTTCATTGTCGGGCTTGCGGGTGACGATGTTGATGACGCCGCCAATGGCGCCGCGGCCGTAGAGCGTACCCTGTGGGCCGTAGAGCAGTTCGGCGCTCTCGACGCTGCCGGGCAAGGCGCGGGTCAGGTTGAAACTGTCCTGCGGCAGGCCATCGACATAGACCTGCGTGCTCGGATTGTAGAAGTCGAGCGAAGCCTGGCCGCGGATAGTGAAGTTGGCATAGGCGCGGCTGGAGCGTGAGCGGATATTCACGTCCGGGAAGATGCGGTCGAGGTCGGCGACCGTATCGATGCCGCGCATATGCAGTTCTTCTGCGTTGGCGATATCGGTGGCGGACGGCAGTAGGAAATAGTCCTCGCTGCGTTTGGTCGCGGTAATGATGATCGGTTCGAGCACCGTCGCCTCAGCGCTGTCCTGCGCCAATGCACTTTGCGGCGAGAGGCTGACAGCGAGGGCAAGAAGGGAAACGCCGGACAAACGGTGACGCATCATGGTTTCGATACCTTTTCTGGGACTGAGTTGCGCGCCCCGTGCCGCGCAGCGGCAAGGGTACGGGGCGCGAGAAGAATGGCGACAAGGATGAAAGCCGCCGAGGCGGAAAACAGCCAGCCATAGCCGAAGGCCTTGCCAAGCACGCCGGCGACCGAGGCGGCGGCGATAGCGAGGATTGCGTCGATGCTCTGGAGGGCGGCGAAATCTGTCGCCGTCTGGTCCGGATTGCACCAGTTCATCATCGCTGCGTAGAGCGCGACGAAGGAGAAGGCGACCGCGCCCACCTGCAGGAGAAGGATGCCGACGGCGAGTGTCGGCGAAACGGTGTTAGCGAACTCGACGACGGCAAGGGCGGCGAGCAGCGCGGCGTTGAGGATCGCGGCAATCACGATCGAGCGTGTTATGCCGGCCGTTTGCACGACGAGCGCGCCGAGCGAGGAGGCGATGAAGCCGGCGACGGCCCCGCCTGCTCCGCGCAGAAGACCGATCATGTCGAGCACAATGCCCTTGTCGACGAGGTAGGGGCCGGTCAGCGACGATCCCATGCGGATTCCGACCTGGTAGACGACGAGAAAGATCAGCCCCTGTGTAAGGGTTCGGTTGGCGAAGGTGGTTCGAAGGCCAATCCGATGCGTGCCGACCACCCTTCTCTCACGTGGTGCTGCGAGCCCGCTGGACAAGAAGACGGGGATGGTGAGCAGGCAGACAAAGCCTGCCATGGACGCCATGGAAACCGCCCAGCCGGCATGCTGGTAGACGACGAGCCACAACCCTCCGCCGATCAGGAAACCGAGATAGGCGCCGGCCGTCGAAGCGCCGCTGGCAAGCCCGCGGCTGTTGGCGTCGGACGCCCTCACGGCGAGCGAATCCGTCGCGACATCCTGTGTGGCGGCGAAAACGCCCATCACGAGAAGGACGCCGGCGAGCCAGGCCATATGGGTCTGGGGTGGTAGCGCCGTGGCGGCGAGGAAGCACAGAATGATGCCGACCTGGCACACCAGGATCCAGCTGCGTTCGGTGAGGAACCGATCGATGAGCGGTGCCCAGAGGAATTTCAGCGCCCAGGGCAGGAACAGCACGGCGAGATAGCCGATCTGGTCGAGCGGCATGCCGGCATCACGCAGCACGACGGGCAGTGCCGTCTGCACCATGCTGCCCGTGACGGACTGTGCGGCATAGAGGCCGGCAAGCAGGCCAAGCACGGTCCATGTGGTGGAACGTGCGACGATATTCGTAAAAGCTGTCGACATTGCCCCTCGCAGCGAGTTTCCTGCTCTCAGTAGGTTGTCGCAGAAAACTTGACTATTGTAATCAGGTTCAGCGATATTGCGATCCGGTCCATTATTTTGGCGACACACATGAATCTCAGAGTGGAACAGCGCGCGCTCGCGCAGTCGGATCAGGACGATGTGGTCGTGCTCGGCCCGAGCCCCGCTGATTCGACCTTTTCCGCGGCCTCGACGGAGGGCGCCTACAAAATCCTCGGCGTCAGGCCGGGCCTGACGATTTCCGTCTTCGACATGGTGGTTGGCGCCGATTTCGTCGGCCGCTTCGCGACGGAGCCGTGTGTCGCGATCGATTTTTTGTTCGAGGCGTCCGGCCAGGGCTGGCTGCTCGACAAGGATGCCGAGCACCGGCTGTCGTCGATCCCCTATCGACCGGGGCGCATCTACATCATGGTGGCGCCGACCGGCGCGGTCGGGTTCTACGACGTGCCGGTCGGCACCCGGTTCAAGGGAATGGATATCCGCGTCGATATCGCTCTGTGGCACAAGCTCGGCGCCGGCGACGTGCTGGTCAATCTCGACGAACACCATGCCCTGCACATGGCGTCAGGCAACGGTACGTGGGTTGGCGTACTGCCGGTGCCGCCTGATCTTCTCGCGGTTGCCCGCGCGCTTTTCGACAGCGCGATGGTGGACAGCGACGACCTTGCCTTCGAGGCGCGCGCGCTCGACATCATCAACGCGTCGATCGTCGCCATGCGCCGCACGCAGCCGGCCCAGACCGTGCCGCCCCGCGACCGCCGCCCGCTCCAACGCGCCCGGGATCTGTTGATCGCCGAACTTGCCCGCCCCTGGACGCTTGACGATCTTGCCCGCGAGGTGGGGCTGACGCAGAAGCGGCTCAAATCGGGCTTCAAGAGCCTGTATGGCTTCGCCGTCTATGCTTTCCTCAAGGAGCAGCGCCTCCTGGAAGCACGTCGCCTGATCGAGGTTGGCGAGATGAACATCACCCAGGCCGCGATTGCCGTCGGCTACAACAATCCCAGCCACTTCTCGCAACTCTACCTGCGCCGCTTCGGCATGCAGCCGTCCCGCGCGCTTGCGGCGCGGTCCGGGGAGCGCGAGGTGTGACGGATATGGCCAGCGCCGAGGCGCATGACGTTACCCGTTCGTCTGCCGCCGCGGTCGGCATCTTGCCGGAACCGGAGGAAATGCAGGGTGATGCCCGGCGCTGGCGCGAGGTCGGCCCCGGCATGTTTCTCGGCGTCACCGATCTTCGCCTCGATACGCCGCTCGCCTACCAGAGCCATACCTTTCCGGCGATCTGCCTTTCTGTCGTGCTGGAAGGTTTTGCCACCAACACGACGGAGGGCATCGAAGGCGGGTTCTGCCCGGACGAAGTCTGGATCACCTCCACCGGCGAATGCCTGCCGACGAGCATGACGATCCATGCCGATCAGTCGGTGCGCGTGGTGGAACTGTTGCTGACGCCCGCCTGGAGCGAGCACAACCAAGCCGCCATGGAGGGCGATCCCACCTATCAGGCCATGCAGCGGGCGATGCGCCAGCCGGTGATGATCCGCCGCCATGCGCTCGACGCGCGGCTTCGCCAGATCGCCTGGTCCGTGCTGAACCCGCCAGCGCACGGCGCCTTCACCAACGTGCATCTCGATGCCAGCGCCATGAGCCTGCTCAGCATTCTGGCGGAAGCCTTTCGTCCCGCCGAGGTGGCCGCGACCGCCAACCTCACGCCGAAATCGCTGGAGCGCATACTGGAAATCCGACGGTACATCGATGCCAATGCCGCGGCTATCGATTCGCTCGTTGCCCTTGCCGCCCGCTTCGCCATCGGCCAAAGCAAGCTCAAGCAGGATTTCCAGCGTGCCTTTGGCACGAGCGCCCGGGAATACCTTCTGGAACGGCGATTGTTGATCGGGCGCAACGCCATCCTGCGCGACGGGTTGAGCATTGCGGAGGCGGCCTACAAGGCCGGCTACCAGCACCCGGCAAACTTCACCTCGGCCTTCACACGGCATTTCGGCTATCCGCCTAGCCGCTTGAAATCTTGAATGATTTAAAACTGGACAATAATCGTAAGCTTTTTGCCGAAACGCATAAGCCAAGCGCCTCGACCCATCTTCCTCCCGAAACGATAATCCGCGTCGAATTGGGTCCGGGGATTGATCATGAAAACTGCCATAAGGTTCGCAGCCCTTCTTGCGAGCACCAGCCTGCCTGTCGTTGCCCATGCACAGGTGGCGACGGAAGCGACCGTGCTGAAGCCGATCATCATTACGGCGCAGAAGCGCGCGACGGAGAGCAAGGACGTGCCGGCAAGCATTGCGGTCGAGAGCGGCGAGACTCTGGCGCTTCGGAAAACCCGGCGCCGCGACGATGCCATCGCCGCCGAGCCGAATGCGCAGACCGGTGCCGTAACGGCGAAACTCTATACGTCCTTCACCGCGATCCGCGGCGTCGGCTCCGCTCTGATCGAGAGCGATCCGTCGGTCGGCGTCTATCTCGACGGCGTCGGCATCGGCAGCGCGCAAGCCCATAGCGGCACGCTGCTCGACGTCGATCGCATCGAGCTTCTGCGTGGACCGCAGGGCACGCTCTACGGCCGTAACAACATTGCCGGTTCGGTGAACATCATCTCGAACCTGCCCGATCCCGACCAGACCAGCGGCGAATTCGGCGTCGAGTATGGCCGCTTCGGTACCATGACGGCGACCGGCATCTTCAATACGCCGATCGGTGACAATGGCTGGGCGGTGCGCGGTGCCCTTTCTGCATCCAAGACCGACGGTTTCCTCCATTCGACGATCAATGGTGAGGATCTCGGCGGTGGCAAGGATGTACACGGTCGCGTCAGCATCGCTGGTGACCTTACCGACAACCTCGAGTTCCTCGGCATCGTCGATGTCGAGCGCCAGGTGCTGGACGGTGAGATGTTTGGTATGCCGGAAGCGGATTTCCTGAAGGGCAGGAGGGGCGTCGCTGTCGATGATCCAACGCGCATCGAAAGCGATCTTGCTACCGCCTCCGGCCAGTTCACCTACCACCTCGACAATGGCGACAAGGTCGTCTCGATTACCGGCTTCCAGAAAAGCGCGGTGGATGTCGACGGCAACGGCTTTCCGCTCGGCTATTTCGCGGCCTATGACGCGCTTTTCCAGTCCCTCGGCTTTCCGAATTTCCGCTACCGCGCGGACAACCCGTTCGACGGCAACTATCGTCAATGGTCGCAAGAGGTGCGCTACGTCTCCGAGGACAACGAGCGCTTCAACTGGGTCGCCGGCCTTTACGGCGAATTCTCCGAGGCCTCGCGCACCTATGGTGCCAACAGCACGTTTACCGGTGGCGCGGCGACGCTTTCGACCCGCGGCGATACGGACACGGTCTCGCTCTCGGGCTTTGCGGACGGCACCTACGCATTGAACGACGAATGGAAGGTTTTTGGCGGCCTGCGTATCGGCCATGATCGCAAGTCCTTCGACTACGATTTCACTGCCAATGAGACCGCCGAACTACTCGGCTTGACCGGGACCTTTGCGCGTGGCTACAGCGCCAGGCTTTCCGAAACCTACGTCACACCGCGCATTGGCCTGCAATTCGAGCCGATGGAGGGACTGAACCTCTATGGCGGCGTTTCGAGCGGCTACAAGTCAGGCGGCTTCAATTCCGGCTTCGTCGGCCTCGGTGATGAGGGCGCCTATGATTCGGAAAGCGTCACCAGCTACGAAGTGGGCCTGAAGTCCGCGGCTCTCGACGACCGGCTAAAGGTCGAGGCGTCGCTGTTCTATATCGACTGGCGCGACCAGCAGGTGCAAGGTTTCAATGCGCTGACGGGCGCCACGCCGATCTCGAATGCGCCGCAGAGCCGATCCTTCGGCGGCGAGCTCTCCGTTGCCTATGATATCGACGAGCATTGGACGCTGACCGCCGGCGCCGGCTACGCGGACGCCACCTACAAGGAATTCCGCAGTGCCCGCGCGCTCGACGGCTCCGGCACGGTGGATGTCAGCGGCAACCAGCAGCAGTTCGTTTCGCGCTTCACCGGTTCGGCCGGTGCCGCCTACCAGTGGGAGGTGGGCTTCGACGATCTCGTCGGCAAGTTTGGCGTGAACTATCGCTATCGGTCGAGCTACTATTTCGATGTGCAGAACACGATTAGACAGAAGGGCTACGGTCTGCTGGACGCCTATGCCGGGGTGGAGAACAACCGTTATGCCGCTTACGTCTTCGCCAAGAACATCGGCGACGTGGACTATCGCACGGTAGCGGCAAATCTCGGTGTCGGGACGCTCGTTTCGCCGGGAGATCCGCTGACGTTCGGCGGCAGCTTCAAGCTCAAGTTCTGAGCTGCCGATGGCGAAGACCACGGTGAACACACCCGAAAAGGCCGGGCAAGGTACCGACGTTGCCGGCGGCGGAGCCGCTGGCCGCCTATGGGCACTGACCGAGGGGCACCGCGGCAGGATGGGCATCGTCATCGCGGCCTCGACCCTGGCCGCCGTGCTGGAAACGGCCGTTGCGGCTGTCGTTGCGCTGGCCGTCGGAGCCCTGGTTTCTGGAGATCGCGATGGCGCGATGTTCTGGTCGGTCGGGCTCGTTGGCTCGGTCATGCTCTCCTGTCTCATGCAGATGGTGTCGAACCTGCTGTCGCATCGCGTAGCGATCGACGTGCAGGCCGAGACGCGGCTTGCCATCGGCCGGAAACTCTGGTCCGCTCCGCTCGGAGCCGTCCAGCGTTTCGAGGCCGCCGATATCCGTCGCACGCTCATGGAGGATGTCGAGCGCATCGAGGATGGCATCGCCCATCTCATCCCCGATCTCGTTGCTGTCATGATCGTGCCGCTCGTCTTCGGCGTCGCCATGCTGGTCGTCGACTGGCGGCTGGCGATGGCCGTGTTCGGGCCGGTGTTCGCAGGGTTTGCCGCTTTTTTTCTGATCCTGAGGCGTGATGGCCGACTGTCGGTCCGTTTTGTCGTATCGCAGGCGGCGGTCGATGCGGCCTTGCAGGAGGCGATCCGCATGGTCCCGGTCATCAAGGCTTATGGCATCGGCCCAGGCGATCTGCGCCGGGCGGAGGCGGCCTTCCGGGAGGTGGAGGATGTGGTCGGCCAGTGGTTGGCCTTCGCGGCATCCAGCACCAACTGGTTCTTCCTCACCACCACCTCGACGCTGCTGATCGTGGCACCGCTCGGCCTCTGGCTCCATCCGATGCCGGACGGTTTCTCCGTCCTCGTCTTTTTCCTGCTTTCGGCCTTCGCATTCTCTTCGCTTGGCGCGCGGCTGTTCGGCGCGATGGGGCGGCTGCGCATCCAGCAAGCCTCGCTGGCGCGTGTCGATGCGCTGCTCGGTCTGCCGGATCTCCCCGTTCTCCAAGCGCAGCCGCAAAGCGGGCAGGACGTCCAGTTCAAAAAGGTTGCTTTCGCTTATGGCGACGGTTTTGCGCTGACGGACATCGACCTCGACATCAGGGCCGGGCAGAGGCTGGCGCTTGTCGGCCCCAGCGGCTCCGGAAAATCGACTTTGGCGCGTCTTCTGCTTCGCTTTTTCGACCCCGATTCCGGCTGTATCACCCTTGGCAACCGCGATATCCGCTCCTTCCCCCAGCAGGACCTTGCCGCGCAGTTTACGGCCGTGTTCCAGGAAACGTTCCTGTTTTCCCAAACCATCCGTGCCAACATCGCGATCGGACGGCCGGGGGCGACGGGGGATGAGATCGTCGCGGCGGCGCGCCTTGCCGAGGCGGATGGTTTCATCCGGTCACTGCCCGACGGCTACGATACGATCCTCAACCGTGGCGAGGGGCTCTCCGGCGGGCAGAAGCAGCGCATCGCGATTGCCCGCGCCATCCTGAAGGACGCACCGATCCTCGTGCTCGACGAGGCGACGGCCTATCTCGATCCAGACAGCCAGCACGAAATCCAGCAGGCGCTGGATGCACTTGCGAAGGGCAGGACGGTGATTGCGATAGCCCATCGCCTCTCCTCCGTGCGGGCGTTCGATCGCATCGTCTATCTGGAAGACGGCCGCATTGCCGAAAGCGGCTCGCATGATGAACTCCTGGCGCGCGACGGCGCCTATGCCCGGCAATGGCGATCCCATGTCGCGGCCCGATCCTTCACCCTTCAAAACAGGACGGACGTTGATGGCGGATCGTGATGCGCTTCTGTCCCTTGGCCTTCGGCTGGACGCAGGCTTGCTCGGGCGTATGCTTGACGGGCTGCTACTCGCTGCACAGCCGCTTCTTGCCACGGTCTTCCTCTGGCGCTCTGCCGACGGCGATCCGTCGCGCTCCGCCCTCTGGTGCGCCGGCATGCTGCTTGCGATCTTCGTGCTTCGTCGCCTGCTGCTCTGGCCCGTATCGAGAAGACTCCATGCCGAAGCCTATCGTGGCGGGCTGCGCCTTCGGCGGTTGATCCTTGCGCATCTGATCCGCATGCCCCTCGGTACCTTCCGGGCGATTGCGGGGGGCAAGCTTATCCAGGCCGTTTCGGAAGACGTTCTCTGGCTGGAAAACCACGCGTCCTATACGCGGCCGGAGATCGCCGCCAATGCCGCAGTCCTTTGCGTCTGCCTGGCCGGGGCGATCGTCGCCTGGCCAATCGCCGGCCTTGCGGCCATCGCGACCATGGTAGTCGGTTTCGCCATCCTTACAGTCGCGCAGCGCCGGCTTGCGGTGGGGCTGGAGCGCCGCGCTCAGAGCCTTGCCGGCGCGTCGCTCGCCATGCAGGAGCAGGCGGAGGGCGTGTCGGTGCTGCGCGCCTTTGCCGCCGGCGGCGATGTCGGGCATGACTTCGCCCTGAATGTCGCGCGCTTGCGCGACGGCGCTTGGCGGGGCGTCCGGCAGATCACACCGATCGCCATCCTGTTCCGCATGACCATCGAGATGTCGGCGGCCATTGCCGTCCTCATCTCCATTTTCACCTTTGGCAGTGCGTCAGGCACCGATGCCATCCGGCTGACGGTCGCCCTTCTGCTGATCGTTTCGGCGACCGTTCCGGCCCGAAACTTTGCGACCCTTACCGCCATGCTTGTGCTCGCCCGGATCGGACAGCGCAATATCGAGGCCATTGTTGCTGTACCGCTACCCCGGATGCGCGAGGGCAGAAGCCCCAATACCTTCGACGTCCGCTACGAGAAAGTCTCCTTCACGCATACCGGTCGGCAGGAGCCCGCGCTTTCCGGTGTCTCCTTCGAGGCGAGACAAGGTGAGATGGTCGCCCTGATCGGCGCCAATGGCAGCGGCAAGACCACCTGTCTGCACCTGCTGATGCGCTTCTGGGAGCCGGATGCCGGCACCATCTTCATCGGTAATCGGGATATCCGGGAGATCGATGATCGGGTGCTGGCCTCGATGATCGCCCCGGTCTTTCAGGAGGCCCTGCTTTTCAACGAAACCATCGCCGACAATATCCGTGCCGGCCGCCCGGAGGCATCCGACCTTGAGATCGAGGTGGCGGCAAAGGCCGCTGCCGTGCATGACACGATCCTGGGCTTCGAGAAGGGCTACCGGACGATGGTCGGCACGCTCGGCGCCCGTCTCTCCGGCGGCGAGCGCCAGCGCATCTGTATCGCCAGGGCGACCCTCAAGGACGCGCCGATCGTCCTCCTCGACGAAGCGACCTCCGCGCTCGACCCGGAGAACGAGGAGGCGATCCAACGGGCGATTTCGTCTCTCGCCAACGGTCGCACCCTCTTCGTCATCGCGCACAACCTGCCCTCGATCATCGCTGCCGATCGGATCATTCTCCTCGACGCCGGCACGATTGCGGCGAGCGGCACGCATGAAAGCCTGTTGGAGACGTCACCGGTCTATCGCCGATTGTGGAGCCGTGCGACCGTTATGCCGAGCTGGAGAATAGCCGGCACCGATAGTCGTTGCTGAAATGCTGTAGCGCACGATCTTATCTAACTGGCGCCAGATTTAACGAGTGTTCTAGCGATCTGCTTATTCCTACAGTTATTTAGTTGATGTGAGGAACGAAGAGACAGTTCGATTACCTCCAAGACCAACGGACAGGCCTCATGCCTTGCGAGCATGGGCGAGCTGCCGTTCTTGTCATCGTGGTCCGGTGTAGTACTTCGGAACAGGATAGCTTTGCTTTTACTGCTCAACCCCGTGGAGCATCCCGCGTTGGAAGGGAGTTCGCGTGAGCAGCCGCTTCGCCGGAGTATGGGAATTCATCTCCCAGTTGACGGTTGCCCTCGTAGACCTTGAAGGTAGGCCCCTCGAACTCAAGAATCTTGTACCCGTTCACGTATTCGATCTTTGGCGTTTTCCAACCCATGATGAGTTCTCCTATTCAAGGTCCTGTATTCTCTACCTGAGGAAATGATATCGGTAGCCCACACCCGGCGATCTGTCGGAGCACATATCTGGTAGCAGGGTCTCAATGTGGTAACTCGCACAGTCGATTCTCAGGTGTTGCGCAAAAGACTAATTTTCTGGAGTTGGGCCTGAGGTTCAATTCGGTTCAAGGCAGCATGCATCTCTTCCGACCGAGAGTTCTGCGGCAAGTCACCTCCTCTGTTCTTCAACAGAATCAGGACGTCGTCGTCGAGCGGTCGGCCATCGAATGTGGTGCGGGAACCAAAAACGCGATTGATTGAGTGCTAGTCCACTACTTTCATTTCTGACAACAGGGAGGCGAGTGGGTGCGATGAGCCCCGGCCCGATTGTTCGTGCGTTTTCTATTCATCGCAAAACAACAATTATGACTATCCCGCATGGATCTCATGAGAAGAAATGCAGTTTTCAGGGACAAGTTTGCCAAATATCATTCCGTTAAGTCACTCAACCAGTGATCAGCAACGCAAGGGGAGCGCTTGCAAAGCGCCACGCGCCGGTTTGATGCGGACAGTAGAGAAGAAAGGAGACCGGTGCCGATTGAAACCGCACGCGCGTTCTCGTGTAGCTGAAGGCGGTAGCGGTTAAAAACGGGATTTCAAGGCCGCATGTTCTGTCGGATGGGCGGTCCAGAGCCGGACGCCTGCAAAAACTAGAGAATCATAAACAATACGAAAAACGGGAACTAACAAATGAAATCAAATGTCATTCTTCTCGCCAGCACACTCTTTCTTGGTGCATCGGCGGGTGTAGCGAATGCCTCATACTGTGGTGATGGCAAGACCGTCACCTTCGCCGGAATTGACTGGGAAAGTGGCGCGTTCATCACGGAGGTGATGAAAACCATTCTCAGCAAGGGATACGACTGTTCCGTCGATTCCATCCCTGGCAATTCGGTGACGCTGGAACAGGCGACCGCGAACAACGACGTCCAGATCTTCGCTGAAGAGTGGATTGGACGCAGCGACGTTTGGAACAAAGCGACCGAGGAAGGCAAGGTCCTGGCCGTCGGAAGGACCTTCCTGGGTGCCAGCGAGGGCTGGTTCGTTCCGGACTACGTCGTGAAGGGAGACCCGGTGCGGAGCATAGAAGCCGCAGCGCCCGATCTGAAGGGCGTTTCCCAACTGTCCGACCCGAAATATGTGGCGCTCTTCGCAGACCCCGAAGAGCCGACCAAGGGTCGGTTCCTCAACTGCCCGTCCGGCTGGACCTGCGAGGGCATCAGCACGGCTAAGCTCGAAGCGTACAAGCTTGGTGAAGCCTATGTGAACTTCCGGCCGGGTACGGGCACCGCGCTTGACGCGGCGATCGCCTCAGCTTACCTCCAAGGTGAGCCGATCCTTTTCTACTACTGGTCGCCAACCGCACTCATGGGCAAGTTCAAATTCGTCCAGCTCGAGGAACAGCCATATTCCGAGGCCTGCTGGAAGGAGCTGAGCAGCGCCAATGGCAAGCGGGAAGAGGGCTGTGCTTTCCCCTCCGTCGAGGTGGCATACGGCATCAACAGCACCTTCGCCGAGGAGGCGCCAGAAATTGTCGAGGTTCTCGAAAAAGCGACCTTCCCGCTCGAAGCTATCAATATTAGCCTGGCCTATATGCTGGACAACAAGGTCGACGGGCAGGCTGCCGCCAACGAATTCCTAAAAAAGAACACCGACGTATGGCATGCGTGGGTTTCCCCCAAGGCGCGCGCCAAAATCGAAGCCGGCCTGAAGTAAGGAAAACTGCAAAATTGAGAGCGCTTTGACGGACAACTCCGTCGGGCGTTCTCTCAAGCCACCCTACTGCCTTCAGCTGCTCGCGCGCATGAGCCCTCTTTCCATCAGGGAAGTTCGACGGCGTTTCACTGCTTCAGCTGCAGCAGACGCTGCCCAAGACCGTCGTCTTCATCACCCACGATCTCGACGAGACCGTCCGCATTGGTATGCAGACCGGCGCGCTGACAGAAATCCTGACAAAGCCGGCGGCCGACTATGTCGTCCACTTCGTGAAACGCCATCAACCAATCGGAATATTCCATGACTGAGACCGTCGTCCGCACCGAAAACCCGCTGACCTGGAACGAGATCGCCGCCGTGGCGGACGGGGCGAGCCTTGTCCTGTCCAACAGCGTACGTGTCCGCATGCAGAATGCCCGCGCTATCGTCGAAGCGCTGGTGGAGAAAGGCATCCGTGGCTATGGCATCAACACGGGTGTCGGCGCGCTCAGCGATGTCATCATCAGCCGGGAGAACCAGCAGGCACTGTCGCGCAAGATCATCCTGAGCCACGCCTGTGCCGTCGGCCAGCCCTTCGACATCGCCGAGACGCGGGCGATCATGGCAGCGCAGGTCAACAACTTCGCCCATGGCGCGTCGGGCATCCGCCTCGAGGTTGTCGATCTCCTGTTACATATGCTTGCGAATGGCTGTACGCCGGTCGTGCCACGGCAGGGTTCGGTGGGGTATATCTGCCATACCGCAGCCATCGGATTGGTCCTGATCGGCAAAGGCTACGCGATTTATGGGGGCGAACGGCTCCCCGGCCATGAGGCGCTGTCGCGGATTGGCCGCGCGCCGTTGTCACTCCAGGCGAAGGAGGGGCTGAGCCTCGTGAATGGCACACCCTGCGCGACTGGACTTGCGAGCCTTGCAGCCGCACGCGCCGCCCGCCTGCTGGAATGGGCCGACCTGACTGCGGCTGCGACTTATGAGAACCTGGGCACGCAAGCCGATATTTTCGTGGAGGGTCCGCTCGCGTTGCGTGTTTCCGATGGCATGGGCACGGTGGGCAGCAACCTGCGCCGATATCTTTCCGGAAGTGGCCTGCTTTTAGCCCGCGCCGGTACACGGACGCAGGATCCTTTGAGCCTTCGTGGCATTCCGCACGTCCATGGTGCGGCGCGCGACGCCTTCGAGACCGTCAGCGCATCAGTCGACCGGGAACTTGCAAGCGTTACCGACAACCCGGCCGTTTCCGGCACGACTGAGATGCCCATGGTCCATTCTCAGGCCCATGCCATTGGCGCCTCGCTTGCGCTTTCCATGGATCATCTCGCAGTTGCCTTAGCCTCGCTTGGCGCGATATCCGAACGTCGTATCGACAGACTGGTCAATCCACATGTCAGCGGCCTCCCAGCCTTTCTCGCCGACGACAGCGGCATTCGTTCCGGTTTCATGATCGCGCAATATTCGGCAGCCTCGCTGGTCAATGAGAACCGCCGCCTTGCCGCTCCCGCGAGCCTCGATGGAGGCATTACTTCGGCCTTACAGGAGGACACGCTCACGCATGCGACGCCGGCGGCCATCAAGGCGCTGGACATCGCCGGCAATGTCGAGTTTGTGCTCGCAATCGAGCTCTTGGCCTCGGCACAAGCATACGAGTGCCAAGCCAATGCGAGCGCTTGCGCGCCGGAAATGGAATGGCTCCGAGCGCACATCCGTAGCGTCGTTCCAACATATGTCGATGACCGGCCGATGAGCGAAGATATCGCAAAGCTACGAGACGCTCTGATTGTCAAGGATCTCAGGTCTTTCCAGGCGGCGGCGTAAGTGGCGTCCTAAGCAAATATGGCACTTGGCCCGCGCATTCAGGCGCGGGCCGTTTGTAGCGCTTCACGGATAAAACGATCCTGCATCCGGTGCAGACGCGATAAACTTCATAGCCCTGTGGTCGCACCCTGCCTTTGTATGCCGTTCTTACCCACGGCCAGGCCCAAAATCTGCATGCCACGCCTATCCGAGTCTGTCGTCGAAGTGATAGTTGGACATCCGCTCCACACGGTCCTCGTGGATCAGGAACTGATCCTCAAGCTTCACGCCCTGCTGGCTTGCTTCAGTACCGATATAGCTTTCAATACAGATGATCATGCCCGGCTCGAGTACGCCGGGAAGGGGATAGGGTCGCCCGCGAACATGGTGCGGTATGTTTGGCCACTCACCCTGCATGCCAAGACCATGTCCGATGCAATAGTAGCGGCTGGCCAAATGCTCCTCGGGAATCGGCCATGCCTTTTCCGCCAGTTCACGGAATTCGACGCCGGGCGCCAGGAGCGCTGCGTTGGTTTCCAATTGATCTCTTGCCCGTGCATATAGTCGGCGCTGCTCGTCCGTTGCCTTACCCGAGCCGCAGAGGAAGGTTCGCGAGTAATCGACTGAATAGCCCTGATATCCGACGGCATCGGTATCCAGGCAAAGAAGGTCCCCCTCCTGAAGAATCCTCGCGCCGGCTTCCTGGAAGTACGGATAGGTGTTAGGCCCGCTCTGGAAGAGCCGCGTCACGACGTACTGGCCTTCCTTGGCCATGAGCTGGTAGTGAAATTCCGCCCAAACCTCCGATTCGCTTGCGCCCGGAAGCGCCCGTTGCTCGAGCTGGGCGGTCGCCACGTCAATTCTGCGAAGTGCTTCACGAAGATAAGCGATCTCGATTGGAAGCTTGATTGCACGGGCAGGCGTGAACACCTGGTCGGAATTTTCGAGATGGAATCCTCGGTCGCGCAGTGCGTCCGTCGCATAAAACGGAAACCTGTCGAGTGCGATCTTATCGATGGAGGGATCGACATCGCGGACATAGCCGGCAATCTGATCGGCGAAACGCTTGGCTGCGGCCTGCGGGTCACCACCCGACGCGATCATATCGAGCCCCTCTGCGCTGTCGATATGTGTGATAGTGGGCAATCCCACAGCCAGATGCTCCGATCCGCGGAAATCGAAGAGCACGGTGGGACCGTCGGCAACCATCAAGAGATAGCGTGCGGGCGTGCGCATCGTGAACAGATTCATATTGGTCGCACCCGTCGCGTACATGATGTGGTTTGGGTCCAGGACGACAAGCGCTGGTATGTCCCGCTTTCTCATGAATTCGCGAACACGGTTTTGCCGCTCGGCGTAGAGCGTGTGCTTCAAGGCTTCGAGGTCGGCGTAGATGGCGTTAAACATGTGCAATAACCTCATGTGAACGGACTGAGCTCGACGGAAACACGTCGGCTTGAGCAAGTTGTTCGGTCCGGCTGGCTCGCTCAAAGCGATGGATGGGGGCGCGCGAACGATTTCGGGTGTCTTCTCGGAATCGACGCTCAGGCCTCGATTTCGACATTGCCGAGGGGGCGCGAACAGCAGGCGCGTACATAGCCATCTGCGATCTCGTCGTCGCTGATACCGCCGCGATGTTTCATGTCCACGGCGCCGAAGTGCTTGCGCACGAGACAGATGCCACAAAGGCCGGAACCACATGAAGTATCTAGTTCGAGACCGGCTTCACGGGCGATCTGGAGAAGGGTTTTTTCCCTTGCGGCTGTGACACGCTTGCCGGAGGCCGTGAAGACGACGCAAACGCTTTCGCCGTTATCGGCGAATGCGGATTCAGCAGCCGTCTCGCCCTGAAAGCTCTCTTCGTGATAATGCGCCATGTCAAAACTGGCGCCCGACAGGATGGCACGCACATGGCGCATGAAGCCCTCCGGTCCGCAGCAATAGATTTCGCGGTCGAGGAAATTAGGAGAGAGGGCGGCAATCTTAGCGATATGGATCCGGCCGGTCGACCAGACCTTGGCCATCGGGCGAGCATCCGGTCGCTCGACGACGAAGGCGATGCGCAGGTTCGGCATGCGTCGGGAAAGCATTTCCAACTCGTCGGCGAACAGGCGGTCGTCGTAGGTCTGAACGCAGGTCATGAAATCGACGGTCGCGCTGGGTAGGTAATCGGCGAGGAAACGCGTCAGCGAGATCGAGGGCGTTACGCCCGAACCGGCCGAGAGGAAAAGTGCACTCTTCCTATGATGCTGCTCAATGGTGAAATCCCCCTTTGGACCGATCGCCCGGATCGTATCGCCAGGGCGCAGGTTGTAGAACATCCTGCGCGTGCCGATACTGCCTGCCTGCGCCTTGACGGTCATGGCGACGGTGTGGGGTCGCGACGGCGAGGAGGAAAGGGTGTAGGTCCGCATCGCCGGGCCGCGCTCGACCGGCAGGATCAGGGTCACGAACTGGCCCGGCTGGTCCTGGAAATAGGCGGGCTTCTCCGGCGCGAAGGTGAACGTGCCGACATCCGCCGACTCCACCGTCACGCCGGTGCAGAGCAACCGGTTGTCCCCGTTGCTCCACAGCGGCAGCCTGGCAAGGGACTGGAACTCGATCATGCCGGCGCTCTCTGCGCGCCGGCGGCATAGGCTTCAAGGGACATCCAGATGTCCCGGTCGACTTCGATGCGCGCGGCGTTCTCCTGCCGCGCGGTAAGCCGCCGCGCGCCGGGCACGCGAGTGCCGGGCTCATGGGTCAGCGCGGTCAGCAGGCTTTCGCTGCGCGCAGCAAAATCGGCGATGCCCAACCGTTCCGGGCTGATGGCGAGAATGCACTGGCCGGTGCGCGGCGGGCCGCCCTCGCAATCCCCGAAGGACGACGCCTCGTGCGAGAAATGCGCGCCACTGAGGCCGGCCGACAAAAGATCTACCATCAGCGCGAGCCCAACCCCCTTGTAGCCGCCGATCGCAGTGAGACTGCCGTCCATCGCGGCCTCAGCCGAGGTGGTGGGATTGCCGTCACGGTCGAGCGCCCAGCCTACCGGCAGCACCTCGCCTCGGCGGTGCGCCTCGATGACGGCGACCTTCGCTACAACGCTGGACGACTGGTCAATGACAAGCGGCGCTCCGCTGGCTCGCGGAGCGGCGAAGGCGATCGGGTTGGTGCCGAAGAATGGCGTCCTGCCGCCATGTGGAGCGATTGAGGGTGAGGCGTTTGCGGTCATGATCGCCACGAGTCCGCGTTCGGCGAGCTGCTCGACGAAGTAGCCGAGCGAGCCGCAGGCATAGGAATTGCCAACCGTCAGGATGGCGATACCCGTCTCCTTCGCAGCTTCGGTAAGCGGCAGGATGCCGAGGTCGATCGCAGGATGAGCGAAACCCGTCGCCGCATCGACGGTCACGGCGGCAGCGCTCGGGCGCGTGAGCACCGGAACGGCGTTTCCATCCACCTTGCCGCAGGCGGCGTGCTCGCAGTAGTAGGGCAGGTAAGAGAGGCCGACGATCTTCTGCCCGTCGCGTTCCGCGAAGGCGATGGATCGGGCGACCGAGGCGGCGTTCGCCTCGCTTACATTGGCGACCTTCAGGGTCGCCGTCGCGAGGGATTCGATTTCCGGGAGGGTAACGTTCAGTGTGCCGGTCATGCCGCGTGGTCCTTTGCATTGGAGTAATGGTTGGCGAGCGGTTCCAGCGCCGACAACAGTTCGTCGGCGTACCAGCGGACGAAGTCGCGCGTACCGCCCTCGATGACATCCGAATAGGGGCCGGAGCGATAGGCGCGGCCGCGAATGCCGAGGTGATTGTTCTCGGCGAGCTGGCGGTCCTGGTCATTGGTTTTCGACCAGACCTCGATCAGCCGTGGAATGTGGTAATCGACGTCTTCGACTGCATCCTTGTGGACGAGCCACTTGGTCGTCACCAGCGTTTCCTCGGCATTGAGCGGGAAGACGCGGAAGGTGACTGCATGGTCGGCGAGCACATGGTTCCATGTGTTGGGCAGGTGCAGCAGGCGAACCGAGCCGAGGTCCGGGCTCGTCAGGTTGCCAAGAAGTTTGGTGCAGCCAGGATGGCCGTCCATTGTCATGGATAGCATGCCGCCGGTGAAGGGCAGGCGCACGGCGCGATACTGGAGGTGACCCTCGGTGTGAACGTGCGGCAGGCCCAGCGCATCCCAGTCGAGACCTTTCTTTTCAAGCAGCGCCTTGTAGTCCGGGCTGACCTTCGGATCATTCGGATCGTCGAACTCCGTGATGATGTGCATCAGTTCGGGGTGCGAGCCGGCGCAGTGATAGCACTCGCGATTGTTCTCGATCACCAGCTTCCAGTTGGCCTTTTCGACAAGCGCCTGCGTGTGGACGACCTTGGCGTTGTCGAGGTCGTGCGGCAGCAGATAAGATTCGACCGCGGTGCGGAACGGCTCGAAGGAGGGCGGTTTTTGCGAGAGATTGAGGAAGATGTAGCCGCCTACGACGCCGACTGCGACAGGGACCAGGCCGAAACCGTCCTTCTCAAACGCCTCCCCCATCAATCGGGTGCGCGACAGCTGCCCGTCGAGTTCGTAGGACCATTGATGATAGGGGCAGACGAGACGGTTGGATCGACCCCGCTCGGCAAGACAGATGCGCGAGCCGCGGTGGCGACAGGTGTTGTGATATGCGGCGATCTGGCCGTCCTTCTTGCGCAGGACAATTACGGATTCGCGGGCTATATCGACGCGGATCCAGTCGCCCGTTGCGGGAATCTCGCAGGTCATGGCCGCAAACAGCCACTGCCGCGTGAAGAACAACTCCATTTCCATGTCGAAGAAGTCGCTGTCGACGTAGAAGGGCTGCTCGAGGCTCCAGTCGGGCTTCCGCGCCTTCAGCAACTGGTGGGCGCGATTGACGATATCTTGGTTCATGACGTGGATCCTCGTGCATCTAGCTGAGCGGCAGGCGGCGGAAGGTGCCCGGCAGGTTCGCGTCGTGGTATTTGTTCATGGCGCCGTGCTCCAGGAAGTGGCGGTGGCACCAGTCGAGCTTTTCCTTGGAGAGCGTGACGCCGAGGCCGGGGCCTTCGGGCACCGAAACGACATTGTTGCGGGGCACGAACGGGCCTTCCTCGATCACGTCGAAGGCCTGCATTCGGAAGAGCGACTGGTTCGGCTCACGGATCCAGCCGAGCGCGGCGCAAAGATGCAGGTAGACTGCGCTGCCGATGCCGGAGTCGCCACTGTAGCACCAGAAGTCGATGCCGGCATGCTCGCAGGCACCGACGAAGCGCACCAACCGGCCGATGCCGCCGACGGCAGTCGGATTGCCGCAGATGGCGTCCGGCACCTTCAGCGCCATGGCGCGTGCGATGTCGGCGTTGTGGGTGGAAAAGGGAATCGAACAGTGACGGCGCAGCTCAACCATTTCCTCAACGGTGACGACCGGGTCTTCCCAATTGCGCACGCCGAGGTCCTCCAGCGGACGGGCGAGACGGCGAGCGGTCGCCAACGAATAGGCCTGGTTAGAATCGATACGCAGCATCACGTCGTCGCCGAAGCGCTTGCGAATGAGTTCGAGCATGCGCAGTGAGACGCGCGGATCCTCGGTCGAGAACTTTCCTTCGAAGTAGGTCGTGCCGAAGGTCTCGTTGAGGTGGACGCAATAATCGAGGATTTCTTCCGGTGTGCGTTCGCCACGCACCTTTCGCCCGTCCGGCAGCAGCGGGCCTTGAGAACGCAGCGAGAAGTAGTCTGTGAAGGGTATCTCCTTGCGCACCGCCCCGCCGAGCACCTGATAAAGAGGCATGTTCCAGGCCTTACCCTTCAAATCCCAGAGCGCCGTCTCGACTGCACCGAACGCGGTGATGCGCAGAGGATCGTTGATACTCTGCACGCCGCGCCAGAAAGGGACGCAGGCGAATTCCGCTCCGGCGAGGTCGAAGGCGTCGCGGCCGATCAGCTTCGGCGCCAGTTGGTCGCGGATCACCGAGGCTGCATGCGGGGTAGGAGCCTCCCCGTAGCCCACCAGGCCATCCTCCGTCTCCACCTCGACGATCGTCGTGGAAAAGCCCGGTAACTCGCCGAAGACCCACACATAAGGCGCCTCAAGGACAAGGTTGACTGGCGTCGCCCGGATGGCTTTGATTTTCATGGTGACCGTTTCCCTCAAATAGCTATAAGATGCCGTAAAGGCACATCGTTCCTCGATGCTTGTATTTTAAGGCTTTGATTTTAAAATTGAAAAGAGGATTTTTCTCATGAAATCCATGCGTTATGATCATGCATCGTCCCGGCCCTCTTTCAGTCGCAGACTGCCGCCGATGCACGCGCTGGAGGTTTTCGTCACGGCGGTGCGCTGCGGAACGTTCAGCCGTACGGCAAGTGAGATGTTCGTCACGCAAAGCGCGATCAGCCGCCAGGTGCAGCAACTTGAGGACAATCTCGGGGTTCAGCTGTTCATTCGCCACAAGCGTGGCCTCCGGCTGACACCGGAGGCCGAATCGCTGCTGCCGATCGTGGAGGACGCCTTTACCCGCATCGCACGGGCTTGCAGTAACCTGCGAAATTCCGGCCAGGTCCTGACGCTTCGCATGCCGCCGACGCTTGCGACCCGATGGTTCCTGCCCATTCTGCCGTCACTTCAAGCAATGCTGCCGGACCTCGACGTTCGCCTCACAACCTATGATGCTTGGGAGCCGAGCTTCGAGACGAGCGATATCGACGCAGCCATCGTGCAGGGGCGTGGCGATTGGCCGGACGTCGAGGCGATCCCGCTGTTTCCCGAATTGCTGACACCAGTCAGTTCGCCCGATCTCGCTCGCCACCTGGCGACGCCGGACATGTTGTGCGACAAGCCCTTGCTACACTGCTTTCCGCTAAACGGCTGGCCGCTCTGGCTGGAGGCTGCGAACGCGCAGGACATCGCCTCCCATCGAGGTCAGATCTTCGACACGCTGGAACTGGCGCTTTCGGCGGCTACGCGCGGGCAGGGCGTGGCGCTTGGCGATGTCAATCTCATACAGGAAAGCCTGAGGGACGGGGTCCTTGTTCGCCCCTTTTCTATCGTGGTGGATCGCGGGGTCTCTTACTATCTCGTGTTTCCCAAGGCTCGCGGGCAGGTGCCGAAAATCGCCGCGCTCAAGCAATGGCTTGAGGAAGCCGCCGAGCGGCAGCGGCAAGCCTATGGCTCACTCCAACTCGTGCGGGTGCCGACGCACGATTGAGGTCAGGGTAGACAATCCCGGCCCGCCGCAAGGTTGGCGAGCACCTGCCAAGGCTGCTGAAGATCTGCTTCGCAATATAGGTCTCCAGGTTTTCGTCCGGGCGGGAGGGACGCCAGGCGTCGGAGCCGGGGCATAGCGCTCCGACGGCTATCATTGCCATCAGCGCTGGCCTGTCGGCTGGCATCGGGCCCGCCGTTGCTTCGGGTCGGCATGCGGGCGGCCAGGGCCTCGCCAGCTAGCGTTCAAAGGGCCACGTCTTGAGATGCATGTAACCTTTCAGCGCCGGGCCGTTGCGCACCATCTGGTCTATCGCCACGCCCTGCGGACTCATCGATTCGGCGAATGCTTCCTACATCGCCGCTTCCACCTCCCTTTGCAGCGGTACGCCCTTCGGCTGCGCAGCGACCTAGCCTCCCAGAAGAATGTAGTACCCCTGTCCGTACCGCTCGAGGCGGTAGCTCCTCTATTCGCGGGAAAGATCGCCAATCCCGCCATCGCGGGATGCCGTGTGTGGCAACCATGCCGCATCGGCACTAAGCCGTTGATGATCTCATCATCACGGGCCGACAGGGACCAATCGAAATGATTTTCGGGCGATTCCGATCGTATGGATCTCGAAAATAAACTAGCGCTAGTATTTGGTGCTAACGGGGTCGAGGGTTCGTACCCATTCAAGAGCCTCGGGGCGTCGATATCGCAGCGGGCAGCAAGACACGCAACGCAGCGGCATTGGCGTTCGACGAGTTCATCATTGGGTGCCTTGCCCGCTCCGGCGAGCAAGTTCGATGATCCAGTCTTTCGTTTGCTCAACGGAGAAGCGCCGCCGCGGGGCGGATTTTGCCACGAGAAACTCGCGGTAGTCGCTCGTCCTCTCACTGATCGGGAGCTTTACCAGGTCACCCTTCTCAACGGCTTGGCGGACATAAGGGTGCCAACCCAGGGCAACGCCGTGGCCGAAGCGCGCGGCTTCCAGCACCATGGCGTAGGTCGTCATCCGCCGGATAGTCGAGCTGTCTCCCGCTTCGAGCCAGGTATTCCAGTCCATCAGCGGGCTGGTGTAGTTCTCAAGCTGCAGCAAAGGAACACGGCGGAGGCAATTTGGTCCCTGAATGCCATGCTCGGCGACGAAGTCTCTTGATGCGACGGGGTAGACCCGCTCTTGCAAGAGCGGATAACTTTCCACGTTGGGCCAAGCCCCGGTCCCGAAACGGATTTCGAGATCGAAGTCGTTGTTGCTGAACTCCGGTAGTTCGTCGATGCAGACCAGATGCAGGCGAATATCGGGAAACTGGGCATAGAAGGCGCCCAGCGCCGGCATGAGCCAAAGCGAGGCGGCGGCAACATTGACGCGGAGCGAGACGACCCCGTCATCCTCGCGCGGCAAGGCCTTTGCCGCATGTTCGATGCTGCGGAACGCGGTCGTAACCGCATTCTGGAACTGCTGTCCGGCGGCGGTGAGCCGGATCCGCGTTCCCTGCCGTTCGAACAGGTCCGTTCCCAGGGCCTGTTCGAGCTGCTGGATGCGCCGGCTGATCGCCGGCTGGGCGACGAGCAGTTCACGCGCCGCGCGGCTGAAATTGCCGTGCCGAGCAGCGGCCTCGAATGCCACGAGGTTATCAAGAGTTCCGACTGTTTTCCTAAGGTCGCTCATGCTTATCCCAACCGACGCGGAAAGCATCGGTACTCTCGTTTCGCTGTCTTATAACGCCAGCGTATTACGACTATCAGACTTTTCGCTGTTCTCCCAATCGGGATTTGCCCCCAAGCTTCAGGTCCGGCGGGCCGAGTACGCCGCAACAGAAGAGGGAACGGACATGAACAGATTGATGACTATCGTGGCTTCCACGTTGCTGGCATTCGCGACGCTCCTGGCACCGGCGGCAAAGGCAGAGGACGGGCCTGACACCATCGCGAAAATCAAACAGGCCGGTGTCCTGAAGGTAGGCATGGCCGACTCCGTGCCCGCCCAGCAGAAGAACCCGATTTCCGGCGAGTGGGAAGGCTTCAACGTCGACATGGCGAAGAACCTTGCCGATGTCTTGGAGGTCAAGCTCGAGATCGTCGACACGACCTGGTCGACGATCATTCCGTCCCTGGTCCAGAAGCAGTTCGACATTGCCATGGTGGACATGTTCCGTACCCCGGCCCGCGCCATCACCGTCGATTTCACGGACAGTTACATGACGACCGGCAATACCTGGCTGGTCGGAGCTGATGTCGATGTCACCGACTGGAAGCAGCTCAACAATCCGAAATATTCAGCCGTCAGCATCGCGGGCATGGCGGCCGTTGCACAGAGCGATCGCCTCCTGCCCGACGCGCAGAAGAAGGTCATCGTCTCGGACAACGCTGTCGCCGGGCAGCTTGAAGTCGCGGCGGGTCGCGCCAACGCGCATCTCAGCGATCTCTTGCAGAACGCGTTGTTCATGAAGGCCAACCCGAATGCCAAGGTGAAGGTGCTCGGTGCGGATACGCCCATCGAGGCCACGGGCTATTCCTACGCGGTGCGCCCGGGCGACTATCACTTCCATGCGTTCCTCAACACCTGGATCGCCTATACCAACACGACCGGTTTCATCTCGCAGACGAAACTGAAGTGGTACGGCATCGAGTAAGCGGTTTCGCACGCGATGTTCGATACACTCACTCCGTACATCCCCGCTTTGGCAAAGGGATTTCTCCTGACGCTGTTCTACTTTGCACTCGGAACCGTCGGATCGATGGTTCTGGGGCTGCCCGCGGCCTTGGCCCTGGGCAGTTCCTCGGCCATCGTCCGCTTTCCGGCCGTCGCGTTCGTGGAGTTCTTCCGCAACACACCCCTGCTGGTGCAGTTGTTCTGGCTCCATTTCGCTTTGCCCGCGCTGACGGGGTTCAACACCACGGCGCAGCAAACCGGCGGGATCGCGCTGGTGATCGTGATGACCGCCTATATGGCGGAGGTCTATCGCACCGGCTTCAACTCCGTGGCGAGGGGGCAGCATGAGGCGGCACTGGCGCTCGGGCTCAATCCGCGGCAGCGGTGGCGGCTCGTCGTCATCCCTCAGGCTCTGGCCATGACGATGCCTGCGATCGGCAACACGCTGATCAGCCTTCTCAAGGCTACCGCGATCCTCTCGATCCTGGCGGTGCCCGAACTGATGCGCACGACCTCACGCATCAGCGACTACACGGCCGATCCTATCCTGTTCTACTCCGTCGCCGCCCTGATCTACATCGGCTCCGGTCTCGCTTTGGCAAGCGGTCTCCACAGGCTGGAAGTGCGGCTCAACCGCTGGAGGCACCGATAATGTTCGACTATCAGATCGTCATTTCGGCCTTTCCTGCCCTCTTGCAAGGGCTTCTCACGACGGTACTCGTCACTGCCGCCGCCTTTGTCCTCGCAACGTGCCTGGGCAGCGTCCTGGGTGCCGTCTCCTTGTCTCCGCGGCGCGCCCTGTCACGAAGCGCGATGGGCTTCCTGCATGTTACCCGGGCCACGCCGGAAATGATCGCGATATTCTGGGCCTACTATTGCCTACCCATCCTGCTCGGCGCCAACCTCTCCGGGCTGACCTGCGGCGTGCTGGCGCTCGGCCTCATCGGTGGCGGCTACATGGCGGAAATCGTGCGTGGTGGCATTCTTGCCGTCGACCGGGGGCAATGGGAGGCCGCCCGATCGTTGGCCATCCCGAGACCTGTGATCTGGTTTCGCGTCATCGCGCCTCAGGCCGTCAAGAAAATGCTGCCGGCCGTGGTCAACTACTTCACCGATCTGCTCAAGGCGACAACGTTGCTCGCCGGCATCGGGGTAGGGGAGGTTGCCTACGTCGCCTATCTGAACGGGTCCGCGTCATTCCGCTATCTCGAGCCGCTGACGGGCGTTGCGATCCTCTTCTTCCTTCTCATCTTTCCGCTCAGCGTGATGGCGCGCCGCCTCAACGCTGGCGGATCCGGTTATTGAAAAAGTCGTCACAATGAGCACATCTGCTACAGCCTATTTGCCGTTTGATACCGTCTGGAAAATGCGGATCGAGCATCCATACTCCCTGTTTGTCAGGGAGGGCGCGCTCCTCTGGTCTTGCGGTCAGTGCCCGCTGGACAGTCTCGGAAATGTCCTTCATCCCGGCGATCTCATGCGTCAGGCGCAGGTCGTGGCCGGTTTTATTCGCCGGTTCCTGGGTGAAATGCAGAGCCGGCCCTCCAGTATTGGTCGGCTTGTCATCTACTACGTGAAGACCGGGCCGGACGATGCAGCACGTCTGACGAGACTGTTCCACGGCGAATTTGGTCCGACGGTTCAGGTCATTCCGGTGGCCGTCCCGCACTTCTACTATGATGGGATGCTGATCGAGGTCGACGTGTTTGCCTCAGATGAGAAGGCGGAAGGCACTTCCTTTGTCGATGAAGAAACCGGGCTGACACTACAGGTATCCGATGCAGGCCCGTTCATCTGGGCGACTTTTTCGTCTCCGCGAGTTGCCTTTAAAGAAATCGGTTCCCGGTTGAACAGGCTGCTTGTCCGCGCAGATCTTTCACGCGATTACCTGCTTGCGGAGCAGTGGTTTCTTCCGGTCGGCTGCGAAGTCCCCGATGGGGTCTTTTCAGGGAGTGACGATCGCATCGCTCATAGTGCCGTCCAGATCTCCGATGCTGAGGCGGATATCATGGCAGAACTGACATTCGCCAAAGCCCCGATCGTAGATAATCGGCCACGGGCGTCTGTCTCTGACACGGATCATTTGTCGATGTCGTTGCGCATGGCGGGTGGGCAATTCCATCTGACGGCTCTCGATGCCTCGCCCGATCGCAGCTTTGTCGAGCAGACGGCCAGCATCATGAAAGCGGTCGAGGCGCTGTTTGCCGACGCCGGCGTGAGTTTCCGGGACGTGCGTAAGGCGACCACGTACTACGTTGCCGGCAGCTCGTCCGACGAACTACACGACAACATGTCAGTCCGCAACGGCTACTACGCGAAACCAGGTCCGGCTTCGACTGGCCTGCCTGTCGAAGGCCTGGCGGTCACGGGAGCGAAGGTATCAATCAGCTTGTTTGGAGTAATGCCGCGCAATGACCGCTGAATGGATGAATATAGCAGGAGATGGGATCGTCGTTCATCGTTTCGGGCTTCCCGGCGCGCGGCCGAAAATCTACCTGCAGGGTGCCCTTCACGCCGATGAAGTCTCTGCCACCATGGCGCTCGCCGAATTGGTCGGCTTGCTTGAGAAGGCAGATGCCGCAGGTGAGGTTCGCGGTGAGATTGTTGTCGTGCCTCATTGCAATCCTCTTGGCGCGAAACAGTTTGTCCTCGGGCGCCACCTGGGCCGTTTTTCGCTCGACGGTCGAAACTTCAATCGCGCCTTCCCGCAGGTGGGTGAACGGGTGGTCGAAGAACTGAAGCTGCTTGGCCCAGACAGGCAGACAACGAACGAGGTGCTGTATATAGGCGCGAAAATCCTTGGCAGCTTGACACGCGTTGGCGCTCCCATCGAGCGTCTGCAAGCGGCCTTGATGGAATTGGCATGGGGCTCCGACGTGATTGTCGACGTGCACGCCGACATGGAAGCCACCCTTCACCTCTACACATCCGAAAAGGCGTGGCCGGTGTTCCAGCATTTGGCGCAGAGGTTCGATGTTCCTGTGGTCATTCTCGCGGACAAGTCGGCGGACTCTCCGTTTGACGAAGTGCACGGGGAAGCATGGGACCTGATCAACGCGCACCTTGCCGAAGGAACCGAGCAGCCCGGATTTCGAACTGCGGGCTGTACGCTTGAGCTACGCGGACTTTCCGATGTTAATCCGGAGTTGGCGGCTTCGGACGGACAGGCGCTCCGCGATTTTCTCGTTCAGTTAGGCGCAGTAGCCGGCACCCGCGAAACCGCCGTCGGCGCGGCTCCGCTCGTCACCAAGCTTGATGCTGTCGAGGTAGTCAGAAGTCCAACGATCGGTGTGGTCATCCACCTGAAGCCGCTCGGAGCAAAAGTCGGCGCCGGCGACGTGGTTGCGAGGCTCTACGACCCGTTTGAACCTGATCCGCATGCACGTTGGCAAGAGGTTGTCACCGAAACCGGCGGCATCGTATTCGCGCGCTGGCATCAACGCATGATCCAAGCGGGTATGGCCGTGGTAAAGATTGCGGGCTCGGTTGAGTCGAGTCTCGGTAGAAGAGCGCGCTTGCTTGATTGAGGATATGCCATTCAACGAAGTAGCCGCTGGTTCGATTCCCTTCAACGCTTCGGGATTTGCAGGCGGACCCGGCGGCAGAGGGGCCGCCTTTCCATCCGCTCGCCACTCACCACCGGGATCATGGGGCAGGAATGGTGACCCTATGGACAACGCCGCATCACCGCCGACGGTGGTTCGCTGTGCTGCGAAACCACCGTCTTGAAGGATCCTTTGTCGATCGTGGGTGTGATGCGGATGCGGCTGAACGTTGCCGCCGATCGGGCCGTTCTCCGAGATTACCGACTGTTTCGGACAAGCCGCGCCATTCGATCAGCCAGCAGTCGCCTCGCGACCGAAGGAGAGGAGTTCGCGGGTATACGAATGGGTGGGCGCGCGGATGACCGCTTCGGTTCTGCCGAACTCGATGACATCGCCTCGGCGCATGACGAGGAGGGTATCGGAAATATGCGCGACGACCTTCAGGTTATGCGTGACGAAGAGTATCGAGAGACCACGGCTTGCCTTGAGGTCGGAGAGCAGATTGAGAATCTGTGCCTGCACGGAGACGTCGAGCGCAGAGGTCGGTTCATCGAGGATGAGGAGGCTCGGTTGGAGCGCCAGTGCCCGCGCGATTGCGACACGTTGCGCCTGGCCGCCGGAGAGTTCGCGGGCGCGGCGGTCGAGGAAATCGGCTGGAAGGCCGCAGTCGGAGAGCACGGCGGCTATTTTCTCGCGCATGACGGGGGACTTGCGCTGCCCGGCGGCCAGCATGGGTTCGGCAAGGATCTCGGCGATGGTCAGCCGCGGGCTCAGCGACAGGAAGGGGTTTTGCGAGACGACGCCGATCTTCTGCCGCGCCTGGCGAAGCGCATCGCCTTTCAGCGCGAGCCAATCCTGCCCGTCGAGGCGCACGGCGCCGCTTTCCACCGGTAGTAGCCGGAGGATGGCGCGCAGGAGGCTCGTCTTGCCGGAGCCGCTCTCGCCGACAATGCCGAGCGTTTCCCCCCTGGTGAGCCGGAAACTTGCACCATTGACGGCGGGTTTGGGGCGCGGCGCGAAGAGGCCGGCGCGGTAGCGGATGACGAGGTTGTCGATGTCGAGTATCGGGGCCGTGGTCATGCCGCATCCTCCGGCAAATGGCAAAGCCAGCGATGGATGGCGCGGTTGCGCTCGGGCGGTGATGTGGTCGCGCAGACGGGCATGGCCTGCGGACAGCGCGGGGCGAAGGCACAGCCCGCAATCCGGGAGCGTGGCGGCGGGATGGAGCCTTCGATGGCGGCAAGGCGCGCGCCGTGCGGCCCTGCATCGGGAAGAGCCGCAAGCAGCGCGCGCGTATAGGGATGGCCGGGGCGCTGCAGGACGTCGTCGACCGGGCCGGTCTCGACGGAACGGCCGGCATACAGCACCGTGGCGCGGTCGCAGGCCTCGGCGATCACGTCCATGTCGTGGGTGATCATCAGCACGGTCAGCCCGCGCTCGCTCACCAGCCGTCGCAGAAGCGCCAGAACCTGCGCGCCGACGGAGACGTCGAGCGCGGTGGTCGGCTCGTCGGCGATGAGGAAATCGGCGCCGGTCGCGAGCGCCTGGGCGATGACCACGCGTTGTTGCATGCCGCCCGAGAGCTGGTGCGGATAGCTTTTCAGCACCTTCTCCGGATCGGGAAGGCCGGTCGCGGCGAGCAGGGCTGCGGCTTCCGCGTGGCGGGCCTGCCGCGGCATGTCGCGGTGTGCGCGCAACACGTCGTCCATCTGGCGGGCGATGCTGAGAACGGGGTTCAGCGCGGCGGCAGGGTCCTGCGAGATCAGGCCGATCCGCCGGCCGCGCAGGTGCGCCGCGTTCTCGCGCAGGTCTTCGCCATCGAAATGGAAGCGGTCAGCGGTGATGCGGGCGCCCTGCGGCACCAGGCCCAGCATTGCCATGCCGGTCATGGTCTTGCCGCAGCCGGATTCGCCGATCACGCCGTGGATTTCGCCGCGCGCGATTTGAAGGTCGACCGAGCGCACGGCATGCACGTCGCCTTCCGGCGTCGGAATGCTGACGGCGAGGTTGCGGACGTCAAGCAGGGTCACGGGCGGGCCCTCCCTTGCGCTCGCGCAGTGCATCGCCGAGCACGCTGAAGGCGAGCGCGATGATGAAGATCGTCATGCCGGGCATGGCGGAATACCACCAGCGCGCGGGGAAGAATTTGCGTCCCGCATCGACCATCTGGCCCCAGTCGGCGGTCGGTGGAAGCACGCCGAGACCGAGGAAGGAAAGCGCGGCGGCGGTGAGCAACGCCGGGCCGACGTCGAGTGCGGCCTGCACCGTCAAAGGGCGAGCGGTCGCCGGCAGGATATGGCGGATGATGATGCGCGGATGCGATACGCCGGCAAGGCGCGCGGCCTCGACATAGGGCTGGCCGCGCAGCACCAGCACTTCGGCGCGGGCAAGCCGTGCATACCAAGGCCACCAGGTCACGGCGACGGCGATAATGCTGTTGAGGAAGCCCGGCCCGAGCGCCGCCGCCATCAGCACGGCGAGCAGCAGGGCGGGAAAGGCGAGGAAGACGTCGGTGACGCGCATCAGCGCCTCGTCTACCCAGCCGCCGAAATAGCCAGCAGCCAGGCCGACCGGAAGGCCGATGAGCAGGGAGAAGGCGACGATCAGCATGCCGTTCGTCAGCGAGACGCGCGCGCCGTAGATGATGCGGCTCAGGATATCGCGGCCGAGATGATCGGTGCCGAGCCAGTAATCGGCCGAAGGCGGGGAGAGCTTGGCCACCACGTTCGGCGCACCGGCGCCCTGCGCCGGATAGGGCGCGCTCCAAGGTGCAAAGACCGCGACGAGCACGAAGAGTAGGATGATCGCAAGGGCGATGGTGCCGGGCCAGCCGAGACGGTGAACGAGCTTCTTCATGACAGCGCCACCCGCGGGTCGACCAGGGCCTGGGCGATGTCGATCAGGAGGTTCATCACCACGTAACAGATCGTCACGACCATGGTGACGGCGGCGATGACCGGGAAATCCTTGGCGAGGATGGCTTCGGAGACATAGCGGCCGAGACCGGGCCAGGCGAAGATGATCTCGACCAGAACCGCGCCGGTCAGCGCATAGGCGAAGGAAAGCCCGATCACCGTTAACGCCGGCCCCATGGCATTGGGTAATGCGTGGCCGAACAGGATGCGCGGTTCGGAAAGGCCGAGGGCACGCGCGGCGACGACATGGCGGCGCTCGAGGATTTCGATCATCGCCGAACGCGTTAGTCGCATGGCGACGCCTGCCGGATAGGAGGCGAGTGTCAGCGCCGGAAGGATCAGGTGGGTCAGTGCGTTGCCGAAAGCATCGAGGCGGCCTGCGAGAAGCGCATCGATCATATTGAACCCGGTCACCATCGGCAGTGGCGCGGAGATGGAGATTTCACGCGACAGACGCCCTGAGAGCGGCAGGATGCCGAGCCATTGCGAGAAGACGAGTTGCAGGATCATGGCGAGGAAGAAGGTCGGCATGGCAACGGCCGCAATGGAGCCGAAACTGCCGACTTTATCCGGCCATCGGCCCTGCCGCGCGGCGGCGAGCACGCCGAGCGGTATCCCAATGATCAGCGCCAGGCCCGTGGAGAAGACCGCGAGCTCCAGCGTGGCGGGAAGATAGGCCCGAAGGTCCTCGGCGATCAGCCGGCGCGATTTGTAGGAAATGCCGAAATCGCCCGTCGCCATGGCCGTCGCGAATGTGGCGAAGCGGGCGGGCAGCGGCGCGTCGAGATTGAGCTCCTGACGCGCCTTTTCGATCTGCTCGGCGGTGGGCCGCGGGCCGGCATAGAGTGCCGCGGGGTCCGACGGAACGACCTGCGCCACCACGAAGACCAGAAAGGTCACACCCACCACCACGAAGGCGGAGAGCGTCACGCGGCGCAGGATATAGCGGAGGAGTTCCATCAGACCGCCACGCGCCCCTTACCGGCTCAGTTCGTTGATGAGGGCGACGTGCCCGTAGGCGGGATTGTCGGCGTAGCCCTTGATGTCGGAGCGGATGATGTGAACGTTGGGCTGGTCCAGCATGAAGACGGCCGCCGCATCCTCGATCACCTTGCGCTGCGCCTCGATGAACAGGGCTTCGGCGCGTGGACGGTCGGTGCCCGAAAGCTTTGCCGCCTCGTCGATCCTGGCATCCACTTCCGGGTTGGAGTAGTAGCCGAGGTTGAAGTTCGGCTTCTCTTCGGTGTGGAACAGGTTGAAGAGATAGTCGTAGGGGGTGACGAAGGTCGGCCACCAGAACATGACGAAAATGTCCTGGGCGGCCTCCGGGTTCGACTTGCCGAGCTGCCACTGGGCTTCCCAGGCCATTGGCTGAAGCGTCAGGTTGATGCCGAGCGTTTCCAGATTGGCCTTCCAGAGTTCGCCGGCGACCGCCTCGATCGCCTGAGACGTCGAATAGGTCATCACCAGTTCGAGACCCGGTTCGATGCCTTCCTCGGCGAGAAGCGCCTTGGCCGCTTCGAGGTCGGTCTTCGGGATCGGCGCGTTGGCGTCATGGCCCCAGATGCCGGCGGGTACCACGCCCTTGGCGCGCGTGGCGAAGCCGCTCGTGCCGGCGGAAATTACATCGTCATAGGGGAAGGCGAGCGACAGGGCCTGGCGCACCTTGATCTTGTCGAGCGGCGCGCGCTTGACGTTGTAAAGGCCGAACAGCGTTTCGAAAGACGGGTTGACCACGACGTTGAGGTCGGGATTGGACTTCAGCGCCTCGAGGTTTTCATAGGGAAGGCTGTAGGTCCAGTCGGCCTGGCCGCTTTCGATCATGTTCTGGGCAAGCGTGGTGTCCTCGGTGATTTCGAAGGACACCGTCTGGAAGGCACCGTCCGGCACCTTGCCCCAATAGCCTTCCGCGCGGTCGAGAACCGCACGCTGGCCGGGCTCGTAGCGCGAAATCTTGAACGCGCCGGTGCCGGCATCGTTGCCGGCGTTGAACCAGGCGGCATCCTTGTCGTGCGAGGCAGGCGCATAGATCCAGGCGGCGAAGCCGGCCGAGGCGATGAGGTCGAGCGGTTGCGGCTCGGAGAGCACGAAGACCACCTTCAGTGGCTCGGGCGTTTCGATGGACGTGACGGGTCCCCAGATGAAGGACGCGCCGCCGCCGATCTTCTTCGTGCGCTCGATGGAGCCCTTCACGGCCTCCGCGGTGAGCGGCGTGCCGTCGTGGAATTTCACGCCGTCGCGCAGGATAAAGGTCCAGGTCTTGCCATCGGCGCTGACTTCCCAGGAGGTGGCGAGCAGCGGCTCGATCTTCGCCTCGGCGGCGTCGGTCGCCGGGATGTAGCGTGTCAGGCCTTCATAGACATTGGCGAGCACCGCGCCATCGTTCGAGAACGAGGTCGCGGGGTCGAGGTCGGGGAAGCTGGTCGGGTAAGCGAGCGTGAAGATGCTGCCGGTGCCTTGCGCCATCGCAAAGTTCCAGTGCGAGGTGGCGGCGGTGGCAAGGGCCGCAAGCGCGGCGGTTTTCAGAAAATTACGGCGGTTCATGTCAGGCTCCCAGTGGATTGGTCGTGAGGGCGGACGATCAGGCGTCTTCTTCTTCATAGTGCGGCACGGCAGGCGCATCGGCTGATACGCCCATCGGGACAAAGTCGAAATCATAGCCGAAGGCGCGCGGGCCGACGGAGGCGAGCGCGATCTCGCTGCGCAGCAGAACCGGCGCGGGCATGGAGAGCACATCGATGCGCAGGCCGTAGCGCAGCTCCTCGGTGCCGATGGCGCGGCCGGTCTCCGAATCCACGATGCAGATCAGGTCCGGTACCATGGTGATGATGGTCTCGCCTTCGCGGGCGATCAGGTACTCATTCTGGATCTCGATGGCGATCGTACGCCCGTTGTCCTGGTCGAGCCCGGCAACGGTGAGCGTGCCACGGTTGAAGCCGGCCGCGATGCGCCGGCTGATATCGGTGACCTTGCCGCGCATCAGGCGCACGCCGCCCGATTGTTTGAGGATCGCGTCGACCGGATCCGCCTTGGCGGCACGGGCATTGAGCACCGCATCGCCGAGGTTCCACGCCTGGCTGGTGGTGTGCGGCACGCCGAAGCGGCGCACGAATTCGCCCGACATCGGCGCGGTCGTCATCAGCGCCGTACAGCCCATGGCGATGGTGCTGGCGCGCAGCAGCTTTTCCAGCATCTTCGGCGTGGTGGCCTCGGTGACGATCAGAACATTGCCGTCCGCATCGGCCAGCGCTGCCGGTTGCACCGGCTGGCCGTGGATGAAGAAGGTCGTCATCTGCACTTCCGGGAAGGCGCGGCCCATGCCGTCGGCATCCACCACCGGCAGGTCGACCATCGCGGCCGTTAGCATGGGCGAAAGACCGTTGCCGCCGCCCACTTCGTCGCCGAGCAACGCATCGATCTTGCGGCCCATATGGTGCTCGAGCGCGTGGAGAAGCCGCACGCCTTCAGCACCCTCGGCAATCTTCTCGATCCCGACGGTCGGCGCGCCGATACCGCCGATGCCGATGATCTGCGCATCGGGATCCATGTCGGCCGGGCGCACCATGCGGATGCGCTTGCCCTCACGCAACAGCGCCTTGGCGCGCAGCGACGCATGATACGTGCTGCCGCCGCCGCCGGTGCCCAGAATGCCGCAACCGATGGCGATGCGGTCGATATCCGCTTCGGTGAGCGTCCAGTACTTCATGCCCTGAGGTCTCCAATTACTTTCGCAGCGACGCGAACCGCATTGCCGGGCAGATAGGCCAGCGGCGTTTCCTCGATTTCGGCAAGCGTCGTCGTTTCGGCATCGGCGCCGGCCTCTACGGCACGGGCGCGCGCTTCGGCGATGATGGATTCAAGCGCGATCTCGCGCGTGGTGCCTTCCAGAGAAACCACGCTGTCTACCTCGCCAGAGACCTGCGCGATCGCCGCGCCGATCGCATTGGCCGAACCGAAATGATCGGGCTTCAGCGAGACGGACGTGCCGTTCAGCAGCCCCTCGACCAGCACGGACCCGCCGCCGACGAGGATGGCGGGGATCGGGTCGGCGCTCGGCTTCATCCGGTCCAGCACCGTCTCGATGCTGGCCTTCATCTGCGCCAGCATCTGCCGGGCGAATTCCGGCGTGATGTGGCTGAGACGGCTCCGATCCCCAAGGTCGACGAGGCCCGCGGCAACCGCGATGTCGGTCGCTGTCAGCGTATCGCCGCCGAAGCAGAGGGCCTTTTCCGGCAGGCGGAAACCGACCGAATCCGGCCCGATGGTCGCAGCTTCGCCGGGGCGCACGATGCTGCCGCCGCCGAGGCCGAAGGAATAGACATCCGGCACGCGGAAATTGGTCGGCACGCCGCCGATCATCGCGCCTTCGCTGCGGGTGCGCGGGAAGCCTGCGACGAGCATGCCGATATCGGTGGTGGTGCCGCCGATATCGATGACGGCGGCATCGCTGAGACCGGTCAGGAAGGCGGCGCCGCGCATCGAGTTGGTCGGGCCGGAGGCGATGGTGAAGACGGGATAACGCTCGGCAAAGTCCGCCGCCATCAGCGTTCCGTCGTTCTGCGTCAGGTAGAGCGGGCAGGCGAGACCGAGCGCGGCGAAGGCCGAACGGAAGGCGCCGACGGTTTCACGGCCGAGCGTGTGGAGGCTGGCATTGAGGATCGTCGCACTCTCGCGCGGCAGGAGGCCGGTGCGGCCGACACGGTGCGACAGGCTGATCGCTGCGCCTGGAATTTCCTCGGCGACGATGTCCGCTGCCTCGTTTTCCATGCGTGGATCGACCAGCGCGAAGACAGAGCAGATCGCAATCGCCGAGATGCCACGGGCGCGCCAGTCGCGGCAGGCTGCACGAACGGCGTCGATATCGAGCGGCGCGATTTCGGAACCGTCATAGTTCACGCCGCCGCCCACCATGGCCGCGCCGCCATCGACGATCGGGCGCAGGGTGTCGGGCCAATCGATCATCGGCGGAAGCGAGCGTGTCGCGGCCCCACAGAGCCGAAGGATGCCGACCTTTTCCAAATGCCGACCTTCCACGACGGCGTTGAGGAAATGCGTCGTGCCGATCATCACCCCGTTGACGGAGGTCGCGGCGACGTCCGCCTGCGAAAGCACCGTGCGGATTGCCGCACTGACGCCCGAGGTCACGTCCGCCGTGGTCGAGGATTTCACCGTTGCCAGAACCTCGGTGCCGCGCAGCAGCGCCGCATCCGTATTGGTTCCGCCTACATCCACCCCAATGCGCAGCATGGGTTACCCTTTCTTCTTACCGCCGAGGTCCGTACCGCGGCTGATCGCCGTCGTCCTCGTGCCGAATACCTTGTAGAGCCGCAGGACGACCGAGCTCGTCACGCGCTTGACGCCGGGCAGCTTGCCCAGTTCCTGGTCGATGAAGTCGAGAAGTGCTGCATGATCGGACACGAAGAGCGAGGCACTGAGGTTGGCCGTGCCACTGGTCGCGGCGAGATAACCGATCTCGTCATATTCGGCGAGAAGGATGGCCACTTCCTCCAGCTTGCCCTGCTCGACCTCGATCAGCAGCTCGACCTGAACATCGCGGCCGAGCGCCACCGGATCGGGAATGGCGCCGATGACAATCATCTTGGCCTGCAAAAGCCCGGCAATGCGGTTGCGGATCGTGCGCTCCGATACGCTGCCGATCCGGCCAGCGATTTCGGCGGCCGAAAGACGCCCGTCTTCGGTAAGATAACCGATGATCTCGCGATCCAGTTCGTCAAGCAGGTAGCGCTGCGTCATTACCGGTTCCCTATCGGCTTCATTAGGGCCAGTAAATTTCCGAAACGGAATTATGTCAAGAATATTTCAGCCAGATAGGGCCTACATTGCCAAAAATTTCCCGGTTACGGGATTTTGGATGCTGAAAGTTGCCGAATCGGAAGTTTTGATCGCGGGTCTGCTTGCCGAAACGGACATTCCCGACGAAATCCTCGTCGTCGACGAACTGACGCACACGAAAGCAACCATTCACGAACCGAAGGATCGCGAGCAGCCCCCAAGCGGCTGCGTTGCAGGCGGCCTGACTACAACAGAGGTGCCCCCACTCATCGCAAGTTCATCCTGCCTTTTCATCTGATGATGGGCACCATCACGGCACCCGTCGCCGGCGTGATCCTCGTCACCGTGCTGACCAACGGACTGAACCTGCTCAGCGTGAACGGCTTCATCCAGCAGATCATCATCGGTTCCGCGATCCTGGTCGCGCTTGGCCTAGATCGACCCGACGTCACCCGATAGGGCGGCGAAAAGGAGTCATGGCAAGATGGCGTCGCCTTAACTTGTCGCATTTCGCGGCGAGGATTTGTGTGCCGCCTTTCAGGCAGTGGTCGACCAGGCGATTTCACGCCAGGTCGAGATCGCGTGGGCTCGAAGCTGGCGGTGATCGGCGGCGGCCAGATGTTCGCGACGAAGGTGGAAAAGATCCGCGATCTGGCTGTGGGTTGAGACGAAACGCTGGCATTGCCGCGTCGACTTGAAGCGCATCATGCGTCGTTCTCGTCG
>NZ_JBQVPI010000023.1:0-81182 GCF_052438155.1 Shinella sp. | reverse complement strand
ATGTTGTTGCCTTGCTCGAGAATCGTATCCGCGAAACTCGTCACTTTTTCCGAAGTGGCCATTTTCACGTTCATTTAGGGATCTGCCTCTAATCACGATATTATCGCGGTTTCATACGAAATATCGTGACAGTTACCCGATTCCCCGATTCTGGCAAGGGAAATAGGGTTGCCAGGACCTTAACATCCTCAGACCATTATGACAGTCAGCGCTTTGTGCATGGGCGTTGATGGCCGGCGCGGCCTCGAAACGCGCAGCCCTTTGGGAAGATCATCCCGATCCCGTAATCTTCACCCTGCCTTTCCGAGCCCGAAGGTTTCTGTGGCAAGGCTACGAATGTGCTCGGCAATCGGGATTGCCGATGTCGCCGCGGGTGAGGGGGCGTTGCAGATGTGGATGGTGCGGGCGGAGCTGCGGATTAGGAAATCATGCACCAATGTGCCGTCGCGCAGCACGGCCTGGGCTCGGATGCCTGGTGGATGGGGTAAGAGATCCTGGATTTCGAGCGAGGGGCAGTAACGGCGGCAGGCTTTCAGGTAGCGGCGGCGGAAGGCTGAATTCGCGGCCTCCGTGAGGCCAGAGGAGAGGTTGGCTCGCAATGTGCGCCAGAAGCCGGGAAAACGTACCATGTCGCCGAGATCGCCAAAGTCGAGGGCAAGCTTGCCGTAGCCTTCACGCGAAAGCGAGAGCACGGCGTTCGGCCCGACGGTAATATAGCCGCCGATCATGCGCGTGAGATGGATGCCGAGGAAGGGCAGGGCGGGGTCCGGCACCGGATAGATGAGATGGCGAACGACCTGGTCATGGCGTGGCGCAAGACGGAAATATTCACCCTTGAAGGGCACGATGGCAAAGTCGCCGCCAAGCCCGCACAGGGCGGCGAGCCGGTCCGCCATGACGCCAGCGCAGACGACGAGGTGGCGCGTTATGCGGGTGCTGCCATCGGCAAGAGTGAGGCGAACGTCGTTTGCCCGCTCCTCGATGTGTCTTACCTCGGCGCCACGGGTCACCTGGCCGCCGAGATCGCCAACGAGCGCGGCCATGCGGCGCACGACGCCACCATAATCCGCAATACCCGTCGTAGGGCTGAGCAGCGCACCAAGCCCCTCGATATTGGGCTCGATCTCCCGCAGTTCCGCTGCACTCACGCGCCGGACATCGAGGCCGTTTGCAGTCGCCCGCGTTTCAAGCGCGGCAAGGCGCTCCATCTCGACGGAGGACGTGGCGACCAGCAATTTTCCCGGTTGCTCGTGCGCGATGCCGTGCTCGGCGGAAAAACGCAACGTGGCGGCAAGCCCACGCCGGCAGAATTCCGCCTTCAGGCTGCCCGGCGCGTAATAGATGCCGGCATGGATGACGCCGCTGTTGCGCCCTGTCTGGTGCAACGCCAGGTCTGCTTCCTTCTCGAGCACTTCCAACGAAAGTCCGGGAAAGTGGCGCAGCAGTTCATAGGCTGTCGCAATGCCAACGATGCCGCCGCCGATGATGGTGATGTCGGTCACATATGCCTCCTGTGTCGGGCGGCGGTGCCGCCGCCCGGATGTCCATCTTTCAGGCGATCGGCCGGATTTTCTGCTCGCCGTGACGGCGCTCCCATTCTGCCCATTCATCGTGCGGATTGGAATCGCGCAGAATCGAGGGTTCGGTCAAGGTGAAGTCGGCAATGGCGTCCTTGCGCAGGCACACGACGCCCTTGTGTTTCAGGGCATAGTCGAGGAAACGGTCGAGCGAGCGGACGCGGAAGGGCCGGCCCTGCACCCGGTCATGGGTGGAGATCGACATCATGCGCCGGCGGGTCGCGGCCTCCTCGTAGAGCACGTCGAATTCATCTTTTAGCTGACGCTCATATTCCGTATTGGTGAATTTGTAGCCCTCGAACTGCACGATGTCGTTGAGGGTGAGGGAGTAGGGCACGACGGCAAAATCCTTGCCACGCACCGGGATGAGGAAAGGTTCATCGCGGCTGACATCGTCGATGTGGTAGCGGAAACCCTCATCCTGCAGGATTTTCAGCGTGTTAACGGTGCCGCGCATCGCCGCGCCATTGTAGCCGACGGGAGCGACGCCGGTGGCACGCTTGATCGAAACCACATTGTCGCTGATGAATTTTCGCTCTTCCGGTTCCTGCAAATCGACCTGAAGAATCCAGTCGCGCCCGTGCGCGGCTGCTTCATGCCCGCGTTCGACGATCTCGCGGGCGACGGCCGGACTGCGGTCCACGGCGGAACCGACCATATGGGACGTTACCTTGATGCCGTGTTTGTCCCAGAGGTCGAGCATGCGCTGGATGCCCTCGACATAACCGTAGCGATACCAGCTCTTCGTCGGAAAGTCGGGATAGGAGGGGTCCATGTCGATGAAACCCGAGAACGGGCCGCCTGGCCCATAGGGCGCCTCGCCGCCGGCCTCGAACTGCATGGAAATGGAAATCACCAGCCGGATGTCGTCCGGCCAAAAAGGTTTGCTCATCTTGGTCTCCATTGGGGAAGGAGGCGGGCGCGACTAGCCGAAACGCCCGCCGGAAAGCTTCAGTTGACGCCCCAGATCTTCTTGTAGGCGTCGCGGTAGCCGTTGTTCGGGTCGAAGGTGAAGCGCTCGCCGCCGTCTTCCTTGACGTTTTGCGGCAGGAAGAGATGCACCGGCACGACGTAGCCGGAATCCTTTTCGCCGGCGAAGGCGCGGTTCAACTCATCGACGGCCTGCCAGCCGTGCAGCGACAGCGGTTCGGCCACGGTGCCGGTCTGGTAGTAGTTCTGCTGGATGCGCTGGAAAGCGGCTTCCGAGCCGTCGCCGGCCGAGACATTGCGTGGAAAACCATCCGCCGCCTTGCCGGCGGATTGGAGCGCCGAGGCCATGAAGTCGATCGGCAGGTCGTTGATCGTCAGCGAATAGGTCCATTCGTCGCCAAAACGCTGCAACAGGGCATTGGTGAGCGGCGGCATGCGCGTCGAGGCCTCGGCGAGCGGCGTGTCCTCGATCGTCAACAGCTTGCAGGTCGTGCAGGCGCGGATCACCGCGGCCATGGCGTCGGACTTGGCGATGGCGATGTCGTAGACGCTGTCGGTGAAGATCACGACATTGGCCTTGCCGTCGCTGTCGGCGACGACGAAGGAGGCCGCCGCCTTGGAAACCTCCAGCGGGTCGGTGGTGATATTGGTGACGATCGCATGTTTGTCGGAGGGGCCGGTGGTTGCCGTGGCGTGCCAGCCAACGAGCTTGATACCGGCACCGGCCGCCTGTTTGATCGCCTCCGCCTGCTCGTTGGCATCGACGGAGCCGAGCACGATACCGTCAGGCGATAGCGCGATCGCCTGTTGCAGGGCGGCGGAGCGGCCGGAAACCGTACCCTGTCCGTCGATCACCCGAACGGTCCAGCCGATGGCGGCCGCGGCTTCCTCGATGCCCTTGGAGACGCCGAGCACGCCACCGTTGCGCATATCGGCCGCCACATAGACGATCGACTTGCCCTTCTGCGCGACCGGTCCCGTCGTCGGACCCGTCCAGGCGGGGTTGGGCTTGGTAATTTCGGCGATATAGGCCTTGGCGTCGGCCACGGCATCGGCGCGGGCTGTCGTGGCGCTAAGGGCCACCAGCAGCGTCAGTGCTGTCGTTTGAAGCAGTCTCTTCATGTCTTCTCTCCTCCTTGAAGACGGTTTCAGGATTTTGCGGTGGGGCGGCGGGCGTGGCGCACGGAACCGCGCCGGCGCTGGGCGTAGCCGGCGATGCCGATCGCCACGAGCAGGGTCGCGCCGTTGAACAGCGGCTCGACATAGAAAGCGCCGCCCATCTGCTGGATGCCCGATATGCCGACGGCGAGAATGATGACGCCGATGATCGTGCCCCAGACATTGACGCGGCCCGGCTTGATGGTGGTCGAGCCCAAAAATGCGCCGACAAGGGCCGGCAGCAGGAATTCGAGGCCGACGCTCGCCTGGCCGATGCGCAGCTTTGCGGCAAGCACGACGCCGGCGAAGGCACCGATGAGGCCGGAAGCAACGAAAGCGCCGATAACGAAACGGCGGGTGCGAATGCCGTTCAGCTCCGCCGCGCGGGAATTGGCGCCGATGGCATAGAGATAGCGACCGATCGGCAGGTAGTCGGAAACGAGCCACAGTGCCATCGCGATGGCGAGTACATAGAAGGCGGCGATCGGCAGGCCGAAAAGCTGGGTCGTGTAGAGCGCGGTGAAGGCAGGCGGCAGCAGGCCGATGACCTGGCGCCCTTCGGTATGCCAAAGGGCTGCGGCATAGATGAGCGTGCCGGTGCCGAGTGTGGCGATGAAGCTGTCGATCTGTGCCACTTCGACGAGCAGCCCGTTGATGAGGCCGAGCAGGCAGCCGCCGGCAAGCACGATCAACACGGCGACCGACCAGTGCAGGCCATAGACCGTCTGCAGGCTGATGGCGAGCACATGCCAGATGACGATGCCGTAGCCGACGGTAAGATCGATGCGGCCGGTCATCATGGGGATCATCGCGGCGAGCGAGAGCAGGGCGATCACCGCCTTTTCGCCGAGCACGGCCCGCAAGTTCAGCAGGGTCGGAAAGGTATCCGGCAGGATCAGCGAAAAAAACAGGATGAGGGCGAGCGTCAAGAGCGGCAGTCCGTAGACCGGCAAGAGCCGCAGGAGACGGGCGGTGCCGGCAAGGCCGGCAAGCTCCGAGCGTGTCGGTTCGAGCGCGTTTGAACGTAGGGATTCCATTAGGCCTCCTCCTGCCTTGACAGCGGTTCCAGGGATGCGGTGTTGAGCAGGCTCTCGACCGAGAGGTCGCTGCCCGAAAGTTCGGCGGTGACCCGCCCGTTGCGGAAGACCAGTGCGCGGTGGCTGATGCCGGCGACTTCCTCGAAATCCGTTGAGATCAGCAGCACGGCGAGGCCTTTGGCGAGCGCCTCGGCGAGCAGCGCATAGATATCGGCCTTTGAACCGACATCGACGCCGGCGGTCGGGTCTTCGAGGATCAGCACGTCTGCGCCGATTTGCATCCAGCGCGCCATGACGACCTTCTGCTGGTTGCCGCCCGACAGCGTCTCGATTGCCGCCGTGGGATCGTTGGGCCGGATGTCGAAGGTCTGGCCGATCGCGGCGGTCGCCTTCGCCTCCGTGTCCGGATGGGCGAAATCAGAGAGCCGCCGCCCGGTGAGTGCCGGATTGAGAAAGAGGTTTTCCTGCACCGAAAGACCGCGGGCAACCGATTCCGCATTGCGGTCACCCGCCACCATGGCGATACCGGCACGGATGGCATCCTGCGGGTGCCGGCTTGTGAGCACACGGCCGTCGCCAAGGACGGCGCGGCCCGAATAGATAGGACAACGACCGAATAGCGCCTGGCCGACGGCATCCTGGCCGGCACCGCGCAGGCCGACAAGGCCCAGCACTTCGCCGCGTCTGAGCGTGAGGGATACGGGGCCGACATCGGCGGCGACGAGGTTTTCCAGCGTCAGGGCCACCGGCGTATCGGCCGGCACTGGCGGGCGGACGAAAACATCCTTCATCCTGCCGCCGATGATCAATTCGATCAGGCGGGTGCCGTCGAGCCGGCCGATCGGTTCGACGGCAACGCGGAAGCCGTCACGCAGCACGACGACGCGGTCGGCGATGGCAAACACTTCGTCCAGCCGGTGCGAGACATAAATGATAGCCACGCCGCGGCCACGCAGCCGCATCAGCACCGCGTGCAGCATCTCCACATCTGACTGGGGAAGGCTCGCCGTCGGCTCGTCGAGCACCAGCAATTGCGCGTCCCGTGCCAACGCCCGGGCGATAGCAACAAGGGATTTTTCCGTGCGTGTGAGATCCTGCACGCGGGCGTCGGGATCGATCGCGTCGGATACAAGTGCCAAGGCGTCGGCGGCGCGGCTCCGGGCAGCGCGCCAGTCGATGAAGCCCAGCCGACGCGGGTAGCGACCGTGCATCAGGCACATGTTCTCCGCAACGGTCATCCATTCGATGAGACCGAGATCCTGATGGATGAAGGCGATGCCGGGATGGCCGTCGCGCGGGTCGAAGCGCGTGCCGCGGAAGCGGAATTCGCCCGCATCGGCACCGTAGACGCCGGCAAGCATCTTGATCAGCGTCGACTTGCCTGCGCCGTTCTCGCCGAGCAATGCCAGGATCTCGCCGGTTCGCACGGCAAACCCGACATTGCTGACCGCCTGCGTGCCGCCAAAGCGCTTGCTCAGCCCTTCAAGCGACAACACGGCATCCTCCGCCGCCCATGCGTCGATCAGTGTCATCGTGGTGATCCTCCCCAGGACATCGCTGCGGCGTTTGTCCGCTTTTCGACGTTGTGATGATAAAGTGCCAAAATCGGACTTGTCCTGCATTCGATAATCGGCCATTTTTCTCCTGAAATCGGCCAATCGAATGTGGAGGCGCAGGATGGCGGACAAGACCAGTGCAGAACGGTATTTCGACGTGACCGCCGAGATGGTCAGCCATGCGCGCCTCTTCGGCACTGGTCGCTTCGATTTTGCCAGCGAAGGCGAGGGCGGCGGCCAGCTCGTGCGCTGCACGGCCGGCGAGCTGGAGCTGTTCGGCCATGCCGGCGAATGGGTCATTCCGGCCGATCACATGGTCTATATTCCGCCCGCCCGTCCGTTCCGCCTGCGGGCGCGAATCCCTTCGGCGGGTATTGTCGCGAAATTCTGCGGAGGAGAAGTGGCCTGGCAACACAATGGTTGCTGGGTCGGCGCGGTGAGCGATTTTGCCGGAAGCATGATCGACTATGCCTCGCGTTGGAGTGCCGAGGCGGCGGAGCGGGACAGGAAGGCGCGCTGCTTTTTCGTGACGCTCGGCGAGATGCTGCCGGATTGGTTCCAGCACGACCGCATCCTGTGGACGCCCTATGCCGAAAACTCCTCGATGCAGAAGGTGATCGACTTCGCCAGCCGGCGCGGGCCGGGGGTCACCCTGCCGGAGGTCGCCGGACATGCCGGCATGTCGGAACGCACCCTGAGGCGCCACCTTCAGGCAGAGCTTGGCCAGAGCTGGCGGGAGTTCATCCGCGAGATGCGCATGAACCGCGCAATGGAACTCCTGCGCAAGGAGGGACGGTCGATCACCGAGACCGCCTTCGAGGTCGGTTTTTCCTCCAGCTCTGCCTTTTCAAGCGCCTTTTTCGGCTATGTCGGCAAGACACCATCCGTCTATGCGAAGGCCTATGGCCGCCACCAGCGCACCAGGCCTGCCTGACGGCAGGGCAAGGGCCTAAAGCCGCCCGTTGCCGACCGGCGTGATCGGTGGCAGAACATTTGCGTGGAACAAGCGAGGCCGTGTGCATTGCCGCCGGCCCGCAACGGGAGGGAAGAATGACCGACGCAAAGATGATGTCGCAGATGACCGGCGGGGAGGGCTTCATCGCCGCCCTCGATCAGAGCGGAGGCTCCACCCCGGGAGCCCTGCGGCTCTACGGCATCGTCGATTCCGATTATAGCGGCGACGAAGAAATGTTTCGTTTAATGCATGAGATGCGCGTGCGCATCATGACGGCATCCGCTTTTACCGGCGACAAGGTGATCGGCGCCATCCTGTTCGAGAAAACCATGGACGGTGAGGCGAAGGGCAAGCCGGTTCCCAATTATCTATGGGAAGACCGAGGCGTCGTGCCCTTCCTCAAGATCGACAAGGGCCTGGCCGCCGAGGAGAATGGCGTACAGGTGATGAAGCCGATGCCCGATCTCGACGTCCTGCTGGCGCGCGCGGCGAAAAAGGGCATTTTCGGCACCAAGATGCGTTCGGTGATCGGTCATGCCGACAAGACCGGCATCGCCGCTGTGGTGAAGCAGCAGTTCGAGGTTGGCCGGCAGATCCTCGGCCACGGTCTCATCCCGATCATCGAGCCGGAAGTCTCGATCAAGAGCCCGACCAAGGCGGAAGCGGAAGCCATTCTGCGCGACGAGATTGCACGCGAACTCGACGCCCTTCCGGCGGGCCAGAAGGTGATGCTAAAGCTCACCATCCCGACGGTCGCGGATTTCTACAAACCGCTCATCGCCCACAAGGCGGTCATCCGCGTCGTGGCCCTGTCGGGCGGTTACAGCCGCGCTGACGCCTGCGAAAAACTCAGCCACAACCACGGCATGATCGCCAGCTTCTCGCGTGCCCTGACCGAGGACTTGCGTGTGACGATGAATGACGAGGATTTCGACGCCAGCCTCGCCAATACGATCGACCAGATCTACACGGCGAGCGTTGTGAAGGCCTGATGGCTTCGATTTGAAGCCCGACGCTGTTCTTTGGAAAAGCGTCGGGCATATATCATTTCGAACGCCTGAATCGGCGTTAAAGGACCGATTACCAGGACGGGATCAGGGCGCCCTTGAACTCGTCGTTGATGAAAGCCTTGATGCTGTCGTCATGGTAGGCTTCGACAAGCGTCTTGGCCCACGGCGCGTCCTTGTCGGCGGTGCGCACGACGATCAGGTTGGCATAGGGCGATTCCTGACCTTCGATGGCGATGGCGTCGGTCTTCGGATGCAGGCCGGCTTCCAGCGCGTAGTTTGTGTTGATGACGGCCGCATCGACGTCTTCGAGCGAGCGGGGAAGCTGTGCTGCATCCAGTTCGGCGAACTGGATGTTCTTCGGGTTCTCGGTGATGTCGGCCGGGCCAACCTTCAGGCCGGCATCCGGATTGACCTTGATGAGACCTTCCTTGACGAGGACGAGAAGCGCGCGGCCGCCATTGGTCGGGTCGTTCGGAATGGCGACGGTCGCGCCGTCGGCCAGCTCGCCGAGGCTCTTCACCTTCTTGGAGTAGACGCCCATCGGCGTGGTGATGGTCTTGCCGACGCTGACGAGATCAAAGCCGCGATCGGCGATCTGGTTGTCGAGATAGGGCTGGTGCTGGAAGGAGTTGGCGTTGAGGTCGCCATCGGCGAGCGCCTGGTTCGGCACGACGTAGTCGGAGAATTCCAGGATTTCGATGTTGAGGCCCTTCTTGGCCGCGACTTCCTTGACCTTTTCCATGATCTGCGCGTGCTCGCCGGGCGTCACGCCGACCTTGATGTCTTCGGCGAGCGCCGGGATGCTGATGAGGGCCGCAACGGCCACGGTGGCGAGGAACTTCAACATGTGTATCTCCTTGATGATGACACGGCTTGGGAGGATGGAAAGTCAGGTCTTGCGGTTGCGCTTGTCGAAGCGCCGGGCTAGCGCGTCGCCCGCGCTCTGGACGAGCTGAACCAGGACGATCAGCACGATCACCACGGCCAGCATCACTTCCGGCATGAAGCGCTGGTAGCCGTAGCGGATGCCGAGATCGCCGAGACCGCCGCCGCCGACCGCACCGACCATTGCCGAATAGCCGATGAGGCTGACGATGGTCATGGTGAAGGCAAGCAGAATCGACGGCCGGGCTTCGGCCAGCAGCACCTTGAAGACGATCTGCATTGGCGTTGCGCCCATGGCGCGCGCCGCCTCGATCAGCCCCTTGTCGACCTCGCGAATGGCGGCCTCGACAAGGCGCGCGAAGAACGGGACCGTGGCGATCGTCAAGGGCACGATGGCCGCTGTGGTGCCGATCGAGGTGCCCGTCAGCAGGCGCGTGAACGGGATGATCGCCACGACCAGGATGATGAAGGGCGTGGAACGGGCCGCGTTGACAATGAGCCCGATCGCCTGGTTGAGCGCTGGTGCCGGAAAGAGTTCGTTCTTGCCGCTGGTGGCAAGGAAGATGCCGATCGGCAGGCCAATCAAGGAACCAACAAAGCCGGACACGGCCACCATGTGCAGCGTCTGCAGCAGGGATTTCCAGAGAAGGTCGAACAGCATCTCAGGCGACATAGCCGAGCACCTCCGTGGAAAGGCCGGTTGCGGCATAGAAGCGATCGGCGCGCGTAAGCACCTCGGGGGTCGCCGGATAGGCAACGACCAATGTGCCGAAGGGCTCGCCGGCGATCTCCTCGATCGCCCCGGCGAGAATGTTGACGTTGCCGCCGATTTCGGTGACGAGCTGCGCCGTCAGCGGCTGGAAGGCCGTCGCGCCGAAGAAGGTGAGCCGAACGAGAATGCGGTCGCCCGGTGCGGGCGCGGCCTTCAGGCCGGTGCGCAGCCATTCCGGAAGATTGGTGCCCACCGTGGACGACAGCAGGATCCGCGTCGTTTCGTGTTTGGGCGCCGTGAAGATATCGAATGTCGGTCCCTGTTCGACGATGCGGCCCTTGTCGATAACCGCGACATGCGAGGCGATCGTCTTGACCACCTCCATCTCGTGCGTGATGAGCAGCACCGTCAGGCCGAGCTCGGCGTTGATCTGCTTCAGAAGCGCCAGGATCGACTGTGTGGTTTCCGGGTCGAGCGCGGACGTCGCCTCGTCGGACAACAGCAGCTTTGGCGATGTGGCGAGCGCCCGCGCGATGCCGACACGCTGTTTCTGCCCGCCGGAAAGTTCGGACGGATAACTCGCCGCCTTGTCGCCAAGGCCGACGAGATCGAGAAGCGGGGCGACTTTCGCCTTGATCGTAGCGGCATCGAACCCGGCGATCTCGAGCGGTAGCGCGATATTGTCGAAGGCGGTGCGCGAGGACAAGAGATTGAAGTGCTGGAAGATCATGCCCACTTCGCGGCGCAGGCCGCGCAAGCCCGTCTCGCTGAGCTGGCCGACTTCCGTACCATCGACCACCACCCGCCCGCCGCTTGCCTTTTCAAGGCCGTTGACAAGCCGGATGAGCGTGGACTTTCCGGCACCGGACCGGCCGATAATGCCGGTGATCGCCCCGCGGCCAACCGTCATGTCGACGCCGTCAAGCGCAACGAAGGCATTGGCGTCGTCGCCGTAGCGTTTGGTCACGCCCTCGAACGTGACCATGGGCGTGGACTGCGCCTGCTCCCGCAGGGCAGCGTCGTCCACGGCGGTTGGAAGTGTCATTGTCTACTCACACTCTACGTCCGGTCATGGCGGCGAGATAGCACTGCGGCGAGGCTCTGCGAAGATGCAGTACGCGATTTTAAAGCGACCCACTGTCACAGCCTATCGGCCTGCGCCCGGACATATCATAGTCCGATACCGTGTTTGCGGGATTTGATCGTGTTCATCACAAAACTTGTTTCGATCGTATCGACGCAATTCAGCTTGGCAATCTTGTCTTTTATGAAACGCTCGTAGGATTCGAGCCCCGCGCTCATGACGGTGAGCACATAGTCGCGCGAGCCGGTCACCAGCTGGCATTCGATCACTTCGTCCCAACTGCGGACCGCATCCTCGAACATGCGGATTTCGTCATCGTGCTGGCGGCTGAGGCGGATAGAGGCGATGGCTGTCATCGTCCAGCCTTCGAGAGCCGGATCGACAAGGACGGAATAGCCCCGGATGATGCCGGTTTCCTCTAGTCGTCGCAACCGGCGCAGGCACGCCGATGCGGAAAGGCCGACGCGCTCCGCCAGTTCGTTATTGGTGAGGCGTGCATTGGCGGAAAGTTCTTTCAAAATCCTTCGGTCAACGCCATCCGCAATTTTTTGCGCCACTTTTGAGAAAACTCCGCAAGAACTTGCGCCCAGCATCATGAGATCGCGCCAAATAGCAAGAACGCACCACTGAATCTGGTATAATTTGCGGTTGAGCCTCTAACACTCCAGGAGACGTTCCATGACCGCGCCGCATCCGTCGAGAACCCATATCGGCAACCATGCCCTGCATCCCGAAACGCAGATGCTGAATTATGGTTATGACCCGGAACTCTCCGAGGGCGCTGTCAAGCCGCCGGTGTTTTTGACGTCGACCTTCGTCTTCAAGTCGGCCGAGGATGGCCGCGACTTCTTCGACTATGTGTCGGGCCGCAAGGAGCCGCCGGAGGGCAGGGGCGCCGGCCTCGTCTATTCGCGCTTCAACCATCCCAACAGCGAGATCGTCGAGGACCGCCTGGCCGTCTACGAACGGACGGAAAGCTGCGCGCTGTTTTCGTCAGGCATGTCGGCGATCGCCACGACGCTGCTGGCTTTCGTGCGGCCGGGCGATGCCGTGCTGCATTCGCAGCCGCTTTACGGCGGCAGCGAAACGCTGCTGGCGAAGACCTTCCTCAATCTCGGCGTTTCCGCCGTGGGTTTTGCCGATGGTGTCAACGAGGCGTCGGTGACGGCTGCGGCCGAAGCGGCCATGCAGAAGGGCCGTGTTTCGGTCATTCTGATCGAAACGCCGGCAAACCCCACCAACAGCCTCGTCGATGTTGCAATGGTCCGCCGCGTCGCCGACAGGATTGGTGAAAAGCAGGGCCATGTGCCGATCGTCGCCTGCGACAACACGCTGCTCGGGCCGGTTTTTCAACGACCGATCGAATTCGGAGCGGACATCTCGCTCTACTCGCTGACGAAATATGTGGGCGGGCATTCCGATCTCATTGCCGGGGCGGCCCTTGGCCCCAAGTCGGTCATGAAGCAGGTGAAGGCGCTGCGCGGCGCGATCGGCACGCAGCTCGATCCCCACTCCTGCTGGATGCTCGGGCGTTCGCTGGAGACGCTACAACTGCGCATGGAACGCGCAAACAGCAATGCCAAGACGGTCGCGGAATTCCTGCGGGACCATCCCAAGGTCGAGCAGATCCACTATCTGCCCTTCAACGATCCGGCTTCGGCGGTCGGCCGCACCTTTACCGCCCAGTGCAGTGGTGCGGGCTCCACCTTCTCCTTCGACATCAAAGGGGGGCAGCCAGCCTCGTTCAGGTTCCTGAACGCTCTGAAGATCTTCAAGCTCGCCGTCAGCCTCGGCGGAACGGAATCGCTCGCGTCCCACCCCGCCACGATGACGCATTCGGGAATCCCCTTTGAAGTTCGCCAGCGCATTGGCGTGCTGGAATCGACGGTCCGCCTGTCGATCGGCATCGAGCATCCCGATGATCTGGTTGCCGATTTGGCCCTGGCGCTCGACGGCGCTTAGGCGCGCCATCCTTTCAGTTCGGAAGGCGCAGGACATCGTAATCGACACTATCGATTAATCGTGCGCCTTTCGTGACCTTGCGGAAAGGCATCGCCCCTAAATACTCTGTTGGCCACTGATATTTAGGGGCGCCCAGCATGGCCAATACCGCCGAAGCCGTAATCGACAGGATTGCCGACCGTATCGACTGTCTCGTCGCCGCACATCGGCCCGGCCATGGCCTTGCCCGTGCGTTCTACTACGACCCGGAAATCTACCGGCGCGACATGGAGCGGGTCTTCCGGCGCCACTGGCACTGCATCGCCCATGAAAGTGTGATCCCGAACGCTAACGACTTCGAGGTTTTCCGCATCGACACCGAACAGGTGATCGTCACCCGGGCGGCGGATGGCTCGGTCAACGCCATTCTCAATGTCTGTCGCCATCGCGGGGCGGAAGTCTGCACCAAGCAGAAGGGCAATGCGCGCGTTTTCGTCTGTCCCTATCATGCCTGGACCTATGGCAATGACGGAAGCCTGCGCGCGGCGCGCCTGATGCCGAAGGATTTCAAGCGCGAGGACCATGGACTGAAAAAACTCCATGTCCGCGTCGTCGAAGGCCTGATCTTCATCTGCTTTGCCGATGAACCGCTCGATTTCTCCGAGGTGGAAAACCTGCTGCGCGCCACCTGCGGGCAATATGGCTGGGCGAGCGCGAAGGTCGCCTATCGCGAAACCTATCCGGTTGATGCCAACTGGAAGCTCGCCGTCGAAAACTATGTCGAGTGCTACCATTGCGGCCCGGCGCATCCGGAATATTCGCAGACCCATGCGCTTGAACAGCCGCTGCACATGATCGAGGCGTTGAACGAAGCGATGGAGGCGCGCACCTGCGCACTTGGCATCGAGGTCGGCTCGGGCAACCACTGGCAGACGTCACGCGAAGGCCGCGAGGCAATCCATGCCTTCCGCTATGCGCTGTATGATGGGGTGCAGAGCGGTAGCGAGGACGGCAAGGCTGTCGCGCCACTGATGGGCCGCTTTTCCGATTTCGATGGCGGCGTCACCTCCATCCACCTCGGCGGCACGACTTTTCTCGTCTGTTATCCCGACCACGGCATGATCTACCGCTTCATCCCGAAGACGGCGGAGACGTGCGAGATGGAACTGATCTGGCTCGTCGACGGCAAGGCGGAGGCGGGCAGGGACTACGATCTCGAAAAGCTCACCTGGCTTTGGAAGGTCACGACGGCGGAAGACAAGACGATCATCGAGCACACCGCGCGCGGTGTACAGTCGCACTATTTTGTGCCTGGCCCGATCGCGCCGATGGAACAGAACGAACTTCGTTATATCGACTGGTATCTCGACGAGATCAGCCGCCTGGACGGCGTGAGCGCATAAGAAAAAGACATAAAGATATCTTTATATCATTGACGAATGTCTCCGGACAGACGATGATCCCGCCATCGAGGTTCTTCGGGTTCCGATCCGAAGCTAAGAGGGAATCCGGTGCGACCTTCGGGTCCATGCCGGGGCTGCCCCCGCAACTGTAAGCGGCGAGTTTCGTCCACCATGTCACTGAGGAAGACGCCTCGGGAAGACGGACGCAAGCGCTGACCCGCAAGCCAGGAGACCTGCCCCGATAGATAACGTCCACGGGCGGGGTGTCCCGGTGTGCCGCTTTTGCGACCGGCCACCTGTGCGTCGTCGTCGTCGATGCGTCATTCCTCCCTGACCATAACCTACGGGGTAGGAAAATGACCATCAGAACTGCAAATCTCGGTTTTCCCAGGATTGGAAGACATCGCGAGCTGAAATTCGCGCTCGAAGCCTACTGGTCCGGCAAGACGGACCGTGCATCGCTGCTCGACGTCGGAAAGACGCTGAGGGCGGAAAACTGAAAGCTCCAGCAGGAGAAGGGGATCGACGCGATCCCGTCCAACGATTTCTCCTTCTATGACCACGTTCTCGATACCGCCGTCATGGTGGGTGCCATTCCGCCGGCCTACGGCTGGACCGGCGGGCCTGTGGACCTCGACATCTCTTTCGCCATGGCACGCGGTGCGGCCGGCGGCGAGCATGCCGCCTGCAGCCACATCCATCACGGGCAGGGCGTGCCGGCGCTCGAAATGACGAAATGGTTCGACACGAACTACCACTACATGGTGCCGGAATTTTCCGCCGATCTGGCCTTCACGCTGACGCAGAACCGGCCGCTGCAAAGCTTCCTGGAGGCGAAGGCGCTCGGTATCCACACCCGTCCCGTCCTCCTCGGCCCGGTCACTTTGCAGCCAGGAGAGAAATCATGCCCAGTGTCGAGCATCACTCGCATAAGGGCCTGAATAACCGGGCGGAGAATTCGCATCTGGCTGTTCGACGACGAGAACGAGGCATGATCCGGCTCAAGTCGGCAGGGCAATGCCAGCGCTTCATCTCCATCCATGGCCCGATCGCAAACCTCTTCCATCTTCAACGCAAGAAGACGACCACTGCCGAATATCGAAAACTGCAAAACGCCGCCATGAACACGTGGCGGGAAATCACCTGTCGTCCGCAGCATAACCCAGGCCTATCGTGGCCATCTGTGCCGACGGCTGTACCAGTTGATCCGGCGACCGTCACCGCTGGCGCAATCGTCGGGCGGGCCTGAATTCGTGTTCTTCGGCGCACTCGGCGGTTTGATGGGTGGCCTTTTCTCCACGGCGGGACCGCCGCTGGTCTTCCAGTTCTACCGTCAGCCCCTGCCGCACCGGGTCGTCCGCGAGACGCTCGTGGCGATCTTCTCGCTCAATTCCCTGTTCCGGCTCGGCCTCGTGGCGGCGCACGGTGATTGGCAGCCTCATACGCTTCTGTGGGCGGCCGCCGGGTTGCCGGCTGTCCTGGCCTCGATCTATCTGGCCCGTCGCTGGCCCCCGGCATTCTCGGCGCGTACCCCGCGCCTCGCGGCGTTCGTCCTGCTGGTACTGTCCGGCGCTTCGCTGGTCGCGCCCGTGGCCCTGGAGTTCGTACCAGTTGGAGTGAAGTGAAGCGCACTCCACGGCGTCGCCAGCCGGCGTGTATCGAAGCCTCTTGCGCGCAACGCATCGTGATCCTGCAAACAGCCCGGTCAGTAGTGGGCTGCAAAACTTACCGAGGGATCAGAATGCGCATCCCAGTACCCCCTCCATAGGGCCTTGCTGATCGGCCCGACATTGCCGTCACCCACCGGTTGTCCGTCGAGCGTCGTGATCGGCATGACGCCGCCGGCGGTCGTGACAAACAGGATCTCGTCGCACTGGTAGGCGAGTTCCACGGGCACGTCGTCGATCGTGTATGGGTAGCCGAGCGTTTCGGCGACGGCGAGCACCGACTTGCGTGTGACCCCCTCGAGAACCCCCTTCTTCGGCGTGTAGAGCTTGCCGTCCTTGATGAGGATGACGTTGAAGCCGGAGCCTTCGGTGAGGTTCGCGTCGCCGTCCGTCAGGATCGGGTACATGGCGCCGCGATCGCGCGCTTCCAGCAGGCCGCGGGTGAAATCGCCCCATTGCAGGTTCTTGACGGTGGGGTCGATTGCGCCTGGCGGCACGCGGCGCACCGTGCGGGTGATGACGGCGGTGCCGCCGGTCTTCTGCGTTGCCTCGTCCATCACCCAGAGATAGGGCATGACCATGAGGTAGCAGAAATTGTCGCACTCCTCCGGCGCATACTGGCGCACGAACCGCAGGCCGCGCGTCACGATCAACATGACATAGGCATCGCGGATGCCGCTCTTGGCCACCATTTCGACGAGCCGGTCACGAATTTCCTGTCGCGGCAGCGGGCTTTTCAGCCGCAGCTGCGCACAGCTCTTCTCGAACCGGTCGAGGTGATCGTCGAGGCGGAAGAACCGGCCGTTCCAGACGGCGGGCACATCATAGGTCAGGTCGGAATGGAGAAAACCCTGGTCGAGGATCGGAATGCGCGCCTCGTTGAGCGGGACGTACTCGCCCGCGATATAGGCGATGCCCTTGGCGAACGGGTTGTCGCTGGCCTCGAGTTCTTTCACGCGCCGGCGATAGTCAGTGAAGATGTGGTCCGTGTAGGACATGATCTGTCCTCCCTGAAAAGCATATGATCAAGCGCCCTTGCACGCCGTCCATGGGGCGGCGTGCAGGCTTTGAAAGGCAGCGTCGTTCAGGCCGCCAGGATGCCGGCGGAAACGATGTCGGCGAAGGCGCCGTCGGCGGCGTCCAGCGCCTGGTCGATGTCCTCGGCCGTATGCGCGGCGCACAGAAACATGTTGTGCTTGGGGTGAAGGTAGATGCCACGACGCAGGCCCGCCACGCAGAAGGCGTTGCCGATCCTGAGATCCTGGTCGCCGTCGAAGAGGACCATGGGCATCTGCACCGGACCTGTCTGGCGAAGCGTGAAGCCATGGCGGGCGGAGATCGTCGCAAGACCGTCGCGGAACCGGTTGCCCATCGCTTCGGTGTGGGCGAGCGCGTCGCTGTCACGCAGGATCCGGATCGTGGCGACGGCCGCTGCCATGGCGGCGGAGCCATACCAGAAGGAACCCGTGGTGAAGATCTTGCCGGCACCCTCCCGGAACCGGTCCGCACCCGCGACGGCGGCAAGCGGCCAGCCGTTGGCAATCGACTTCGAATAGGCCGCGAGGTCCGGCTTCACGCCGTAGCGTGCCCAGCTTCCCCTGACGTCGAGGCGGAAGCCTGCGCGCACGTCGTCGAGAATGAGGGCTGCACCCGTGCGGTCGCAGACAGCGCGGGCATGGGCGAGAAAGTCGGCCTCCGGCAGATGCTGGTCCTTGCCGACATCGTGCTGGAAGGCGGTGAGCAGAATGCCTGCGAGATCATCGCCGGCCGCATCGACGGCGGCGTCGAGGCTTTCAATATTGTTGTAGTCGAAGAGGATGAGATGGGCGCGATCCTCCGTCGTCACACCGATGAGCGACGGTGAACACCATGGAACGGCCCCATGATAGGCGCCACGGGCGACGAGGATCTTGCGGCGGCCGGTGGAGGCACGCGCGACGGTGACGCAGACCGTCGTCGCATCCGTGCCGTTCTTCTGGAAGAGTGTCCAGTCGGCGTGGTCAAGCGTATCGACGAGCAGTTCGGCGAGCTCGACCATCGTGTCCGTCGGGCCGTTGCCGATATCGCCCTGGTCAATGCGGGCAAGGGCTGCGGCCTCCACTTCGGGATGGCGATAGCCGAGCACGTTCGGCCCCCAGGCGCACATGAAGTCGATATATTCGTTGCCGTCGGCATCCCAGACCCGGCACCCTTGCGAGCGCGAGAAGAATTGGGGATAGCCCGGCGCGATCGCCCGGGTCGCCATATGTCCCCAGACGCCGTTCGGAACGACGCGCTGGGCGCGTTCCAGAAGTTCCGCGTCGCGGCTGTTGAGCAGTCTCGCTGTCATCTTGCGTTCCTTTCTTGGCGGGAGAGGCATTTGCGCCTCTCCCGATAGGGCGATCAGTTCGAGATTTCGGCGAGTGGCAGGTTGCAGCAGGCGCTGTAGCGAACGCCCTTGACGCTCGGGCTATGCGCCAGGATGAGGTCCGGGCTGACCATCGGAATGATGATCCGGGCCTTTGCCATCTGCTCGCCGGCCTCGAACCACAGCTTTTCCGCCTCTTCCGGCGTGGCGGCGGCAAGCGCCTGTTCGCGCAGCTTGCCGGTTTGCGGGTTGATGATCGACGGATCGGTCGCGCCGCCGGCGCGTTTCGCCCAGACGGAACCCTCCGACAGGCCGAAGACGTCGACATATTGCGAGGTGCCGAAGAAGTCGGGTGCGAAGAAGACGGCGGTCAGCGGAATGTGGTCGCCATTGGCCGCTTCACGCCAGTTGGCGAAGGGAACTGGCGACAGTTCTACCGTGATGCCGACCTTTGCCAGATCCTGCTGGATCTTCTGCATCATCAGCGAGAAGTCGACGCCGTAGACGTTCATGTCCGGGTAGATCGACTTCAGCGTGAAGCCGTCGCCGGCACCTGCCGCGGCAAGCAGTTCCTTGGCGCGATCCGGGTTATAGGCGGGGATCTCGTGACCATCACCACCCGGGAAGCCGAGCGGAATGGGCGTGGCGATCGCACGGCCGGCGCCGCCGACGGTGAAGTCGATCAGCGATGTCCGGTCGATGGCGATCGAGATGGCTTCACGCACCTCAGGCGTCAGCTTGACGGTGTTGGCCTTCGCGCCCGGCGAAAGGGAGATGTAGACGAAGTTGTAGGAGGGAACCTTCTCCACCACGATATCGCTGCCTTCGAGCGTCTTGGCGGTTTCCGGATCGATCTGCATGGCGATGTCGGCCGAACCCGACTGCAGCATCTGCGCCTGCGCCACGGCGTCCTTGACCTGGCGGAAGACGACCTGCGGGATCGTCGGCGCCTTGCGCCAGTAGTTTTCGTTGCGCTTCAGGCGCAGTTCCGCGTTCGGTTCGTAGGATTCGAGAACGAACGGCCCGCTGCCGGCGGAGTTGGCGAGGAACCAGTTTTCCGAGGTGTCCTTATCGACGGCCGTCGCGTCGGCGAGCGCACCATTGGCACCAGCGACGTCACTGTTGATGATGCCAAGGAAGCCCGCGGCCGCCTGGTTGAGGAATTCAGAGTTCGGCGCGGCGAGCTTGACGATGACCGTCTGTGCATCGGGAATGTCGATGGAGCTGATCGGGTCGGCAATGAAGGCGCCGTTGCCCTTGATGTTCTTCAATCGCTCGAACGACCATTTCACATCCTTCGCCTCGACGGGCGAACCGTCGGAGAATTTCGCCGCCGGGTCGAGCTTGAAGGTCAGTTGGGTCTGTTCCTTGTTGACCTCCCAGCTCGAGGCGATCAACGGCTGCACCTTGTTGTCCTTGTCGAGCGTGACAAGCTGCTCGTAGACGGATGTGTTGTAGATCTGGCAGGTGTCGCACCAGGCGCGCGCCGGGTCGAGCGAGTTGACGTCCATATCGCGGGCGATGACGAGCGCACGCTCCTCGGCGGCTGCGGGCTGCATGAGCCCGCCGAGCGCGGTGGCCGAGAGGGCGAGGGCGAGAAAGGCCAGTCTGGATTTCGGCAGAAGAAGTCGTTTCATCGGTTTATACCTCCAGTTTGATGGGCCGCGGATGCCCGTTCCACTTGTTATTCCGCAATTCTGAGCAATGCGTCCCGCACGTCGGCAACCGTCGCCAGCGCGGCACGGTTGAGGGCGGCCGAAACTGTGGGGGCGGCAAGCCCCCCGGTCACGCGCAGGATTTCGTGATCGAGACAGTCAAAGAAGCGCTCCTGGATCTCAGCGGCCCAGGTGCCGCCCATCGACAGGCTGCGCGCAGTCTGTTCGGCGATGACGACCCGGCCGGTCTTGTCGATGGAGTTACCGATCAGCGACCAGTCGATGCCATGATGATCGATGTTGCGCAGGTCGATGATCTCGGCGTCGATCCCTGTCTCTTCGGCCGCCTTGACCGCGTTCTGGACCATGACCGAGGTCGCGAGCACCGTGCAGGCGCTTCCAGGGCGCACGATGCGCGCCGAGCCGAAGGGGATGCAGAACTCGCGGTCGCCACGGGGGACGTCGAATTCCTTCTGGTAGAGTTCGGTATGCTCGAACACGACGACGGGGTCGTCGCAGGCGAGGGCGGAATTCATCAGGCCGATATAGTCGAAGGCGTTCGACGGCGTGACGATGCGCCAGCCGGGGAACATGCCGAACAGCGCGGACGGATCGCCGGAGTGCTGCGAGCCGTAGCCGGTGTGCGGCGAGATGCGCACGCGCAGGACGATCGGCACGGGAAAACCGTCGCCGAACATGTGGCGCACCTTGCCGACGCCATTGGCGATCTGGTCGGCGGCGGTGAAACAGAAATCGCCGAACATGATCTCGACCACCGGCCGCAGCCCGTTGAGCGCAGCACCTAGCGCCACGCCCGTAAAGCCGTTTTCCGCGATCGACATCGGCAGGACGCGCTCGGGCCAGCGCTCCAGCGCACCCTTGGTGAAGCCGCTGACGCCGCCGCGCATCTGGTGGGCGTCCTCGCCCATGACGATGATGCGCGGGTCACGCGCCATCGCGGCCGCCAGCGTCTCGGAGGCGGCGGTGACGAACTTCACCTTCTCGGTGGCACCGGGCCGCATGTCGTCGTGGTCGAGCATGCGTTTGCCGGACAGTTCGGAGAGGTCTCCGAGAATGCCATGGTCGCGCGTCGCCGGATCGGGCCAGAGGCGCTCCGGAATCCTGAGCGCATTGCCGCCGGGGACCGGCTCGGTCAGCCGCGCGGCGGCGGATGCGACGCGGTCGCTCACCAGCGCATCGATATGCGCAAGGTCCTCGGCGGAGAGGAGGCCGAGCGCCGTCAGGCGGGCTTCGGCAAGTGCTATCGGGTCACGCTCGCGCCATGCGGTCTCTTCTTCCTTCGTGCGATAGCCGAAGTCGCTGCCAGTGCGGGAGCCGGACTGGTGAAAATGGCGGTAACAGAGCGCTTCGACAACCACCGGGCCACCCGTCTCGCGGATGATGCGGCGGGCCTCGACCATCGCCCGGTGAACGGCGACGACATCCATGCCGTCGCATTCGATCGCGGCGATGCCGAGCATCGCGCCACGCGACGACAGCCGCGTCTCGCGCGTCACATCGGAAATATGGGTGGCGACGCCGTAGAGGTTGTTCTCGATGAAGAAGATCACCGGCAGGTTTTGCGCGGCGGCGATGTTCATCGCCTCGTAGCTGGCGCCATTCTGGGCCGCACCATCGCCGAAGAAGGCGACGGAGATGTGGTCGCGACCGAGCATCTTGTCGGCGAGCGCATAGCCTGCCGCATGCGGCGGGTTACCGCCGACGATGGCCGAGGTGCCGACGACGCCCGCACCGGAAAACCGCATATGCATGGAGCCGCCGCGGCCGCCGCAATATCCGGGGGTCAGACCCATGATCTCCGCCATGAAGCGGTAGATCGCATCGTCCATGCCGGGCGTGAAAGTGTCCTTGCGGATGTCGAAGCCGTCCGGGACCGATGGATTAAGCAGTTTCAGCAGTACCTGGTGGTGGGCGCGGTGCGTGCCATTGATCTTGTCGCCAGTGCCGAGCGCCGACATGGCGCCGACGGCACCCGCTTCCTGGCCGATGCTGGCATGCGCCGGACCGTGGATCAGGCCGGCCTTTTCCAGATCGAGCAGTTTTTCCTCGAAGCGGCGGATGAGCAGCATCTGGCCGTACCAGTGGACGAGGTCCTGGGCCTGTTCCTCGCGCCAGTCCGCTTCCTCCAGTTCCAGCCGGAACCAGGGCGCGGACGGTGCGAGCGGTATCTGACGTGCCATTCGTATCCTCGGGTTCACAGGGGAGCCGCGTCGTTGGTCTCGGGCGCCGATTTTTCGTTTATGGAAATAAATTCCGATTTCTGTTGAATGGCACACTAAGCTGTGCCAGCCTTTGGATGCAACAGAAATTTTCGTGAGCCGCCAAAGAGGAAGAATTGCGATGATCCGGGACGCCGAAGTGCTGAACGCCCTGGTTGAGGTGGTGCGTCGGTTCGTGCGCGAACGCCTCTTGCCGGCAGAGGCGCGTGTCGAAGACGAAAACGCCGTTCCTCCTGAAATCATCGAGGACATGCGTGGGCTCGGCCTCTTCGGCATGTCCATTCCGGAAGATTTTGGCGGGCTTGGCCTGACGATGGAGGAGGAAGTGCGCGTCGCCTTCGAACTCGGTTATGCCTCTCCCGCCTTCCGCTCCGTCATCGGCACCAACAACGGCATCGGCTCGCAGGGCATCATCGTCGACGGCACCGAGGCGCAGAAACACTACTGGCTGCCACGCATGGCGACGGGCGAGGTCATCGGTTCCTTCGCGCTGACCGAGCCGGATGTCGGCTCGGACGCCGGTTCCGTGAAAACCACGGCGCGGCGGGACGGCGACCAGTACGTGCTCAACGGCACCAAGCGCTACATCACCAACGCCCCGGTGGCCGATGTCTTCACCGTCATGGCGCGCACCGGCGGCCCCGGGCCGGCAGGCGTGAGTGCCTTCCTCGTGCCGAAAGACAGTCCGGGCCTAAGCCTCGGCCCGATTGACAAGAAGATGGGGCAGCGCGGCACTCGCACCTGTGACGTCATCTTCGACAATTGCCGGATTGCGGCCGACAGTGTGATCGGCGGCACGGAGGGCCTGGGCTTCAAGACGGCGATGAAGGTGCTCAATCGCGGCCGCCTGCATATCTCGGCGGTTTGCGTGGGGGCTGCGGAGCGACTGTGCGACGAGGCCGTGCGGTTTGCGCGCGAGCGTGTCCAGTTCGGCAAACCCATCGCGGAACACCAGCTCATCCAGGCCATGCTTGCCGACAGTTCGACGGAAACCTTTGCCGGACGCGCCATGGTGCTGGAGGCCGCCCGCCAGTTCGACAGGGGCGAGCGGGTCGTCCAGCAGGCGGCGAGCGCCAAACTGTTTTGTTCGGAAATGGTGGGGCGTGTTGCCGACCGGGCGGTGCAGATCCACGGCGGCGCCGGTTACATGCAGGACTATGCAGTGGAACGCTTCTATCGCGACGTGCGCCTGTTCCGGCTCTACGAGGGTACGTCGCAGATCCAGCAGATCATCATCGCACGCGAAATGCTCAACGCCTGAGGCAGGATCGATGCAGCGAGCCCTTGGAATCGTCGCGGATGACTTTACCGGCGCCTTGATGGTCGCCGGCTATCTCGAAAGCGCGGGCGTGCACTGTCCCGTTCTGTTCGATCCCGGGGCGGATATTCCGCCCTCCGCCGTGGTGATCGCCGGCACGCGCACGCGCACCGTGCCCGTCGCAGAGGCGCTTGGCGAACTCGCACGGTTTGCCGACGCCTTCACTCGAGCCGGTTGCAAGCGCCTGGCCTACAAGGCCTGCGCCTCGTTCGATTCCACGGAAGACGGCAATATCGGGCCTGCCGCCGACTATCTTGCCGATCGCGCGGGCATACGGCCGGTGTTGATGAGCGCCGGTTTTCCGCGTTTCGGCGCGACGGTGCACCAGGGCTACATGTTCTATCGTGGCCGTCTCGTCTCCGACTCGATCAAGCGGTTCGATCCGCTGACGCCCATGTCCGATCCCGATCTCGTCCGCTTCCTGGGCCGCCAGACGCCGCACCGGGTCCTCCTTCTCAACCATGCGACGCTCCTGAAGGGGCCGGAAGCGGCCATCGCCGCCATCGAGGCCTTTGCCGCCGAAGGTGCCGGTCATGTGCTCCTCGATACGACCGACGACGGTGACGTCGTGGTATCCGCGTCTATCGCGGCGGCCATGCCTTGCGTCGTCGTCGCGAGCGATCCGCTGATTATCGCCTACGCGACCCGTCTCGGGCTTGCCGAACAGGCGGATGCCGTTGCGTGGCCGCGGCATGTGGATGGTCCCGCGGCGGTTCTCGCCGGCAGCGTCGGCCCGGTCGTGCTGGCGCAGCTTGCCGCCTTTTCGGAACATTACCCCGTGCTGAAGCTGGATCTCATGGACCCGGCGGGGGAGGAGGGGCTGGTTTCCCGCGCCCTCGACTGGGCTGATGAGCGGATCGGCGAAAGACCCTTTGCCATTTCGACGGCAGCCGACCCGCAGGAAGTGGCCGCGGTACAGGCGGCGTTCGGTCCGGTTGCGGCAGCGCGGCGCGCCGAACGGATCCTTGGCGCCATTGCGAAAGGCCTGCGCGATCGCGGCGTGCGCCGGTTCGTCGTCGCCGGCGGTGAGACCTCAGGGGCGGTTGTCGATGCACTGGGTATCACGTCCGTCCGCGCCCTGCCGGAAGGCAAGCTTGGAACGGGTTTTTGCGTGTCGCCCGGGCCGGTTTCGCTGTCGCTGTATCTCAAGCCGGGCAAACTGGGTGCCGACGATATCCTGTTACGGGCAATCGAAGCGATGGACACTTAGAAGGGGACGATGATGGAAGAATTGGCAGCACGAGAGGCGCTGGTCGAAGCCAGCCGGCGATCGGTGGCCATCGGCCTCAACAGCGGCACGGTGGGCAATTTCAGCGTCAGGCATGGCGCGGGCATGTTGATCACGCCGACCGGTATTGTGCCGGATGTGCTTTCGCCGGAGCAGATCGTTGCGATGGATCTCGCGGGCCATTGGGTGGGCGACTGGCGTCCGTCTTCGGAATGGGCAATCCATGCGCGGCTCTATGCTACGACGACGGCGGGTGCTGTCGTGCACGCCCATCCCGACCATTGCGTCGCCCTAGCGGCGCTGCGCCAGCCCATCCCGCTGTTCCACTACATGGTCGCGGGCTTCGGCGGCGGCGAGATACCCTGCGCCGACTATGCCTGCTTCGGCAGCGAGGCGCTGTCGGAAACCGTGGTCGCCGCCATGGGCACGACCTATTCCGCCTGCCTGATGGCCAATCATGGCGTGGTGACGATCGGACCTGACATTACCATTGCGCTCGCAAGGGCGGAAAAACTGGAAATGCTGGCACGACAGTACGTGCTCGCCCGGTCCGTCGGCCAGCCGGTGCTGCTGACGCCGGAAGATCTGGTGGACGTACGCACCCGCTACGGCACCTACGGCCAGCAGGCGACGCGCTGATCCTCAGCCGCTTCGCCTGACTTCCTCGAGGATGGTCATCGCCAGCGCCGGATATTCGAGATGCGGCATGTGACCGCAATTGTCGACGGCGTGCAGGCCGACATTGCCGGGCAGGCCTGCGGTCGCGCTGAACGGCAGGATGCGGTCCTGCCGGCCGAAGACGATGCGCGCCGGACATAGCAGGCGGGCGAGATCGCTGCGGATCGACGTCGCCTGCGTGCCGTCCGGCAGGAACCGTTCGGCAAACGCGCGCATCGCCGCTGTCAGGCCCTCATCGTCACGCTGCTGCACGACGGCCTGAAGGAAGGCGGGCGAGATGGTAGCGGGGTCATGGGACAGCAGGTCGAGCCAGGGTCTGAGGCTCTCGCTCCGACGCGCGCGCAAGATCCCGTCGACAAAGGCTGCGTTGATCTCAGGACCAAGGCCTGCCGGCGCAAAAAGGCAGAGCCCGCGGATATCCAGCTGGCCGCGGCTCGCCAGCCGCGCCGCAAGCGCGCCGCCGAAGGAATGGCCGGCCAGCACGAGCGGGCCGATTTGTTCGGCGGCAAGCGTTGCCTCGACATGGTCCGCCATCCGGTCAAGGTCTTGCGGCACGTCGCGCGGTGAGCGGCCGTGCGCCGGTATATCGATCGCCAGGGCCGGCCAATCCCCGCGTGCGCCGGCAAGCAGGCCACGCCAGTTGTTGAGATCCGCGCTGAAACCGTGGAGGAAGACGACCGGAAGACCTTGGCCCCTGCGCAGCCAGACGGCGTTGAGGGGGGCGTGGCTTGCGTCAGGCTGCGGTCGGATAGCGATGCTCTCGACGGCCGCCGTGCGTGCGTGTCCGGCACTGCCGATCTTCGCGACGACATCCGTCTTCTGGACCCTGCCGCCCGGGCCGGTGCCGTGAAGCCCGTCCAGCACGATGCCGTGTTCCTTGGCAATGCGCCGGGCGAGGGGGGTGGGGTTCGGGTGCTGGCGATGACCGTTTTGGCGCGCAGCCGCCGCCGGAGCGGCAAGCGCCGCCTTCACATCGACAGCGGGCGCCGCGATGACCTCGGCCTTGCCATCGCCGTAGGCCTCCCCGTCGGCATAGATGCGCGCCACATTGCCGCCGACCTCGACCTCGATCTCGCTGCCCGTCAGCTCGCGGATGACGCCATCGGCCGGTGATTCGACCTCGACGGCGGCCTTGTCGTTGTCGATTTCGAACAGCACTTGTCCTTGCCGGACGGTTTCGCCCTCGGCGACCAGCCAGCGGGCGATGCGGCCGCTCGATAGTTCGAGGCTGACCTTCGGATAGACGACATGGATGGGCATGTGAGGTCCTTGCAGGCTTGAGCCTATTCGGCCGAGGTTTTCCAGGTGGGCGTGCGCGGCGCGGTCGTGAGCGTGTCGGATTCCCCGGCAAGCCTTGCGCGCAGGCGTCGGGTCAACCGGACGAGCTCCGGCCCGACGATCTCGCGGCAATGGTTGCGCGAGAGGATGTCGACAATCCCGCCGCAGGTGAGGGCGACGAGCGGCGAGCCGTCCGTCGGGCGGAAAGCGACACCGACGGCGTTGATATAGCTGTGCCAGCTGCCGAAGGCGCTGATGAAGCCGTCGCGCCGGTGGTCCTCTGTGGCATTCTCGATCAGGCGTTCGAGGTCGGCAGCCTTTTCGGGCTCGGCCGCGACGAGCTGCTCGACGACGGACTGGCGGATTTCCGGCTTCATTTCCACGAGATAGGCGAGCCCCATCGCCGTGCGATAGATCGGCAGGCGCGAACCGACGTTCAGCCTCAGCGAAACCGGGCTCATCGAGCGGCAATTGGCGAGATAGACCATTTCCAGCCCGTCGCGCGTGCCGAGGGCGACGGCGGCACCGGTCTGGTCCGCCAGCTCCTGCATCAGGGGGCGCACCATATGGATGACGGCGCTCGAACTCAGCGCCGAATACCCAAGCGAAACCGTCGCCGGCCCGATACTGTAGCGGCCGAGCATCTCGTCGTAATGGAGATAACCAAGGCCAACCAGCGTCGAAGTCAGGCGCGAGACGGTTGCCTTTGGCAGGCCCGTCCGCTCGATCAGGTCCTGGTTGCCCAGCGTGGCGTCGTCGGCGGTGAACGCGCGCAGGATTTCAAGCCCGCGGGTCAGCGATGCCGCCGAATTGCCGACCTCCGCGCCCTCGCTTCCGTCTGCCGGTTTGGTCCTCTTGCGCATTTTCTGCCTTTCCTTCCAGCGCGATGTCGACGTCCGGGGATTCGTCGTTATCTCGTAATTGGAATATAATTTCATTTATGTTGACGTCGGCATCGCCTCTTGTCAATAATGCCCGTATCGATCTTCCCGGCCGACACGGGTGGCACACGGATTAAAGGACGCGATTTGTGACACGATACATACTGCGGCGCCTGATCGCGATGCCCTTCCTGGTTCTCGGCATCGTGACGCTGGCCTTCCTGCTCACGACGGTCACCAAGGGCGACCCGCTGTCGGCGATCGTCTCGGACCGACAGATGAATGATCCGGTGGCAGTTGCGGCCGCAAAGGCGCGCTGGGGTCTCGATCGCAGCCTGCCGGAGCGCTACGTGATCTATGTCGGCAATCTTCTGACCGGCGACATGGGCACTTCGTTCATCACGCGCCGGCCCGTTGCGCAGGACGTGTTCTTCCGCCTGCCGGCGACGATGGAACTGGTGCTTGCCGCGATGCTCATCGGCTCGACGATCGGCATTACGCTGGGTGTTCTGGCCGCCTACTTCCGCAACACGGCCATCGACCATGCCGCGCGCTTCTTCGCGCTGTTCGGCTCGTCGATACCGGTCTTCTGGCTGGGACTGGCGCTGCTCTATGTCTTCTCGGTGAAGTGGGGCGTGCTGCCCGGTCCTGGCCGGCTGGATCCGCGCGTGGCGCCGCCGGCCTCCATCACAGGGTTCATGACCATCGATTCCCTGCTGGCCGGCAACGTGAAACTCTTCCTCGACGCATTGTGGCACCTCATCCTGCCCGCCTTTGTGCTCGGCTGGGCCGTTGCCGGCACCATCTCCCGGCTGGTGCGCGCCAACATGCTGGAGGTGCTCGACCGCGAATTCATCCTGACGGCGCGGGCCAAGGGGGCGGGCGAGCTTCGCGTCGTGGTCCGTCATGCGCTGCGCAACACGCTCGTGCCGACGCTGACGGTCATCGGCTATTCCTTCGCCTACCTGCTCACCGGCGCGGTGCTGACGGAGACGATCTTCTCCTGGCCGGGCATGGGCTCCTATGCGGTCGAGGCGGCGCGCGGCCTCGATTTCCCTGCTATCATCGGGGTCACGATCGTGGGGGGCGTCGTCTTCCTCCTGACGAACCTCATCACCGACATCGCCTATGTCATTGCCAATCCGCGCGTGCGTCTGGGATGAGATCATGACTGCAATAGCCCTCACCACCTTTCGCCGACCGTCATGGCTGTCGGTTCCACTCGCCATCGGTATCGCCATCGTGCTGTTCTGGCTGGCCGTCACGGTGCTGGCGCCGCTGATGAGCCCCTATGCGCCCCTCGACATGGTTGGGCGCAGGCTCCAGGCGCCGAGCTGGAGTCACTGGCTCGGCACCGATGCGCTCGGCCGCGACGTGCTGAGCCGGACCCTGTACGGCGCACAATATTCGATCCCGATCGCCGTCGTCGTCGTGACGCTGTCGGTGGCGATCGGCGCGATGCTGGGCGCGATTTCCGGCTATGCCGGTGGCCTGCTCGGCTCGTCGATCATGCGGCTGGTCGATGTCACCCTGTCGTTTCCCCCCATGCTTCTCGCCATGGCGGTTGCGGCCTCGCTCGGCCCCGGGCTTGAAAATGCGACGGTCGCCATGGTGATCGTCTGGTGGCCGGTCTATGCCCGCCTGATGCGTGCGCAAGTGCTCGAAATCCGCGAGCGCGAGCATGTCGAGGCGGCAATCGCCGCCGGTGCGAGCAGGACGCGCATCCTTTTCAAACATATCCTGCCGCTCTGTTGGACGCCGGTCCTGATCAGCGCGACGATGGATCTAGGTCAGGTCATCCTGCTGGCCGCCTCGCTCAGCTTCATCGGCCTCGGCGCAACACCGCCGTCGCCGGAATGGGGCTCGATGATCTCCGATGGCGCGTCGCAGTTCTATTCCTGGTGGGTTGCCCTCGGTCCGGGCCTTGCCATCCTCACCATCGTGCTGGGCTTCAACTTCATTGGTGACGGCCTGCATGACTACTTCGATCCGAAGTCGAAATGAGGGGCACGATGCAGCAGGAACCACTTTTCTCCGTTCGCGACCTTCGTGTCTCTTTCACCCGCCAGGGCCAGTCCTTCGAGGCCGTGCGGGGCATCAGCCTACATGTCGATCACGGCGAGGTGCTCGGCATCGTCGGCGAATCCGGCTCCGGCAAATCGGTCGGAATGCTGGCGGCCCTCGGCCTCCACCCGAAGACCGCGACCGTCAGCGGATCGGCAAGGTTCAAGGGGCGCGAGCTGGTGGGAATGCCGAGAAGCGAGCTTCGAACGTTGCGCGGTTCCCGCATCGCCATGATCTTTCAGGATCCGCTGTCCTCGCTCAATCCGGTCATGACAGTCGGCGCGCAGATTGCCGAGACGATCCGGCTGCACAATGCGGGCGTCTCGAAAAGAGCGGCGCTGGACCGTGCCGCCGAGCTTCTCTCGCTGGTCGCGATCCCTCAGCCGGACAGGCGAATCCACCAGTTCCCGCACGAATTTTCCGGCGGCATGCGCCAGCGCGTGATGATCGCAATGGCGGTCGCCAATGACCCGGACCTGTTGATCGCCGACGAGCCCACGACGGCGCTCGACGTCACCGTCCAGGCGCAGATCATGGACGTGCTCACGGACCTGCGGCGCCGGCTCAATCTGGGGCTGATCCTCATTACCCACGATCTCGGCGTCCTTGCGGGGCATGCCGACCGGGTCGCGGTCGTCTATTCCGGCGAGGTGGTGGAACAGGCGGGCGTGGACGATCTCTTCGAGCGCCCGGCGCATCCCTATACGCGTGGGCTCATCGCCTCGATCCCCAACATGGCAGAGGAAAAAGAACGGCTGTTCTCGATCGACGGTGCTCCGCCGCCGCTCGGCAAACTGCCCGGCGGTTGCGCCTTCCATCCCCGCTGCCCGCAGGCGCAGGACATCTGTCGCCACACGCCGCCGCCCGTTCGCGCTGACGGCGAGCACACGGCAGCCTGCCATTTCGCCACCCTGCCGATCGGGAGCGCCGCATGACACTACCGGAACCCATTCTCTCCGTCCGCGGCCTATCGAAGCGCTTCGCCGTCACCGGCGGCCTGCTGTTCGAACGGCAGGTCGCGCAGGTCAATGCCGTCAGCGACGTCTCTTTCGACGTGAAGCCCGGCGAAACGCTGGGGCTCGTCGGCGAATCCGGCTGCGGCAAGTCCACGCTCGGCCGCTGCATCCTGCGGCTGATCGAGCCCTCAAGCGGGGAGACGCTGTTTCGCGGTCGCAACATCAACGAGGCGAACCCGACAGAGATGCGAGCGCTGCGCCGCAAGATCCAGCTGGTCTTCCAGGACCCCTATGCGTCGCTGCATCCGCGTATGCGGGTTGCAGAAAACATCGCCGAGCCGCTGCGCATCAGCGACCTCTCGCCCGTGCAGCGCAAGGCGCGTGTCGTCGAGATGCTCGATCTCGTCCGGCTCAATCCGGAACACGGGCAACGCTATCCGCACGAACTCTCCGGTGGCCAGCGCCAGCGCGTGGTGATTGCCCGCGCGCTGGCTTTGAAACCGGAGCTGCTGGTGCTCGACGAGCCGGTTTCCGCGCTCGACGTCTCGGTACAGGCCGGCGTGCTCAACCTCCTGAAGGATATCCAGCGGGATTTCGGCACGGCCTATCTTTTCATCGCGCATGATCTTTCGGTCGTGCAGCACATTTCCGACCGGGTGGCCGTCATGTATCTCGGCAAGATCGTCGAGATTGCGGAAAAGCACCGGCTCTATCGCGCGCCGCTTCATCCCTACACCCAGGCCCTGATGTCCGCCGTGCCGCTCGCAAGCCCCGCGCTTGAGCGCAGCCGGACCCGCATTGTGCTGAAGGGCGATCTGCCGAGCCCGCTGAACCCGCCGTCGGGCTGTCGCTTCAGGACCAGGTGCCCCATCGCCCAGCCGCTTTGCGCGCAGGTGGAGCCGCCGCTGACGGCGCAAGAAGAAGGCCATTCGGTTGCCTGCCACTTCCCGAATGCCATGGAGACAGGTTTGTCGGCCCGCGAGCGACGCGGGTCTGGAGGAATGGAATGACGGAACTGACATTGCCGCTCGAGGGCATTCGTGTGCTCGACCTGACGCGCGTTCTCGCAGGACCATGGACCACCATGAGCCTCGGGGATCTCGGTGCCGAGGTCTGGAAGATCGAGAACATCAAGGGCGGCGACGACACGCGTGCCTGGTCCTTCCCGAACTTCAAGGGGCTGAGCACCTACTATCTCTGCGCCAATCGCGGCAAGCAGAGCATCGCGCTCGACCTCAAGACGCCGGAGGGTCGGCAGATCGTGCTGGATCTCGCCGCCAAGGCCGATGTTGTCGTCGAGAATTTTCGCGCCGGCACGGTCGAGCGTCTCGGCATCGGCTACGAGGATATCAAGGCGATCAATCCGGGCATCGTCTACTGCGCGATTTCCGGCTACGGTCAGACGGGTCCGGAGCGTGAGCGCCCGGGCTACGACTTCATCATGCAGGCCGAAAGTGGGCTTATGTCCATCACCGGCCAGGTGGATGGTCCGCCGAACAGGCTCGGTGTCGCCTTCACAGATGTCGTCGCCGGCATGATCGCCACCCAGTCGATCCTGGCCGCCCTCTACCAGCGCCGGGATACCGGGCGGGGACAATATATTGACGTCGCGCTGCTCGACGCCACGCTGAACCTCCTGATCAATGTCGGGACGGGTTACCTGAATGCCGGCGTCGAGCCCGTACGCTACGGCAATGCGCATCCGACCGTCGTGCCCTACCAGATTTTCGACGCAAGCGACGGCACGTTCGCGCTTGCCGTCGGCAACGACCGCATGTTCGTCGATTTCTGCGAGCAGGTCGTCAAGCGCCCGGAACTTGCCCGCGATCCGCGGTTCGTCACATCGCATCAGCGCGCCGTGCATCGCGAAGCGTTGCTCCCCCTGCTGGCAGAGATCGTCCGCGAGGAGACCTGCGCGCACTGGCTTGCCGCCTGCCTTGCGGCGAGCGTGCCGGCCGGCCAGGTCAAGTCCGTCTCCGAGGCGCTGAAGAGCCCCAGCGTGACGGAGCGTGGCGTGGTGCAGCATCTGGAGCACCCAGAACTCGGCACGGTCGCACTCATTCGTCCGGCCCACGGCCTAGCGGCGCAGGTGAATGCCGGTGCCAAGGCACCGCCGCTTCTCGGCGAGGACACGCGCAGCGTCCTGCGCGACGTGCTGGGTTTCGACGATGCTCGCATCGAAGGCCTTGCCCTTGCCGGCGTCGTCGCCTGCCACGATCTGCAGGACGCGCCGCCCTTGGAGACGGTTCAGGGCGCGGTCGCATAGGCTGAAACTTCAAGCCGAACAGGAAACGATGATGACCGTCAACGTCGAAATCGATGGCGAGATCGCGATCGTCACGATCGAAAATCCACCGGTCAATGCCGTGAGCGGGGCGGTGCGGGAGCGCTTGCTGGCACTGGCGGTGGCGTTCGATGATGATCCGAATGTCCGGGCGGTCGTTCTGACCGGCGCGGGAAAACTCTTCGTCGCAGGCGCCGACATTGCCGAATTCGACCGGCCGCCAGAGCCGCCGTTCCTGCCGGACGTCATCGCCCGCATCGAGGCTTCGGCAAAACCGTGGATCGCGGCGATCCGGGGGGCAGCACTCGGCGGCGGGCTCGAATTGGCGCTCGGCTGCCGCTTCCGCGTTGCCACTGCTAGCGCCCGTTTCGCTTTACCGGAAATCAACCTCGGCATCATCCCGGGCGCCGGTGGCACGCAGCGCCTGCCGCGGGTCGTCGGTGTCACCGAGGCGATCCGCATCGTTGCGGAAAACCATTCACCGGACGGCGTGGAGGCCCTGCGGCTCGGTCTGGTCTATACCCTTGTCGACGAACCGCTTGTGCCGGCTGCCGTTGCCTTTGCGCGATCGGTGGTCGGACAGGCGTTGCCGCCGTCGAGCATCCAGCGAGCGGCTTCGATGCCTCCTCCAGACGTGTGGGCGGAGGCGGAAGCCCGGGTGACCGCTGGCGCGAGAGGAGCGGCAGCACCGCCCCAGGCGCTGCAAGCCCTGAAGCACGGCATCGAACACGGCGCCGAGGCCGGCCTGGCGCTCGAACGATCGACCTTCCTCGCGCTTCGCGCCACGGAAGAAGCGGCAGCGTTGCGCCATCTCTTCTTTGCCGAACGCGCGGCACTGCGGCCGGCGGACATGCGTGCTCTGAACCCGCTCCCGATTGAAACGGTCGGCGTGGTCGGTGGCGGGACGATGGGGAGCGGCATTGCCGCAGCCCTCCTCAATGCCGGCCTTTCCGTCGTGCTGATCGAGCAGGACGAAGCGGCCGTTTTGCGCGCGCGTTCGACACTTGCCAGCCTTTTCGAATCGTCCCGTCGTCGAGGTCTGATTTCGGACGACGACGCAGCCGGGTGGATGGCCCGCCTCGAAACGGCCATCGGCTATGGTGCGGCCGGGCGATGCGACATGGTGATCGAAGCGGTGTTCGAGGACCTTGCCGTGAAACGCTCGGTCTTCGCCGAACTCGGCCGCGTCTGCCGGCCCGATACGATCCTTGCCACGAACACGTCCTACATCGACCCGCGTTTGATCGCCGACGGGTTGCCGGGGCAGGAGCGTTTTCTCGGCTTGCATTTCTTCAGCCCGGCACAGGTCATGAAACTGCTGGAGATCGTGCCCACGCCCGAAACGGCGCCCGATGTGCTGGCAACCGGCTACGATCTTGCCTGTCGCCTCGGCAAGATTCCGGTGCGGTCGGGCATCTGCGACGGCTTCATCGGCAACCGCATTCTGCGGCGCTACCGGGCGGAAGCGGAAACGCTGGTTCGCGGCGGTGTCGGCATTGCCGCCGTCGATGCGGCAATGCGGGCCTTCGGCTTTGCGATGGGGCCTTTCGAAATGCAGGACATGGCGGGTCTCGATATCGCGTTCCTCTACCGCGAGGCGGCGCGTTCCCGCGGAGAGCCCCTGCCGGACATGCCCGGGGACCTTCTGGTGCGTGCCGGGCGCAAGGGGCAGAAGACCGGCGGCGGCTGGTACGACTATGCCGCGGGCGACCGTCGCCCAAGACCCTCCGCCGATGCGGAGCGGGTCATCGCGCCGCTTGTCGGGGCGAAGACAGAGATGGCGGGCGAGGCGATCGTCTCCCGGCTGATGGCGAGCATGGCGGAAGAGGGCCATGCAATTCTTGCCGAAGGCATTGCACTTGGTGCCGCCGATATCGACCTTGTCGAAGTTCACGGCTATGGCTTTCCGCGAAAATGCGGTGGACCAATGTTCCAGGCCGGCCGGACAGGCAAGACATGACCATAACGAGGACCGTATGATGACGACTTATCCCGATACATTGCTCTTCATAGACGGCGTCTGGCGTCCGGCATCCGGCGGCAGGACCATTCCCGTCGTCAACCCGGCGACCGCCCAGCCGATCGGCAGCGTCGCATGGGCGGATCGCGCGGATCTGGACGAAGCGCTGGCAGCGGCCGAACGCGCCTTCGCCTCGTGGAGCGTGGCATCGTCCCACGATCGCGCCCGGTTGATGCGCCGGGCTGCCGATCTCCTGCGTGAGCGGGCCGACGACATCGCAGTCATGATGACGATGGAGCAGGGCAAGCCGGTCTCGCAGTCGCGGGTCGAAACGCTGGCCGGCGCCGACATCATCGATTGGTTTGCCGGCGAGGCGCAGCGCGCTTACGGCCAGGTCATTCCTTCTCGGTCGCCGGATGTCCTGCAGATTACCCTGAAGAAGCCCGTCGGGCCGGTCGCCGCCTTCACGCCGTGGAACTTCCCGATCAACCAGGTCGTGCGCAAGCTCTCGGCGGCGATTGCCGCCGGCTGCACGATCATCGTCAAGGCACCGGAGGAAACGCCGGCTTCGCCGGCAGCGCTCATCCGGGCCTTTGCCGATGCTGGAATTCCGGCCGGCGTCATCAATCTCGTCTATGGCGTCCCGGCGGAGATTTCCGAATATCTCATCCCGCACCCCGTCATCCGCAAGATCAGCTTCACGGGGTCGACCCCAGTCGGCAAGCAGCTTGCGGCGCTCGCCGGCGCGCATATGAAGCGCGCCACCATGGAGCTTGGCGGGCACGCGCCGGTCATCGTCGCCAAGGATGCGGATCTCGACCTCGCCGTGGACCTGATGGTGGCCAACAAGTTCCGCAATGCCGGGCAGGTTTGCGTCTCGCCGACGCGTTTCCTGGTGCAAGAGCAGATAGCCGACGCCTTCACCGAACGCTTCACGGCTGGCGCCAAGGCAATACGGGTCGGCAACGGGCTCGATGCCGGTATCGAGATGGGGCCGCTCGCAAACGACCGCCGCATACCGGCGCTGGAAAGCCTGGTCGCCGATGCCGTCGAGCATGGCGCGCAGCTGAAGACCGGCGGGCGCCGCATTGGCAACGAGGGGTGGTTCTTCGAGCCGACCGTGCTGGCTGATGTACCCCTTTCGGCACGCATCATGAACGAGGAGCCTTTCGGTCCGGTCGCCGTGATCAACCGGTTCGGTGATCTCGGCGAAGCGATCAGCGAGGCCAATCGACTGCCCTACGGCCTTGCCGCCTACGCCTTTACGCAAAGCAGCGCGACTGCGACGCGACTCGGCAACGAGGTAGAGGCCGGGATGGTGTCGATCAACCATCTGGGCCTGGCACTTCCCGAAGTCCCCTTCGGCGGCATCAAGGATTCCGGCCACGGCACTGAAGGCGGCGCCGAGGCTCTCCAGGCCTATCTCGATACCCGCCTGGTGACGCGAAAGGGATAACCTTTGCAGCTATGGAGAAACGGCAGTGCGGAGTGGCTGGTCACGCCGCGCTGCCGATATCTGGGATCCAGCCAACGGTCGAGAGCGTGACGTGGCATCGCCCGCACATTCGCCCTCTGCGCGACAAGCTGGGGGGCGGCGTGTTGGAGAAAGGGCGATACGATTCCGTTGAAATTTAATGACGACGAGACAAGATGCTTTGACCAACAACGCACCATGGGCCTAAGGAAACGGCATGGCCAAAATCTCCGAAATGACCAAACATCGCGGTTTTCCGCCCGGGCTGACCGGGACGCAGTGGCAATTCACCATTCGCCGCCCGAACCCCAAGGTCACGGTGATTGGCCAATGGCCGCGCCATCTTACCCGCGACCAAACGGTCGCCTTGGCCGATACGGCCTTTCTGCATGCGCTCTGGCATTATTTCGGAACGGCTCCCTTCGAGCGCGGCAATCTCGACGGGGAGCGTTTGTCGCGGTTGCTCGGGCGGGAAATTCTTCCGGCGGAACGGGGATTCGATCCGGCATCCTATCAGGCGATGCTGAAAATCAACGAACCCCTGGCGCGGAAAAATTTCCCGCAGGCCTTCGAAGACGCGACATGATTGTTCAAAACGGGCATCCGGCAACAGGTAGCCCGCGCCATTGAGGTCTTGATGGTGATGTCCGGTTAACGCTGGCTCATCTTGGCGCGATATAGTTCGTCGTGTCGATCAGGTCAGCCGAATGCCGGACGTCGTGTCGAACAGGTGAATCGCGTCCATGGTCGGACGCACGTGGATCTTGTCGCCGACCTTGATCGGGGTGCCGCGCGGAAATTCGACGGTCAGCATGCGGGCTTCGCCGATCTCCACATAGCCGTATGTCTGGCTGCCCAGTCGCTCCGCAACGGCGAGTTCGCCGCTGAACCAGGCTCCGTCCTGCGGACAGGCCGTGAGGTCTTCCGGGCGGATTCCGAGCGTTGCCGCGCCGGCCTGTATTGAATGCACACCCACATCCGAGTTGGGAAGGGGCTTCCCCTTGAACCGTAGCGCAGTCTCTTTGCCGTCGGAAACCACGTCGACCGGCATTGTGTTCATCGTCGGGCTACCGATGAAGCGGGCGACAAAGAGGCTTGCCGGGCGGTGATAGAGGTCGAGCGGCGGGCCGATCTGCTCGATCCTGCCGGCATTCAGCACGACGATACGGTCGGCAAGTGTCATCGCCTCGACCTGATCGTGGGTGACATAGACGGTCGTCGCCTTCATGCGGTTGTGCAGCTTAGCGATCTCCAGGCGCATTTCGACGCGAAGGGCTGCATCGAGGTTGGACAGCGGCTCGTCGAAGAGGAAGGCGGAGGGCTCGCGCACGATGGCGCGGCCCATGGCGACGCGCTGGCGCTGGCCACCGGAAAGTTGCGCGGGCCTCCGGTCCAGGAAGGATTGAATTTTCAGGATATCGGCGGCATGCGATACCCGGCGGTCGATCGTTTCCACGGCGGTGCCACGCATCTTCAGGCCGAAGGCCATGTTTTCGCGCACGGTCATGTGGGGATAGAGCGCGTAGTCCTGAAAGACCATGGCGATGTCGCGGTCGGACGGCGGCAGCGCGTTCACCACCTTGCCGCCGATATCCAGCGCGCCGCCTGAAATTTCCTCAAGCCCCGCGATCATGCGCAGCAGCGTGGACTTGCCGCAGCCGGACGGCCCGACGAGAACCAGGAACTCACCGCTCGCAATATCGATGTCGACGTCGTGGATGACCTCTAGCGAACCATAGGTCTTCCGGATCTGCCTCAATGCGATTGCTGTCACGGTTTTCTCCTCCAGCCGGTCAATCCGCCCTTGACCTTCATTATCGATATCAATATCAATAATGATACTAACGACGATTGGCAACTCCGCAGGTCGGGTGATGACTTATTTTTCTACACCGTCGAATGCACGAAACGCGGCAAGGCCGGCCAAGTCGGCTGCTGCCTTCAATGCCATCAAGCGCGACATCATGCTGGGTGTGCTTCCGGCAGGGACGGCTCTGACAGAGTTGGAGCTGGCGGCGCATTTCTCGTGCAGTCAGGGCACAGTGCGCGAGGCGCTCCTTCAGTTGCAGGAGGAGGGGCTGGTGCGCCGGCAGGGGCACCGTGGCACGCAGGTCTCCGAATGCACCGAGGCCGAAGCCGTCGAGATGTTCCGCGTGCGCCAGCAGATCGAATGCAACGGCATCGTTCGGGTGTTGCGCGCACCAGGCCGCACGCTGGTTTCCGATCTCGACGCGATTTTCGCCGACATGCTGGAGGCGGCAAAGGCTGGCGACGAGCTCGAACTGGCATCCTTCGACCGGGATTTTCATCGTCGCATCTTTCAGGACGCGCAGCTTCCAGCACTTGACCCGATCCTGCACCGCTGCCTGGTGCACAACCATCGCTTCAAGATCTCGCGCAGCACGATGCCGCGCGACCTCGTGGCGACGGCCCAGCGCCACCGCTCGATCATCGATGCGATCGCAAGCGGCGATGTAGCTGCGGCAAGCGACGCACTGCGTCATCACATTGCGACGATCGTCGATCTCGGCCCCGACGTCTTCCCGGATGCTACACAATGACCGCCATTTCCGGCACATCGCGGCTTTCGCCGGAAATGGCGGCGCTGCTCGCCCGCGTTGCCGCCGAGGCAGGGCCGCAGGTCGATCCGACGACGCTTTCGCCGGCCGTAGGTCGCGCGCTTTCGGAAGATGGCAACCGCCGCTGGAATGTCGACCTGCCTGAGATGGCGCGGGTGGCCGACGTCTGGATCGATGAGGATACGGACCTCGGCTCGGCAAGGCTGCGGGTCAAGGTCCTTGTTCCGCCCGGCCACGGCGCGGGTGCGGTAATCTTCGTGCATGGCGGCGGGTTCGCCTTCTGCAGCCCGGAGACGCATGAGCGTTGCGCGCGCGTACTTGCGCTGGAATGTGGTCTACCCGTGCTTTTGCCGGACTATCGCCTGGCGCCGGAGCATCCGTATCCCGCGGGCCTCATGGATGTCGTCGCGACGATCCGCAACGCCTTTGCCGTTTCCGGTTCCAGCGGGGTCAAGGACGGTCCGCTTATCCTTTCCGGTGACTCGGCTGGCGCCAATCTTGCCCTTGCCGCGATGCTGCATGAGCAATCCAGCGGGCGTCAGGCTGTTGCGGGCGCGTTGCTTTTCTATGGCACCTATGCCGGCGATTTTCACACGGAGTCCTATCGCGACTTCGAGAACGGTCCGGGTCTGACGACCGCGAAGATGCAGCGCTACTGGCAATGGTATGTCGGAAATCGTGACGTATCGTCAGACCCGCTCGCCTGCCCGCTGCTCGCGACGGATGAGGCCCTGGCGGCATTGCCGCCGCTCCACCTGATGGCAGCCGGCGTCGATCCGTTGTTGTCCGACAGCAGTACGCTGCACGAGCACCTGAGACGCCTCGGTCGAAGCGAGGCGCTGACGGTGGTGCCGGGCGTCACGCACGGGTTCTTGCAGAACACGCTTGATCTGGCTGCCGCGCGGGAGGCGCTGGCAGCGGCAGGAGCCGCGGCGAGGCACATGGCCGGCTCGAACTGAATTCGATTTTCAAAGGAGGAGACAATGAAAATCTGGAAGACCCTGGCAATCGGCGCCGCACTCGCGGCGTCGCTTCTGGCAAGCACTGCGTCGGCGGAAACCGTTCGTTTTTGGTATCATTTCGACAATCCGGAAAACCCGATGGCCGATCTGGTCGCGAAATTCGAGGTGGCCAATCCGGGCATCGAGATCGAAGCGGAAAACGTTCCGTGGAACAGCTATTACGACAACCTCTATACCGCGCTCGTTGGCGGCAATGCGCCGGATGCCGCGATGGTCAAGCTCTTCGCCCAGCCGCGCCTGCTGGAGATGGGCGTGCTGGAACCGCTCGGTGAACGCATCGACGCCTGGGCCGGCAAGGCGGATCTGCTCGATAGTCTTCTGGAGCTCAACAAGGGACCGGATGGCCAGCAATATTACCTGCCGATCCAGTATGTCGTGCTCTATCTCTATTACCGCGCCGATCTTTTCGAGGCGGCCGGCCTGAAGCCGCCGACGACCTGCGAAGAGTTCCGTGACGCGGCGATCAAGCTCACCAAGGCGCCGGCGACCTACGGCTTCGGCCTGCGCGGCGGCAAGGGCGGCTGGGATCAGTGGGGTGCCTTCGTGCTCTCGCAGGGCGCAAAGCTGGAGCCGGGTGGCCTGACGACACCGCAGGCGATCGCCGCAAACCAGTGGCTGATCGATCTCTTCCAGAAGGATAAGGTCATCCCGGCTTCGGCGCCGAACGACGGCTTCCAGGAAATCACCGCCGCCTTCAAGAACGGCACCACGGCAATGACGATCCACCATATCGGCTCGTCCAATGACATGGTGAAGGCGCTCGGCGACAAGGTTTCGGCCACGCCGGTGCCGGAATGCGGCGGTGGCCGCTGGACGTCCTATGGCGATGAATCGCTGGCTGTCTTCTCTTCTTCCGAGGTCAAGGATGCCGCCTGGAAATGGATCGCGTTCCTTGCCGAGGGCGAGAACAACGTCGCGTTCAACAAGGCGACCGGCCAGATGACGGTGACCAAGAGCGGGTCTGCGAACTGGACGCTGCATGAGCGCCGCTTCGTCGATGCGACTGTCCAGTCGCTGCCCTTCGCGCATGTCTTGCCGCAGAGCACGGCGACGTCGGAATTCGTCAACACGGCCTGGCAGACGGCGATGCAGCAGGCGCTGACCGGCCAGATCACCTCCGAGCAGATGATGCAGCAGCTCGAGGCGCTCTTCGCGCAGCAATGATCCTCCCTGGAGCGGGCAGTCCTTGGCCCGCTCCGATCTCCCATCCGCCCAGCCCGAACATCAGGGCGGATGGGACCTTTTGATTGCCAAAGGCCCGGAACGACCGAATGACCGCGACAACCGCCCCAACTTCAACCGCCCTGACCATCCCGACGCCCTGGAGCGTCCGGATGATGCCCTATATGCTGTTGGCGCCGGCGGTGCTCGTCACGCTGTTCATCGTTTTCTTTCCCATGGTGCAGGCGGTCTTCACCAGCCTCTACGATCTTGTCCTCTGGAAGCCTAATGCGAGCCGCTTCGTCGGTTTCGGCAACTATGCGAAGCTCTTCGCCGACCCGGTGTTCTGGACCGCACTCGGCAACACCGCTCTCTGGATCGGCCTGACGGTGCCGCTCCAGATGGGGCTCGGCCTGTTGACGGCGTTGCTGCTCAATCGCGAGTTTCCCTGGCGGGGGCTGGCGCGGGCGCTCATCATTATCCCCTGGGCGTTGCCGAGCGTCGTGATCGCGCTGATGTGGCGCTGGATCTACGATCCCAACACCGGCGTGCTCAACGATATCCTGCTTTATCTCTCGATCGTGCAGTCGGCCGTGCCATGGCTCGCCGATCCCGACCTTGCGCTCTATGCAATCATCGCGACGCTGACCTGGCAGGGCTTTCCCTTCTTCGCCGTCATGATCCTCGCCGCTCTTCAAGGCATTCCACGCAGCCACTACGAGGCCGCCTCCATCGACGGTGCTTCGGCTTGGCGGCAGTTCGTGCACATCACGCTGCCGGGCATCGCGCCGGTGCTGGCAACGGCGGGGCTCTTGCGTGTCATCTGGGTCGCCAATTCCATGGACGTGATCTTCGTCATGACCGGCGGCGGGCCGGGTTATGCCACGCACACGCTGCCGCTCTATGCATTCGTGCGCGCCCGGCAGAACCTCGATTTTGGTTACGGCACGACGATCGCCGTGACCTTTACCATCCTTCTCGGCGCGATCGTCGCCGTCTATCTCGCCCGGACCATGCGGGAGGTCGAACGATGAACAAGCCGTCCACGCTCCGCCGCATCCTCACCACCGACCTGCCGGTGCTGGCAATCGTGCTCTTCGCCATGGCGCCCTTCGCCTGGATGGTGTTGACCTCGCTGACGCCGACCGCGGCACTGAACGCAACGGGTGTTTCCGTCTCGCCGGCCGGCTGGAGCCTCGACAATTACGTGCGCCTGCTCCAGCAGACGTCGTTCCTCGGCAATATGCTTGACAGCCTGATCATCGCCTGCGGCACGGTGGTGCTCGGCCTCGCCGTCGCAGTGACGGCAGCCTATGCCTTCTCGCGCTTCCGGTTCGCGGGCCGCAAACTCCTGATGCTGCAGTTCCTGCTGATCAACATGTTCCCGGTCGTGCTGCTCATCCTGCCGCTCTTCGTGCTGATGCGCAAAGTCGGTATCCTCGACACGCATTTCGGGCTCATCCTGGCCAACGCGACCGTCGCCATTCCTTTCGCGGTCTGGATGCTGACGAGCTATATCGGCGCGATCCCGAAGAGCCTCGATGAGGCGGCGATGATCGACGGCTGCTCGCGGCTGACGGCTCTGCGCCGCGTCGTGCTGCCGCTCACCATGCCGGGCATCATCTCTACCGGCATCTACATCTTCATCACCGCCTGGAACGAATATCTCTACGCGCTGACGCTCGGCGGTAAGAATGTCCGCCCCGTCACGGTCGCGATCCAGACGCTGATCGGCGAATATCAGATCGAGTGGGGGCTGCTCGCCGCCGGTGCGGTCGTCGGCGCCATGCCCGCCACCATCCTTTTCCTTCTCGTGCAACGTCGCCTTATCGGCGGGCTGACCCAGGGCGCGGTGAAGGGCTGAATGCGAATGAAAGAGGACAGACCATGAACCCCGTCGGGTTGATCTCCATGCAATATGCGCGGCCTTTTACGGCTGAGCACTTCCCGCTCTTTTCCGAAATGCGCAGGCTCGGCTATGATTTCGTCGAACTTCTCGTGCCGGAGCCGGGCGAACTCGATCTGGCGGAGACGCGCCGTGCCCTTGAGGCCGCCGGGATTGGTGTCGTGCTCGCCGCCCGTGTCAACCTGCAGCGCAATCTCTCGTCGGACGATCCTGCGGCCCATCGCGCCGGCATCGACTATCTCAAATACACGGCCGATTGCGCCGCGGCACTCGGTGCCACCATCGTTGGCGGCCCGCTCACCGGCAATCCGCTGGTCTTCGCCGGGCGCCCGCCGCAGCCGGTTTCGGAAGAGGAGCGGCTTGCCCGAAAGGCGCGTTGCGTTGCAGGACTGAAGGAAGCGGGCGATCATGCGGCGGCGCGCGACATCGTCCTTGCCGTGGAGCCGCTCAACCGTTTCGAGAGCGACGTGTTGTGCACCACGCAGCAGGCGATCGAACTGCTCGATGCGGTCGAACACCCCGCTGTCCAACTGATGCTCGACACGTTCCACATGCACATGGAAGAAGCCTCGATCGCCGAGGCGATCCGGCTCGGCGGCAAGCGTATCGTGCATTTCCAGGCCAATGAGAACCACCGCGGCTTCCCGGGTACGGGGGCCACGGATTGGGTCGCGGTGTTCCGGGCGTTGCACGGGGTCGGCTACGAAGGTCCGGTGTCGCTCGAACCCTTCCGCCGCAACGACGACCGCTTCGGCGTTCCCTTCGCCCAGTGGCGCCCCCCGCATGAGGACGAGAGCGAGCGTCTCGCCGCCAGTGCCGAATTCATCAAGTCCCACATCCTGCTTACGGAATATCGTCGATGACACTCAAGATCGGTTGGATTGGCTGTGGCGTGCACGCCACCCAGATGCTGCTTCCGCAACTCGTCCGGCATGACGTTCAGGTCACCGCGCTCTGCGACATCGACGGCACACGCCTCGCATCCGCCGGGCGGCAGTTTGGCGTGACGAACCTGACGAGCGATGCCGAGGCGCTTATCCGGAGCACGGATATCGATGCCGTCGGCATCGCCGTGGGACCGGACCAGCATCTCGTCTTCGGCAAGAAGGCGCTGGAGCGGGGTCTTCCCGTCTTCATGGAAAAGCCACCATCAGGCAGTGCAGCCGGAGCGCGCGAACTGCTCGCCGCGTCGGAAAAATCCGGCAAGCCGCTGCTCGTCGGTTTCATGAAGCGCTACTCCGCCGGCAACAAGATCGCAGCAAACATCCTGCGCTCCGGCCGCTTCGGCGATATCTATGGCCTCACCGGCTACTACATGACTGCGCCTGGCTATTTCGCCGGCAATGTCGACTATACCGGCTTCTTCCTGCACCATTGCGTGCACTACATGGACCTCGTGTCCTTCCTCGTCTCACCGGTCACGAAGCTGACCGCGCGCAAGGTTGAGAAGGACCGCGGCAAGGTCCTGTTCCACGTTAATTTCGATTTCGAATGCGGCGCGATCGGCACCATCGCCATGGGCACGATGCAATCACGCGGCGCACCGGTCGAGCGAATCGAGATCATGGGTGACCACCAGCGCATCGAGATCGACAATGTCATCGAAGTGCGCTGGAACCGCAATCCGCCCTTCAAGGTGGACGATGCGGCGGCCACGCTCGATGACGCGGTCGACACGCTGGCATGGAAGCCCAACTTCACCGCCGCCGCCAACGAGGACCCGAAAGGTTATCACTCGCTGCTCGCCGACGTGATCCCGGCGCTTGCGGGTGCGCAAACGCCGGCACCGACGATCCGTGATGGCGTGATCGCCATGGAGCGGCTGGAAACCCTTCGGCACGAGCTTGCACTCTGACGGCGGATAGCACGATGAAGACGCCCGTCATCCAGTTCGGAACCAGTCGGTTCCTGCAAGCCCATGCCGATCTCTTTCTCTCGGAGGGAACACCGCACCGGGCGATCACTGTGGTGCAGACCTCCGGTGATGCGACCCGCAGCCATCGGCTGGCCGCTCTTGCCGCGCCGGAGGGCTATCCGGTTCGCATCCGGGGGCTCAAGGCGAGCAACACAGTCGATGAGACGAGGACCGTCACGTCGGTAAAGCGCTGCCTTTCCGCCGTCACCGACTGGCCGGAGGTGGTCCGGGTTTTCGTCGAGGAGGCGGAGTTCGTTTTGTCCAACACAGGGGATGCGGGTTATCAAAGCCGGCCGGAGGACGGTGCGGCGGCTTACCACCCCGCCATGAGCTTTCCCGCCAAGCTCTTCCATCTGCTGGCTGCCCGGCACGCCGCCGGAGCGGCAGCGATCATCATAATGCCGATGGAACTCGTCGTCGACAACGGCAAGGTTCTCAGGGACGCGGTTCTGGCGGTGGGGCGCCTGCAAGGTGCCGGCGGTGCACTTATCTCGTATATAGAGGTCCGCGTGGTCTGGGCTTGCAGCCTTGTCGATCGTATCGTTTCCGAGCCGATCGAGCCTGCCGGCGCCGTGGCGGAACCCTATGCGCTCTGGGCGATCCAGAAAGGGCGCGGCGTCGTTGCCCCTTGCACGCATCCGGCGATCGAGATGGTCGACGACCTGAAGGATATCGAGCGGTTGAAGCTGCACATGCTCAATCTCGGCCATACGGTTCTGGTCGATATCTGGCAGCAAGGGGGCGGGCAGGGCGATCCGATCGTGCGTGGCTTTATCGCCAATCCTCAGGTGTTGGACAAGTTGACGGCGATTTATCGTGATGATGTTCTGCCGGTTTTTACCCACCTCGGGCACGGACAGGCGGCAGAGCGCTACCTGGCCGTCACGACAGAGCGTTTCGCCAATCCCTTCCTGGATCACAGGCTGGCCGATATTGCCCAAAACCATAGGCAGAAGGTCGAGCGCCGGGTCGGCGCATTTCTCGATCTGGCTCACGCTGCAGGATACACGTCGCCGCAGGACCACCTCGCGGCGATCGTGGCGAGAGAGGCACGACTCGACCGCGTCATCGGCTAGGTCAGGGTCACCCACATGTCTCCTACTCGCGCGCGGCGGTCGGTATGATGCCGAAGCGACGACGGAAAGCGGTGGCGAAGTTGGACGCGCTGGTGTAGCCGGCGATGACGCTGGCTTCCTGGATGCTGACATCGCCCCGGCCGAGCGCGACGAAAGCACGTTCAAGACGGATATTGCGCACGTAGTCGAAGACACTGCGATTTTCCGAGATGCGAAAAAGGCGCTGCAGGCCGCTGGCGCTGATACCGGCTTCGCGGGCAATGGTGTCGACGCTCAGCGGTTCGGTCACATGTGCTTCTATGTAGTCCTTTGCGCGTCCCAGGCAGACTGCGTCCCGCCGCTTGAACTGTTTGCCGCCGGCATCGCTGCGGTCTGATTGAAGCACCGTCGCCATGGTTTCCGCAACGAGTTCCACCGCACGACCTTCGAGATAGAGGTCGAGGAGCTCCGGAATGAGAGGCGAAGGTGCAAATATCTGGCGGACAAGCTCCATCATATTCGGTGTCAGCGTCCAGCGATGTTCCGCAAGATGGTTGCGAAGCAGCCGCGCGCCGCCCTTGGTGTCGGCGATGGCTTCCAGCGCATCGCGATACAGCCACTCAGGCGTTGCGGATATGACAAGGTGGCGCAATCGCTGTGGCCCGCGCGAAATGCGCGTGAAACTTTCCGGGGAGGCGTTCATGATCGTCGCCCCGCGTGCCACCCCGTGATCCGCCTGGAAGGCGAAACGGCGGTCGCCGATCGCAAGATCGACATTGCCTTCTAGGAAAAAGATGCAGGAAAGCTCTTCCGGGAGCATCGATGTCGCCGTGAAAGCCCGCTGTTCCATGGCATCGCTGACATGCAGCACGAGGCCTCGGCGCAGTTCCCGATGCAGAAACGCGCCTTTCATCAACGTATCGTCGGGGGAAAGCTGGTCGTCGGGGCTGTCGAGCGTGATGCCTTCATGGTGGATGAAGTCGCGCACGCGTATGTTGCCGCCGTTTCCCTGTTTTCCTGCGTCGCCGAATGAGGCCGCCATCCTGAACCCTTCAGTGTTCGCAGTCCGTGAACTGCGCAACGTGACCTGCGGTTATTGTTGAACCCCCACACCTTGCGCAGATTTGTTGGTTCGCAAAGGCAACTGCATCTCCCGCAAAGACGCCGCCATTGTCGGGAGTGCCATCGTTATCATAAGGATAGCTTAACTTGATTTAAGTGGTCAAGTTTAAGGAAGCTAGTGCACAGGCGGGCCGGGACTATGAGTTTGTTGGAAAAGACGACGGTGGAAGCGACGATGAAGTCAAGGCGCGCAGTCCGGCGCAAACGTCTCTGGCTTGCCTCTACCGTGACGCTTTCCCTAACCGCAACCAGCGTCGTTGCACGGGCTCAAGATGCCGGTACGACGGTGCTCGCCACCATCATCGTGGAGAGCGGAACAGACAATGGGAAGGGACCGGCTCAGGGCATCGTCGCCAAGCGCAGCCGCAGTGCCTCGAAGACCAATACGTCGCTGCGTGAAACGCCGCAGGCGATCAGCGTCGTTACGCGTGAGCAGATGGACCTCCAGGGCGCCAACACGGTCGCCGAGGCCTTGCGCTATACGCCTGGTGTGCTTCCGGATCCAAACGGCTACGACATCCGCTATGATTGGCTTTATATTCGCGGCTTCAACACCTACGGCACGATGTGGCTTGACGGCCTCGTCCTGCCGGGCGATCCGAACAACTACGCGACGCCAAGCATCAATTCCTTTGCGCTGGAACGGATCGACGTTATCAAGGGTCCGACATCAGTGCTCTACGGCCGCGCCGTTCCGGGCGGACTTGTCAACCAGGTCAGCAAGCGGCCGCAGGATGCGGCGATGAACGAGGTCGGGGTGCAGACCTCCTCGCACGGCGGCGTCCAGGGCACGCTCGACATGACCGGCCCCCTGACCGAGGATGGCGACTGGCTCTACCGCATCGTCGCGCTCGGCAAGAACATGGGGACGCAGGTCGATCGGGAGCGCGAAAAGCAGCTCATGCTAGCGCCGAGCCTCACCTGGGCGCCGACGGATCAGACCTCGCTCACCCTCTACGGCTATTACCAGAAGGACACGCCGAACTTCAGCCCGCGCTTCTATCCGGCCGTCGGCACGCTGATTGACAACCCGATCGTCAACATTCCGCGCGACATGTATTTCGGCGATCCCAATGCCGATGTTTTCGAACGGGATTTCTACGCGCTCGGCTATGAATTCGAGCACGAGTTCAATGAGACTTGGACGGTGCGCCAGAACCTGCGCTACGGTCGTTCCGACCAGAACATGTTCCTGGCCCTGGTCAACCCGGTTTTTGCCTATCAGCCGGACGGCCATACGCTGAACCGTGCCTCGGCCGTGTCCGACGACTGGGTTTCGACCTTCAACGTCGATACGCAGGTGGAAGCACGCTTCGATACCGGCGCTTTCGGCCATACGCTGTTGCTCGGGCTCGACTACCTGAAGTCGAGCTCATCAACGAACTTCGGCAATGGCCTGGTCGACGTGCCTCCGCTCGACCTGCTCGATCCCCGATACGGCGAGGTCGACATTCCCGTGCCGGCCATCCAACGCTCCGGTTTGCAGGAGCAGCAACAGGTCGGCCTCTATGCACAGGACCAGATCCGCTACGATAACTGGGTGGGGACATTCGGCCTGCGCTATGATTTTTCCGATATAGACAGCACGGATCGCATCGCCGGCAAGACCGTTGCCAACGACGACCAGAGGCTGACTTGGCGGGCAGGGCTCACCTACCTCTTCGACAATGGCCTTGCACCCTATGCCAGCTATTCGACATCGTTCCTGCCGACGCTCGGGGTGGATGCGAACCTCGAACCGTACAAGGCACAGACGGCCAAACAGTTCGAAATCGGCCTCAAATACGAGCCAGCGGAAGGGCGAGGGCTGGTCAGCGTCTCGCTGTTCGACATGACGCAGGAAAACGCGCTCACCAGCATCGGGATGAACCAGTTCCTTCAGATCGGTGAGCAGCGTGTTCGTGGTCTCGAGATCGAGGGTAAATACGAGCTGACGCCGGAAGTCGATCTGCTGGCCGCCTATGCATTTTCAGACTCGGAGGTGGTGAAGTCCCGCAACGCGGTGGAACTGGGGCGCGAGATGCTGCGCTTGCCGGAACACCAGGGCAGCGTATGGCTGAGCTATCGGCCGAACGTCATCGAAGGGCTGACGTTAAGTGCCGGTGTGCGGGCAACGTCGTCCTACCAGACGGACAGCACCTATAACGACCTGTTGCGTATTCCCGGTCGTGCGCTCGTCGATATCGGCGCGGAACTTGATTTCGCAGCGATCAACAAGGACTTTGCCGGCACGAAGCTGCGCGTCAACGTGACGAACCTGTTCGACAAGGAGTATGTCTCCCATTGCCTCAACATCACCGGTGGAAGCTGCAATTACGGCGCGGGTCGCGCGATCACCGCAAGCCTGAAGTATTCATGGTGACCGCCGAAAAGAGAGGGCTTGCCGGCTTGCCGGCGGCTCTCAGTCGGTTGGCGGCTATCTTTATCCTGCTGATGGTGGTCGTCATCGTGCCTGCAAGGGCAGAGATCGTGCTTTCGGACGCGGCTGGGCGCGAGGTGCGCCTCACCGAACCGGCGCGGCGGATCGCGACGAACGAGAGCCTGCTTCTCATGTCGCTCGCCGTGATCGATCCCGATCCGGTGGCCCGCATCGTCGGCTGGGCCGCGCCGCAGCGCATCGATCGCGGCATGTACGAGGCCTACCGCCGGCGTTTCCCGGCCATAGATTCAATCCCCGCCGTCGGTGGTGTCGTGCCGGCGAAGACATCGGTGGAGGCAATCCTCTCTGTAAAGCCGGACCTCTTCGTCGTTTCTATCTGGGAAGTGGGCTGGGCGGAGACGGCCACGACACTGGAGGCGGCCGGGGTGCCGGTCATTTTCCTCGATGGGCCTGTGAATGACGGAAAGGGTCCGGCGGACACGACGGCGTTTTCCATCGAACTTCTCGCAAAAGCGATCGGGCGGGATGCGAAGGGCAGCGCGTTCAGTGCTTTCGTTCGCGAACGCTACAAGCGCATTACGGATCGCACCGTAGCGCTGGCGCCGGTTTCCGTTCTCGTCGATGCCCATGCCGGCGTGACCTGCTGCTCGACGCCCGGCAAGGGGAATCGGATGACGGAATACCTGCGGCTTGCCGGCGGGGCGAGCATCGGCGCGAACGTGCCGGGCTATGACGGCCAGCTCAGCTCGGAATTCGTGCTCGGCGCCGACCCTCAGGTCTATATCGCGACCGGTGGCCCGCATCTGATGGCCGAACGCGGCCTCGTGCTCGGTGGTGGCATCGACGCCGACGCCGCGCAAAAATCCTTCAGCGGAATTCTCCAAAAAGGTTCGCGCAACGCGCTTTCCGCGGTGCGCGAGGGCAGGGCGCATGCGGTATCGCACCAGCTTTCCATCTCGGTGCTCAACATCCTGTTTTTCGAGTGCATCGCAAAGTGGATGCATCCGGACCTCTTCAAGGACGTCAATCCCGCCGAGACGCTGGCCGAGATCAACCAGCACTTCCTGACCGTGCGCCTCGACGGCACGCTATGGATCGATTCCCAGCCTCAGTAAGGACGTGTCATGCAAGGCAGAGAATACACCGCACAGGGGCGCATCGCTCTTCGCAATCCCGGTCCCGTCATCGCGGAATTCTGTGAACACATGCTGGAGCACAATGCCGACGTGACCGAAGGCCCGTCCGGTCCTGTGCTTCGGCTTGGCGGCATCAGTGCCACGTTCTCGCGCGAAGGCGAGGTGACGCTTGTCGATGTAGCCGCCCCGGACCTCGAAGGCCTCTACCTCGCCCGCATGTCGGTGGCATCGCACATCCTCGAATTTTCCGACGACGATCTGGCCGCCATCACCTGGACGGGGGACGGCGGCCAGATCGTCCGGCCGCCGAATTTCCAGATTCTCGAAGTGGTCGAATGTCGGACGCTGACGCCGCACATGCGCCGGCTGACGCTCTCCGGCGAAAATGTCGCCCGCTTCGCCGGTCTGGATGCGCTGCATCTTAACATCCTGGTGCAGCGACCCGAGGCGCGTGAACCGCAATGGCCGCAGGTCGGTGCGAGCGGCGTGATCGTCTGGGATTCGCCGGATCTTCGGCCGCTCCTGCGCAAATATACGGTTCGCTCCGTGGATCTTGGCGCAGGTACAATCGACATCGACTTCGTGCTGCACACGGATACCGGCCCTGGTTCCTGCTTTGCGGAGAAGGCAGCGGTCGGCGACCGTGTCGGGGTGATGGGCCCTGGAGGCGGCGGCCTTGCGGTGGCCGACTGGTATCTCTTCGCCGGCGATGAGACGGCACTGCCAGCCATTGCCCGCATGCTCGAACATCTGCCGCCAACCGTCTCCGGCAGAGTTTTCCTCGAGGTTGAAGACGAGGCTGAAGTACAGGCGCTCCTTGCGCCTGCTGCAGTCAGTGTCGAGTGGCTTTTCCGTCGCGGCCGGCCGCCAGGCAGTACGACCCTGCTCATTGATGTGATGAAGACCGTCTCATTTCCCGAAAATGCCGAGAGTGTCTACGTTTGGGCGGGCTGTGAGTTCGAAACCTTCCGCGCTATCCGCGCATTTGCCCGCCAGGTAAAGTGCCTCACCAACGACCAGCATCTCGTAGTTTCCTACTGGCGTCGCGGTGGAACCGAGGAGGCGTAAGGGCTATCCATGATGGAGCGCGCGATTGTGATCGGCTTCATAACATTGCTGCATGAGCCATCAGGAATTGCCATTTGACATCGCTGCGGGACAGGCCAAGAAAACGACTACATGCCAAAGTGGAGGTAAGTTTCATGTTGATCGCCATCGTCCAGATACCTGGCCTGGAACGCTCCGAAGAAGACGCAATAAGATCGGCGAGGACGTCGGTCCCCACCTTCGCCGGCATGCCGGGCCTGACGCGGAAGTACTTTCTCAACGGCGAGAATGGCGGCGGCGGTGTTTATATTTGGGATTCGCGCGAGCAGGCCGAGGCCTGGTACACCGCGGAATGGGCTGATAAAATCGAGCAGCGCTTTGGTGCGCGCCCGAAACTGACCTTTTATGACAACCATGTCGTTCTGGATAATGTCGACAACGCCCTGTCCATCAACGGTGTGGTCGAACCCTTGCCCGGCAAAGGCTAAAGGCGGGCAGTTCCCGCCTCTCCCAGTGAACTTCTTAGGCGCGCGTCAATCCACGCGCGCCAGGCCGTCGATCTCCGCAAGGCGCGCGTGGATCGCGCGTATCAGAACTGTCAGCGGTTTCGAGCGCGTGCTCCCGGCGGGATAGAGCAATTTCGGCTGCCATTCGAGACGTGGCTCGAATGGGCGGATAACCGTCTTTTCGTGCCCGGTCCCGCGCGCTGATAGTGAATCGAGGATCGAAATGCCTGCCCCGCACGCGACGATCTCGCAGATCGAGATACCAAGGGTGCATTCACCGGCAATATTGAACGGCACCCCTGCCAGCGCGAAACTCTGCGCGATCTCCTGATGAAGGCGGGCGCTCTGAGGTGGGCAAAAGATCGCCTCGTCCTGCAGATCCTGCGGACCGAGGGCTGCACGGCTGCCGAGACGGTGCCCCTGGGGCAACACACAAACCACCGGGAATTTCGGCAGGTCCTCGAAATCGATCCCGGCGGGATTGGGGGGGGTGGCGGTGATACCCAGGTCGCAGCGCCGCGTGCTCACCAGTTCGAGGATCTCGGACGATCGGGTTACGGTGAGATTGACGCGAACGCCCGGAAATTTCTCACGCATTTTCGTTAGAGCATGTGGAAGACACTGGTAGGCGAAGGCACCGGTGGCGGCGATGTGGATGACTTTCTCGCGCTGCTGACGAATGGCCAAGGCCGCGTGCTCAAGCTGCTGCATGCCGAAGAAACTGCGCTCGACCTCGCTGAAGAAAGAAATCGCATCCGGTGTGGCGCTGATGCCCGAACCGTTGCGCTTGAACAACGATAGTTCCGTCGTTTCTTCAAGATCGCGGATCAGCCGGCTGACTGCTGGCTGCGTGATCGACATCAGTCGTGCGGCGGTGGTCATGCTGCCGGTTTGGAAAACCAGGCGGAACGCCTCGACCTGGCGCAGGTTCAATCTAGCCATCGACCCCATAACATTCACTTATATCTAAAGCTTATAATGCATTAGACATTTGGCTCGAGCGCTTGTCAAATATCATCTGCGCCCGTGGCCAGCAGCTGCGTGTGGAATTGAAGGGGAGCAAGGTCGATGAAATCCGGAGCGGCAGACGTTGTCGTGATCGGCAGCGGGTTCGGGGGCTCGGTCGCGGCCGCGCGTTTGGCCGAGGCCGGGGCGAAGGTCACGTTGCTGGAACGTGGACCCTGGTGGGACACGGTGCCCACCCGTTCGATGGGGATCGAGAAACGCACGTCTCTCCCGCGCGGACTTCGCCTGCTCACCCATTCCCTGCGTTCTGTCTACCATCCCCTGCTCCCCTGGGGACGCACGCGCCTGAACCGCAAGGGCCTGTTCGAAGTCTATTTCTCCAAGGGGATGGAAGTTGTCTGTGCATCGGGTGTCGGCGGGGGAAGTCATGTCTATTCGGCACTCCATCGCCGCCCCTTGCGGCCCGACTACTGGGACGGGCATTGCGAGGATTTGAGCGAAGCCTCGATTGCAGCGCATTACGAGAGCTTCCTCACGCGGGTCGGGTCGTCACGACCCGGACCTGAGAATGCCCCACCGCATACCGCCGCGACGATGTATTCCAACCACCCCGATTTCGCCCCGGCGATCCCCAAGGTCGATGTGCGCGTGGGGTTTCTGTTTCCACGCGACAAGGACAACCCGCAGCTGGTCAAGACCGGGCATGGGGTGAGCCGCTGGGAAACGGACTACAGGACAGGCGATCACGGATTTCTCGGCGCACCTTCCGGATCGAAATCCACGATGGATATCGTCTATCTTGCCTCCGCGCTCAAACATGGGCTGGAGGTCCGCGCGCTTTGCGAAGCGATCTCCATCACCGCGACCAGGGGCGCGAGCCGGCGCTTTCGCGTGGATTTCCACAATCATGCACAACGTACGCGGCATGCGATCGAGGCCGATCACGTCTTCGTCGGCGCAGGCACGATGAATACGCTGCGCCTGCTGCTGGAAAGCCGCGACAGGCATGGCGGGCTTTCGGGCATGCCACATCTTGGCCAGAGATTCAGTGGGAACGGCGATATCCGAGGCTTCTGGGATCTCAATGCGGATGGCACGGATTTCACCGAGGGCATGCCCAGCAAGGGCGCGATCCTGTTGCGGGACGAGGCTTGGCCACGGGTGGCGATCGGGCGCAACAATATGCCCAGCGTCGATGCCTACCCCTTTCCGAAGGCATTCAGGGAGAGGCTCAAGCGCGGGCTGGTGGTCAGTGGCATGGGGGCGGATGCCATGGACGGCACCGTGGCTTTCGAGGGCAGCCGGTTCCAAATCCGCTTTAATCCTGCAAACAGCCCGATCTACGCCCAGATCTATGAAACCATGCTGGAGATGGCTCGCCTGTCCGGTCGCAAGGTCTATGCGAGCCGCCGCCCCTCGACCGTGCACCCGATGGGCGGCGCCTGTGTGGGACGTCCCGAGGCCGGAGGGGTCATCGGCGCCGACGGTCAGGTGCACGGCGTTCCCGGGCTCTACGTGGTCGATGCGGCAGCCTTCCCGGAGCCGACCGCCGCACCGCCAACGCTGAGCATCGGCGCCTGGTCGGAGAATGTCGCCGCCCGGTTTATTCAGGCCCGGTAACGGACCGGGAGACGGCGAGCGACCGAGGCATCCGCACAGGGCTCGAAAATTGAAATTATCTGCTCATTCGGGGCCACTTGGCGAAAGTTTTCTCCGTTGACAGCACAAGTCTTTAGCCAATATGTTCGACATATTGCGGATTTATCGACATATTCTATAGTTGATATTAAGAATACGCACATGCTGGAAAACACGGTTGCTCTGAGCGCCGAACGGTCCGGAAGAATGGGGAATGAACGTGAGTGAAGGCGCCTTCGGGCAGGTCACCATCATTGGAGCGGGGCTTCTGGGCCATGCGATCGGCCTGGTTCACGCGCTCGGCGGGTGCCGGGTGACGCTGCACGATCTGAGCGAAGCGACGCTTGGCCGGGCGCTGGAACTGGCGCGTTCAGCCGGTGACGTGCTCGTCGAGGTGGGAGCCCACAGCCGCGAGCACGTCGACAACGCCCTCCTGAGGATGACGACCGAGGTCGATCTCGCCGAGGCGTTGCAGGGAGCTGATCTGGTCGTCGAGGCGATCACCGAAGAAGCCGATGCCAAACGCGCGATGTTTGCCCGCATTGACCAATATGCCCCGGAACAGGCCGTCATCGCCAGCAATACGTCATATCTGGACATTTTCCCGCTGCTGCCCGAGCGCAGACAGGCGCGTGCATTGATCGTGCACTGGTATACGCCACCCTACGCCATCGATCTGGTCGACGTGGTCAATGGGCCGAAGACCGAGCCGGGCCTGGCCGAAGCCATGTGCGGCTTCCTGCGCGACCTCGGCAAGAAACCGGTCCTTCTGCCGGAATTTCTCAGCGGTTATATCGCCAACCGCATCCAGACTGCGATCAGTCTCGAAGCCTTCCATCTGATCGATTCAGGGCTGGCCACCGCCGAAATGATCGACACGGCGATCAAGTACGGCCTGGCCGAGCGCCTGACGCTGCTCGGCCACCTCAAGCGGATCGACTATACCGGCCTCAAGGTGACCCAGCTCAATCTGGCCAACAAGGCCTACAGCCCACCGGCGCTGCGCGGCCGCTCGGATGCAGTCGACCGTCTGGTGTCCGAGGGGAAGCTGGGCGTGGCAACCGGGCACGGATTCTACAGCTACGACGACAAGACCCCGACCGAACTGTTGCGGGACCGGGATCGCAAGCTTTTTTCATTGAAACACGCCCTCAGTGAAATCGGCCGGGACTGACGCTCGGCGCCGTGGATGAAACCAAGACCGACGAGGGCAAAATCGCCGTCGCACTTTCAGGGAGAGAAGAAATGACGTTCAAACTCAATCGCAGAATCGTCCTTGCCGCGCTCGCGTGCACCGTGCTGTCGGCTGGCTTCGCCAATGCCCAGGACGTGCTCAAGATCGGCGTGCTCGGCCCGTTGACCGGCGCAGGTGCGGCCTGGGGGCTGGGCACTGACGGCGGCGTCAGGATCGCCGCCGAGGAAGTCAACGAGCGCGGCGGCCTCAAGGTGGGCGACACGACCTATACGCTCGAAGTCGTTTCCTATGACGATCAGTACAAGGCGGCCGAGGCCGTGACCGCGACGAACCGCCTGATGGGCCCGGATGGTGTACGCTTCATTTTCGGTCCGATCGGTTCGGCCTCGCTTCTGGCGATGAAGCCGCTGACGGAGCGTGATGGCGTGCAGCTTTTCACCGGCGCATGGGCGGCAAGCGTCCTCAAGGACAGCAAGTACATCTTCCGCGTCGGCCCCACGACCCAGGAATTCGCCCCGTCGACGGTGGCATGGGTCAAGGAAAACAAGCCTGGCGTCAAGCGCGTCGGCCTGATCGCCGCCAATGACGAAACCGGCTGGAACAGCCAGAAGATCCAGAGCAGCGCCTATAGCGAAGCCGGGTTCGAAATCGTGACGGCCGAGTTCTTCGAGCGCAACCAGAACGACTTCCGCGCCATTCTCACAAAGATGCTGTCGCAGACCCCTGAGACAATCGAACTCGACACCACCCCGCCGCGCACGGCGGGCCTGATCGTGCGGCAGGCACGCGAACTCGGCTACAAGGGCGGCTTTACCAAATTCGGCGGCTTCGACGTCGAAGAGGTCGTGAAGGCGGCTGGCGCGGAAAATGCCGAAGGCGTCGTGGGCATCACCATGGCGGCACCCGGCACCGAGGTCTGGAAGCGTCTGGGCGACAAGTTCGGCACGCTTCATAAGGCCGAGATGAACGACTACGTCGTCATGTATTACGACGCTGCCAACCTGCTCTTCTCGTCGATCGAGAAGGCGGGTTCGACGGACAGTGACGCCGTGGTTGCCGCGCTCGAAGGCAACGCGCCTTTCCAGGGTTCTGTCGGCAACCTCACCTGGGGTGGCGCTGATGCCTACGGGATCAATCACCAGATTTACCGCTCGGTGGTGCTGGTCGAGATCAAGAATGGCGACGGCGTTGTCATTGGCGAAGCCAAGCTGAACTAGTCAGCGAGTACGGATAGGCGTCGTATGCTACAGCAATTCCTCGTTGTCGCCGGGCTTTCGTCTGCGACTTACATGTTGACGGCTCTCGGGTTCACCCTGATCTTCGGGATCATGCGTGTGGTGAATTTCGCACATGGCGAGTTCCTGCTGATCGGCGCCTATACGGTCTTCGTGGCACAGCACACGCTGGGGCTAGACTATATGATCGCACTTCCTCTGGCGGCCCTGGTCGCCGGAGGTTTCGGCATCGTGGCCGAGCGCCTGTTGTTTCGCCGCTTCACCGGCGATGAGACAGGCGGCATGATCGTCGCCTTGGCGCTTGCCATCACCATCAAGGGTGCAGTGACCTCGATCTGGGGTGTCGACAGCCAACCGATCGATCGGCCCTTCTCCGGTTCCTTCCAGCTCTGGGGCGCCTTCATTCCCTATGACCAGCTTTTCGCTGCCGCCGTGGCGCTGGTTCTGGTCGCCGTCATCTACTGGATGCTCAATCATACCCGCATGGGGCTCGCCATGCGCGCGGTCGCGCAATCACCGGAGATCGCACGATTGCAGGGCATCACGCCCTGGAAGACCTACCCGATCGCCTTCGGCATCGGTTGTGCACTGGCCGGGTTCGCCGGCGCGCTCGCTGCGCCCATCTATGGGGCGGAGCCCAATCTGGGAGATGCCGCGCTGATGAAGGCCTTCATCGTCGTGGTTCTGGGCGGGCTCGGCTCGATCCCGGGCGCATTGCTGGCGGCCGTCCTTCTGGCAACGATCGAGGCGGGCGTTTCGATCCTGTTCAACGCAACCGTTGCAGCACTTGTGTCCTTCCTGGCCGTCATCGTTGTTTTGCTGGTTCGGCCGGCAGGGATTCTGGGTAGGTCTTGATGCGCAAATCCCATATCATTCTCGCGGTGTTCATTGCCGTTGTCGCGCTCTGCCCTTTCTTCCTCGGCGGGCGTTTCACCTATCACATCGCGATCCTGATCGGCATCAAGGCGCTTCTGGCCCTCAGCCTGCATCTCATGCTGCGCATCGGCCAGCTGTCGCTGGTCCAGGCCGGTTTCATGGGAATGGGAGCCTATGCGTCGGCGCTTCTGACGCAGGACGTAGGCTTTCCCTTCCTTCTGGGACTGGCTTCAGCCATCGTCATTCCTGCCGCCATCGCCTATCTGATCGGCACGGTCATCCTCAAGGTACGCGGCGTGCATTTCGCGCTCCTCACCTTCGTGATGGGCGAGGCCATCGTCCTGATCTTCGTCGAATTCGTTTTCCCCTTCGGCGGCAACAACGGGTTGATGAGCATTCCAGCCCCATCAATTTTCGGCCTGCCGTTGCATAGCCGGGAAAGCTTCTATGTGTTTGTTCTGGTGATCGTCGGGATCGCGCTTCTGGTGCTGCGCGGCATGTTGCATGGCCAGCCCGGACGCATTCTCGACGGGCTAGACAAGAATGAGCCGCTGGTGCAGTCGCTTGGCATCGATGCGCTCGGCTGGCGCCGGTTTGTTTTCGTGGTCAGCGCCGGGATCGCCGGTGCATCGGGAAGCCTCTACGCCCATTACATGAGTTACATCTCGCCCGAGGCCTTCAACGTCACCGCCACGATCAACGCCCTGGTGATGAACGTCGTGGGCGGGGTTGCGGCAATCGCCGGGCCGATCATCGGCGCGATCATCCTCGTGCCCTTGCCTGAACTCTTTCGTAGCGCGATCACCTATCAGCAGCTCCTCTACGGTGTCTCGCTTCTGTTGCTGATGCTCTTCCTGCCGCAAGGGCTTACCGGCCTGCTGAGGAGAAAGAAATGACCGCAGCGCAACTCGAGGTAAAAGCGGTCTCGCGCAGCTTTGGTGGCATCAAGGCGATCGAGAATGTCTCCTTTGCTGTCGATCCCGGCCGCATCACCGGTCTGGTTGGTCCCAACGGTGCTGGCAAGACGACACTCTTCAACCTGATCACCGGCGGCATGCGCGCCAATAGCGGACACATTCATTTCGGTGGACGTGACATTTCGGGTTGGGCGCCGGGCAAGGTGGCGCGTGCAGGGTTGGTGCGCAGTTTCCAGGCCGCCATGACCCTTCCGGGGCTGACGGTGCGCGAGCACCTGGAACAGGCCGTCCTCTTTCACACGGCGGGCACGCCCTTGGCGATGCTTTCGCCGCGCAGGATGCGCGCGGCGCGCGAGGAAGCCCAGACGCTGGCGCAGGACGTGCTGGCATTTACCGGGCTTGACGAATGCGCCGGCGAGATCGCCGCAGCGCTGCCGTACGGGCAGCAGAAAATCCTCGGTGTCGCCATGGCCATTGCCACCAGACCCAAGATGCTTCTGGCAGACGAGCCGGCTGCCGGACTGAACGGGGCGGAAACCGCGCGCATGGAAGCGCTTTTCCGCGCCATGCACAGCGAGCGCGGCATAGCGCTGATCGTGATCGAACACGATCTGCCGATGGTGATGCGGCTTTGCGACCGGATCGTCGCGCTCGCGCAAGGCCAGTTGATCGCCGACGGCACGCCGACAGAGGTGCGCAACAATCCCGCCTTCATCGAAGCCTATCTGGGGAGTGCTGCGGATGCGGCTTGAACTCGACACGGTCTCGATCCACTACGGGGCAATCCAGGCCGTACGCGCTGTCTCGATAGACGTGTCCTCGGGCTCCGTCGCCGCGATCATCGGTGCCAACGGCGCGGGTAAATCCACCATCATGCGCGGGATCGTCGGGCTGGTTCCGCTGTCGGGTGGCGCAATCCGCGTCGATGGCCGTGAGATCACCAACATGCCGACCGAACAGCGCACCCGCAGCGGTATAGCGCTCTCGCCCGAGGGCCGAAGGCTCTTCCCGGAGATGACGGTGCACGACAACCTGCAGACGGGCGCCTTTCTGCGTCGCGATACGCAGGCGGTTCGAAACGATCTGGACATGGTCTATGCGCTGTTCCCGCGTTTGACCGAACGCCGGCAGAATCTCGGCCGGAACCTTTCTGGAGGCGAACAGCAGATGGTAGCGATTGGCCGTGCGCTGATGGCCGCTCCGAAGCTCCTGTTGCTGGACGAGCCTTCCCTTGGACTGGCGCCGGCCGTGATCCATATGATGGCGGGCGCCATCCGCAAGATCGCGCAGACAGGGGTCACGGTGCTGCTCGTCGAGCAAAATTCCCACCTCGCCCTTTCCCTTTCGCAGACCGGGCATGTCCTGGAGGGCGGGCGGCTCGTGCGCTCTGCGCCGGCGACCGAACTTTTGAACGACGAGGATCTCAAGCGCGCCTATCTGGGCGACGATCCACTGGCCGTGAAATGACGGAGGAGACAGCAATGAAACTCTACTATTCGCCGAACTCACCCTTCGCGCGCAAGGTGCTGATATGCGCGCTCGAACTGGGGATCGACGACAGGATCGAACGGATCGAGACGACGCCGCATCCGATCAACCGCAATGCGGGTCTGGTTGCGCTCAACCCGTTGGGGCAAATCCCGACGCTAGAGACGGATGACGGCGAAATCCTTTGCGACAGCCGGGTGATCTGCGAGTATCTCGCCGGACTGGTTCCCGGCCAGAAAATCCTCCCGCAAGACGCCCGGCGCTGGAGCGCACTGACCGAACAGTCGATCTGCGACGGGCTGCTGGCTGCCTGCCTTTCGATCCGCTATGAGCGAAGCACCCGGCCCGAAGCCCAGCAATCGGCCGACTGGATCGCCGCCCAGCGCGCCAAGATCGACAGCGTGCTCCACGAACTCGACCGCCGCTATGCCGAACCGCCGGCAGGCTTCGATATCGGTCACGTTTCAGTGGCCTGCGTGACCGGCTACCTGGCCTTCCGCTTCCCGGAGATCGAGCTTGCGCCGTTCTGGCCGCACCTGGCAGCCTATCACGCTGAGATGACCGAACGCGCCTCGTTCGTACAAACCAATCCGCCTGGCTGAGCACGCATTCCGCCCTTCGCTATTCCCTCGATTTTCGGTAGAACCACATGCTCTGCTCCCAAGAATGGCTGTTTGCCCATCTCGACGATCCGCGCCTGCGCATCTTTGACTGCACGGTCGAGATGCGGCCGCAGCCGGTCGGCAAGTCCATCCTCATCAGCGGCTATCAGGACTGGGCGCGCGCCCATATCCCGGGCGCCCGCTACCTGTCGATGCCCGACGAGCTTTCGGCCCCATCGGGCAATATCCCCTATGGGCTGCCTGGCGGTGAGCAGATCGAACATGTGCTGCGTGCCCATGGGGTCAATGATGGCGACATCATCGTGCTTTATGGTTCGGGCTATCTCGGTTCGGTCGTGCGTAGCTGGTGGGTGCTGACGGCATCCGGTGCAAAGGACGTCCGCATTCTCGACGGCGGGCTGGAAGGCTGGCGGGACGCGGGTTTGCCGCTGAACGATGCTTCGACCGCTCCAGAGTCAGGCAATTTCCACGCCCGTCCGCGCCCGGATCTGGTCGCAGACGCCGACGAGGTGGCGGCAGGAATTGGCAACGACGATGTCGTTCTGCTCAATGCGCTGGCGCCCGAGCAGTTCAAGGGCAGCGGCGGCGCGCATTACGGGCGGCCGGGCCGTATTCCCGATAGCATCAGCGTGCCGTTCCGCGACCTGCTTCAGCCCGGCACCTCGCGGTTCAAAAGCGAGGATGAGATCCGCACCATCCTCGAGGCAGCCGGTGTCCTGGCGCGTCCACGCATCATCAGCTACTGCGGCGGAGGCGTGGCGGCGAGCGGCACGACCTTCGCGCTGCACCTGATCGGCCGCGATGATGCCGCGCTCTATGACGGTTCGCTCACCGACTGGTCGGCCGATCCCGCCCGGCCGATGGCGGTCGACCCGGCCTAATCCATTCAGGCGGAAAACTGCACTCTTGGAGGCGTACATGATCAAGGCTGATTTGACGGGAAAGACGGTGCTGGTCACGGGCGGCGCCTCGGGGATCGGGTTTGCCGCGGCCAGGATGTTCGGCCTGTGCGGGGCACGCGTCGGCATCAATTATCTTGCCGACGACGCGTCCGTCGATGCCAGGCTTGTGGAACTGCGCAGCCTTGGAATAGAGGCCGAAGGATTTGCGGGGGACGTGAGCAAGCCCGAAGAGGCCGAAGCCATGGTCGCGACCGCAGTCGCCTCCCTCGGCGGGCTCGATTTCCTCATCAACAATGCCGGCACGTCCGGCGGGCCGCAGCCAATCCCCTTCACCGAACTCGACCGGATGACCGAGGAATTCTGGCAGCAGATCCTGTCGACCAACCTGCTCGGCGTCTTTCGTTGCACGCGCGCAGCCGCCGGTGCCTTGCGCGCCAGCAAGGGTGCGGTGGTCAACACCGCCTCCATCTCCGGCCTCGGCGTACGTGGCAGCAGCATCGCCTATGCCGCCAGCAAGGCAGCGCTGATCAACATGACACGCAGCCTCTCGGCGGCACTCGCACCCGAGGTTCGGGTGAACGCGGTCGCCCCCGGTTTCGTCGATACGCCCTGGACGCAGAAATGGTCCGACGACCGGCGCGCCAAGGCGGTGGAACGGACCTTGCTCAAGCGTATGGCACAGCCTGAGGACATTGCCGAAGCGATGCTCTTTCTTGCTGGCGGCGCAGCTTATATCACGGGGCAGACGATCGTTCTGGACGGCGGCGTCGCCAATTGAGGTCAAGGGCGCTTGCGCCGGAAAATGGAGGCAATCCGATGCATCATTGTCATTCGCAATGGGGCTGCCGTGACGATATTGGGGCGGGCGTTCACCTGACGCCGGAAAAAACGCTCGCGGCGCTCGCGCTCGTGCGCGAAGCACGCGTTCTCGATATCAGCCATGACATCTACTATGGCGCGCCCTGCATGCCGCCCAACCAGACGCCCTTCCTGATGTCGATCTTTTCGGGCTGGAAGGACACGATCAAGCGCCGCCGCAAGATGGGCCATGTCAACGAGATGGGAACCAATCTCGAACGCGTGGAGATGACGATGCATGTCGGCACCCACATCGATGCGCTGGGCCATGCCTCGATCGGCGATCGCCTGTTCAACAACCGCTCCGCCGAGGAGGTGGTGACGAACTGGGGGCTGGAAGAATTGGGCGCCGAGCATATTCCACCGATGATCACGCGCGGGTTGCTCTTCGATGTCGGCGGCAAGGACGGGCTTGAAACCGGTCAGGTCGTGACGGTCGACGACCTCAAGCGTGCTGCGGACCGCGGCGGCTTTGCAGTCGAGAACGGCGATGTGGCGATGATCCGCACCGGCTGGGGTCGGCATTTCGAAATCAACAATGCCCAATATCTGCATGGCGAGCCCGGCATCGATGTCGCAGGCGCCGAGTGGCTGATCGAACAGGGCGTGGTCGCAATCGGCGCGGACAACATGGCCGTCGAGGTGCTGCCCAATCCCGATCCCAGCCTTATCATGCCCGTGCATCAGCTTTGCCTGGTCGAACATGGCGTCTATCTGATCGAGAATCTCGCGCTCGAACAGGCGGCTCAGGAGCAGCTCCACGCCTCCTGTTTCATCCTGCTGTCGCCCAAGTTCCGCGGCGCAACAGCGGCACCGGTGCGTCCGGTTCTCCTGCGCTAGATGGTTGAGCCTCAGGGCTGGGCAAGCGTCAGAGCTGATTGACCATGATGCGGGATTTGTACTGCACTTCCTCGGGCGGATAATAGGAGACCGAGACTTCAAACAGCTTGTCGTCCTCGCCAAAAAATCGGCGAATGATCAGCAGGGCCTGGCTGTTGCGCCCCTTGCGCAGCACATCGGCCGCCTCGCGGGTGAAGGGTGCAGACGAAACCTCGACGTCGATGAACTTGACGGCCTTCTTGAACTTTTTCATCAGAAGCTCATAGATCCCGCCGCGCTCGTGGCCGATCAGGTCGACAACGCCCAGAAACTCCCTGCGCAGATAAATGTAAGACCAAGAGACGGCACGGTTCGTACCCGAGGCGCAACGGTAGGTATTCAACTGGGCCCAATCCGCAAGGCTTCCATCCAGGTGGGTTTCGGCCGGTTGCTGCGCCAGCTGCGGAATTGTACGCTGCAACTTGAGATCGGTATGGACGAGATAATGGCCGAGACTGTCGGACGACTCGAAATTCAACCCGTATATCGGTGTGCTTGAGGCGCTGATGACCTTCGTGCCCGAGCGCTTCTTGCGGTGAACCAGCCCACGGTCCTGCAGATGGCGCACCGCTTCACGAATTGTGTAGCGGCTTGCATCGAATTCCGAACACAGGTCCAGCTCATTGGGGATGTTGTCGCCAACCTGATACAGCCCGTCCGAGATCCGACGCATCAAGATTTCTGAAATCTCGTTGATCTTCGAGCTCTTGGCCCTGCTCGCTGGCTCCATTTATTGGCCTCTCGTGATCGGCAAAGCAAAGAAAACCTACTGGAAACTCAGCACTCACTGCTGGAGACCGGCGCAGGGAATGCAAAAACAGTTCGGTTCCCGCGAAATGGTCGCAAACGCAGCCCAAGCCCGCTCACACCCCATCTGGATGCGAGAACTTCCTTTAAATTGCAAGTCCTTGCGGCAAAGTAAAGAACCGGAGAAGAGCGTTGGTGTACGGATGGCATTGGCGCAGGGATCAAAATTCAATGGTTTGGCATCAAGCCGTCGAGATGGAAACCCTGACAATTGAGCTGTGTTGCCACATAAGCATAGCTCCACCATCCGCCACCACATCGGCGAGATGAGTTTCAAAGTAGCGAACTGTCCAAAATACGAAGCAGGTCTTCGCCACCGTGGCAACCTGACCCTTCGGCTGACGCCGGAAGCGCCGGCGCATTGAGTCGAACGGCAAGCGGTCACGATGTTCAGGCTTGGTCCGACACCACCTGAGGAGGTGATCAATTGACGCGCGTCGCCCGCGATAGCGCACGTTCCGTCACGGGACAACCTTCCTGGATCTTGGTCCAGGACGAGACGTTGAGCTTCATTTCGCAGCGCGCGAGATAAGAGCCGCCATCGACCTTCAGGCAGGACGTCTGGCCGAGCTCGAACATGACACCGCGATTTCGGCATTTGCAATTATGGGCATTGGTCAAGGTGGGAACCAGGGCCGCGACCAGACCAAATACGAGCACTCCAGGACGCATGGCTGATGCTCCAAATGATGTGCTGCGAGATTACGCCTGTCCGGCCGCATCGTCAAAGCCGCCACCCTTCAGTCGAGGTAGATCGCGCGTTGCGTAGGAGCCTGCGCGGGTGCTGTCGCGTCGTTGGAAGACGGAGCGCATGAAATCCTCGGCGCCCCGCTGTTCAAGCCTTTGTGCGAGCGATGCCCGACATTCGGCATGATAAGGCGATTTGCTGCATCATAGGGGTGCAGCTTGTCGGTGATCAGAAGCTTGGGCGCCACGCCCGCCTCTTCAGCAGTCTGATCAGCGAGCGCCTGGCAGCCTCGGTGTTGCGGCGAATCTGGATGATCTCGTCGAGCGCGTAACCTTCTTGACCGACGGTCCGTACAGCCAGTGTTTCTTGCCGGAGATGGCGACCTCATCCTGGTGCCAGATATCATTCCGCGAATGTGAAGGAGACGCCACCCTGCCAAGGCGTCCGTCACCGCTTGAGAGTCGGTCCCCTTTATACAACTCAAAGATGCTTGGTCTGCCCCCTGAAAAGTGACCCTTTTTGAAGTATGGCTTATGATCCGAAGAAGGCCATTGAAATGGCAGCGAAAAGACACGAGGCGGAAGAGATCGTCACGAAGTTGCGACAGGTTGACGTGCTGAATGCACAGGGCAAATCGATGGCGGAGGCGATCCGTTCGATAGGCGTGACGGAAGTTGCATATTACCGCTGGCGCGCAGAATACGGTGGTCTGAAGGGCGATCAGGTGAAACGTCTGAAGGAATTGGAGATCGGGAATGCCCGGCTTCGGCGGGCTGTTTCCGACCTGCCCCTGGACAAGATGATCCTGGCGGAGGCCGCCAGGGGAAACTTCTAAGCCCCGCCCGCCGCCGTGCGTGTATAGATCATGTCACCGAGGGGTAGCGTCGTCTTAACTTGCGTCGGGCACAGGATGGCCACGATAGGCCTGGGTTATGCTGCGGACGACAGGGAGATTTCCCGCCACGTGTTCATGGCGGCGTTTTGCAGTTTTCGATATTCGGCAGTGGTCGTCTTCTTGCGTTGAAGATGGAAGAGGTTTGCGATCGGGCCATGGTTGGAGATGAAGCGCTGGCATTGCCCTGCCGACTTGAACCGGATCATGCCTCGTTCTCGTCGTCGAACAGCCAGATGCGAATTCTCCGCCCGGTTATTCAGGCCCTTATGCGAGCGATGTTCGGCACTGGGCATGATTTCTCTCCTGGCTGCATTGTAGGATCTGAGCTTGTCGGTGATTATGACACGTGGTGCGCCGCACTGGCCCTTCAGTAGCTTTCGCATCAGTCGAAGGGCCGCCGTCTTGTCCCGGCGGCTCTGGAGCAATGCACCGAGAACATAACCATCAGCATCGACGGCCCGCCACAACCAGTATTTTCTGCCTTTGATAGCAACGACCATTTCGTCGAGATGCCACTTGTCGGCAAACTTCCCCTGGATCGATGCTGGATGGAACGGGCATACTCTCGGCCGAACTTGGCAACCCATTCCGCTACGGTCTGGAACGAGACTTCTATGCCGCGCTCAGCCAGCAGAACTTCTATGTGACGCAGGCTCAGCAGAAAGCGGAAATAGAGCCACACCACATGCGCCATGATCTCGGCGAGAAAACGACGACGCTTATATCGCGGCGTCGTGACATCGGTCGACGGGTTCGGGGGCATGCCGGTAAATACCGCCGCAAATGTTAAGGCCACGCTACCACGCAGTGTTCTGGTCCGAATGCTCGGCGAACGCCGGTACTACAACTCATCATCGCAAAATGAATTATGATTTTGCGACTCTTCGCCCGACGACTTCGAAGATCTAAGTCGCGACCTTGTGGGTACAGAGCTTGGTATGCGTTTTGAGGCATTCACCGCCGGTGCTGTTGAATGTCAGCCGGATTTTCCCCAGTTTTTCATTTGGCACTGCCCCGACTGAATCGGCTTTCGGCCTGAAGGTGGGTCACGGCGGATCAATAAATTGGGTTCATTTGAGGGGATATTCAACAATGCTAAATGGACATATTACTGAAAGACAAGCGGTTTCGCTCCAACTCCATACGAGTGCGGCGGATATGGCTGTAAAGCGCTCTTTCCGCGTCCTCTACATCTCGTCGCTTAATCGCTTCCATTAGAAGTTCGTGCTCGCACTGGATGATCCAAAAGCGTTCTCTGCCGAGCAGCATCGTATAGGCGCGGCGATAATGCTGTGTGGTGTTCCAGATGCGCTCGATCATGGGGATGAGCGTCGGCATGGCTGTTGCGCGATAGCTTGCGAGGTGGAACTGGCGATCAAGCCGCAGGAACTCCTCGACATCCGTTGTGCTGTCGATGGTCCGGCAGATGTCTTCGAGCCCGCTAATATCCTCGTCGGTGAGATGCGGCAGGCTTTCACCGAGCGCAAGCGGCTCGATCCGCTCACGAATCTTCCACATTTCCACGCATTCATCGATGTCGACCCGCGCGATCCAGACACCGCTGTTGGGGACAATGACGACGAGGCCTTCGCTTTCGAGCTGCTTTAGGGCCTCGCGTACCGGCACACGGCTCGTGCCGAATTGCGCGGCGAGCTCCTCCTGCCGAATGCGCAGGCCGGGTGCAAACTCGCCGCTGAGAATCTTCTGGCGGATTTCCCCCGTGACCCGAAGACCCAATGTGGCATCATTCATGAAAGTGGACTCCCACATGCTGTAACGGCGCGGCAGATATAGCAGACAACATCCGTAGTCCGTCCACTACTTTAGCGGCAGGCCGACAGTCCCGTCTCGTCAGGGCGCGGGAATGACCGGGCTCCACAGATGGCGCGACAGACCTGCTTCGTAGGCCTTGCCCTTTGGGAACGACACGAGTTCGAGTTGCATGCCCCAGGGTGTCAGAAAATAGACCCATGTCTGGCCGGCACTCGGACCGTCGATCCGCACGACAGGATTGCCGAGGATGCGCACGTTTTGTGCGCGCAGATAGGTCAAGGCTAGCTCGATATCATCGACATAGAAGGCGAGATGATGGCCTCCAATGTCGCTGTTGCGCGGCTGGCGCGTGTTCTGGTCGGGCGACGAATATTCGAAAATTTCGAAATTGGAGCCGTTCCCGCAGCGCAGGAATTGCAGCCTTTTCATCACGGCGCGCGGGTGCACGTTAAGCATCGTTTCCATCCAATCCCCATCCGAGGAGAAGGGGCCAAGCTCATAGAAGGGCTCGCATCCGATGACGTTCACGAAGAATTCCACTGCCTGGTCCAGGTCCGGGACCGTGAAGCCGATATGCTCCGTGCCCCGCAGGCCTGGCAGTCCACCGGCCTGCGCGGGGCGCGTGTTTCGATCGCCCTGATCGCTTTCTGACATTCGGTCGCCTTCCCGGCCATAAGAGCCAATGTATCCATTCGATGATAATTGGACGGCTAAATTTGGTTTGTCGAGCCGTATAATGGCGTTTTAGTGCAAAATTCGCATAGGCCAGGATTTTTATGGATACAATCAATTGACAGTGGGGCCGGAAAGTGAAAGCCTCGCCATAACAAGACAATCAGAAAACGTGGGAACTGCTCCGGTTCAGCCGGACGTATCCAATTCGCCGACACCGAGCGCGTAGCGCCCGAACATTGCCTGTCGCCTGCGAGCTTCTTGCAGGTCATGGCCGTGCTTTGCCTTTTTGAGGACGACATGCCGCAAACGAAGACACTATCGAGTTCCACCCGCTGGCTGGAGTTGGGCACGACGAAGAAGGATTGGGATGCGGCAGAAGCCGGTGAACTGGAAACGGTTCTTTCGTCCCTTCACCTGATCCGGGCCTTCGAAGAGGCCGTGCTCGAACTGGCGAACGAAGGGCTGGTTCACGGCCCGGCGCACTCGTCTATCGGTCAGGAAGGCGGCGCGGTGGGATCCATCCTGCCGCTCAGGCCGGACGACCAGATCAACGGCTCTCATCGCGGGCACCATCAGTTTCTTGCAAAAGCCCTAAAGTATATCGCGCCCGAAGGCTTGCCGCTCGGGATGGCGTTTGACGGTTCGGTCCGCTCGCTTCTTCGCCGCTCGCTTGCCGAAATCATGGGCCTTGCAGAGGGGTTCTGCGGCGGGCGCGGTGGGTCCATGCATCTGCGGTGGCATGCGGCAGGCGCCCTCGGCACGAATGCTATCGTTGGAGGCGGCGCGCCGTTGGCCGCGGGTGCCGCCTTTGCGCACAAGCAGTCCGGAACGGACGCGGTCGCCGTGAGCTATTTCGGCGATGGGGCGGTCAATATCGGTTCGGTTCTGGAGACGATGAACCTCGCCGCGGCTTGGCGCCTGCCTCTGTGTTTCTTCATCGAGAACAACCGTTACGCGGTTGCCACCAGTTTGGAAGAATCGACGGCGGAAACCCGTTTGGCGGCGCGCGGACAGGCCTTCGCCATCCCGTCCTGGCATGTGGACGGGATGGACGTCCTCGCGGTCAACCTTGCCATGAAGCAGGCACTGGCGCACATGCGCGCCGGAAAAGGCCCGACGATCATTGAAGCGGATGTCTATCGCTACTTCCATCAGAACGGTTCCTTTCCCGGCAGCGCCTTCGGCTATCGCAAGAAAGAGGAAGAGGAAGCCTGGCGGGCGAGGGACCCGCTCGACCGAGTGGCGCGCGAGATGATCGCGCGTGGCCTGACCGACCAGGCGACGGTCGATGCACTGAGGGCGCGGTGCAAGCTCGCCATGCAGGACGTGGCAGAAGACCTCACGGATCGGGTCGACAATCGCCGGACTATCAAGGCTGCCCTGTGGCCGAAGCCCGATTTCTGCGATGTCGGCATCCGCAGCGACGGGTCTGAATTGTTGGGCCTGCGATATGTCGAGCAGTCTGGCTTTGCCGGTGGGATCGAACAGCGCAAGTTCGTCGACGTCATTGCCGACGTGCTGGACCGGCGCATGGAGACTGACGACAGCATCGTCATTCTGGGCGAAGATATCCACCGCCTGAAGGGTGGCACCAATGGCGCCACACGCGGCCTCAAGGCGAAGTATCCCGACCGCATTCTCGGCACACCGATCAGCGAGAACGCCTTCATGGGTCTCGGTGGCGGGCTTGCGATGGATGGGCGATACCGCCCGATCGTAGAGTTCATGTATCCCGACTTCATGTGGGTCGCGGCCGACCAGGTGTTCAACCAGGTCGGCAAGGCTCGCCACATGTTCGGCGGCGACATGGCCATTCCTTTGGTGCTGCGCACGAAAATCGCGATCGGCACCGGCTATGGATCGCAGCATTCAATGGATCCGGCGGGCATCTTCGCAACGTCGCCGGGCTGGAGAATTATCGCACCCTCGACGCCCTTCGATTATGTCGGTCTGATGAACACGGCGCTCGCCTCGAACGACCCGGTTCTGGTCATCGAGCATGTCGATCTCTACCAGACGATGGGGCCGGCCCTGGTAGGGGACCTCGATTACTTCATTCCTTTTGGCAAGGCGTCGGTGCGTCGCCGGGGATCGGCGGTAACGGTGCTGACCTATTCCGCCATGGTGCAGGCAACGCTCGACGCGGTGGAACAGGTGGGCGCGGATGCCGAGGTCATCGACCTGAGATGTCTCGACCGCGCCAGCATCGACTGGGAAACAATTTCGGAAAGCGTGAAGAAAACCAACATGGTCGTGATCGTGGAGCAGGGGCCGCGCGGTTCCTCCTACGGCGCATGGCTCTCCGACGAGATACAGCAGCGCCTGTTCGACTGGCTGGACCATCCAATCGAGCGGGTCACCGGGCGCGAGGCCTCGCCTTCGATTTCAAAGGTCCTCGAACGTGCAGCCTATGCCGGACGCGAGGAAATCGCGATGGCACTGGCGGCCCTGCCGGAGCGGCGCAATGGCTGAATTTCTGGTCATGCCGTCCGTGGTCGCCAATGCGCGTGACGGCACCATCGCCCGCTGGCTGAAGGCCGAGGGAGACGCTGTGGCCGCCGGCGAGGCTTTTGCCGAGATCGAAACAGACAAGGCCGTCATCGAAATTCCCAGTTCGAGGGCGGGTCGCATCGCGCGCATCTTGTATGGTGATGGCTCTACGGTGGCGGTCGAGACGCCCATCGGCGTTCTGACGGATGAAGGTGAGGACGATGCCGCCGTCTCGCAGCTCCTGTCGGCTGCCGCGAGCACCGCGCCAGAACGGCAAGCACCTGCGGACGAACAGGCAACGCCGGCGCTTGCCATCAAGGCGCCTGGACCGGGCGTGGGGACGCGGATACTCGCAAGTCCTCTCGCCCGCCGGCTCGCCCGCGAGGCCGCCATTTCCCTCGGTGACATCAACGGAACAGGCCCGCGCGGGCGCATCCTGCGCGGCGATGTCGAAGCCTTCACCGCCGCCGCATCGCTTGCCTTGTCTGCCGCCGAGCACCTGGTGCAGACGGCGGAAACGCCTCGCGCCTACGCGCCTGTCGCTACGGTAGCGGTCGATATTCCGCATGTCGCCGTGCCGCACTCCGCCATGCGCCGGACGATTGCCCAGCGCCTCACCGAGTCCAAGCGGACGATCCCGCACTTCTACCTGAATGCCGATATCGCCGTCGATGTGCTGCTTGAAATGCGTTCTCGGATCAATGCGGACAGACCTTCTGATGACCGGTTGTCAGTCACCGATTTCCTAGTCAAGGCGGCTGCGGTCGCGTTCGATCAGGTTCCCGCCTGCAATGTGATGTGGACCGAGGACGCCCTCCTCAGCCTGCAACGGACGGATATCTGCGTTGCGGTGGCGACGGATGGCGGGCTCATCACGCCGGTGGTGAAAAACGCGGGAAACAAGTCGCTCTCCGCCATTTCGAGCGAGATTTCGGACCTCGCCCTGCGTGCCCGGGCCGGCACGTTGCGGCCGGAGGAATATCGCGGAGGCTCATTCACCATCAGCAACCTCGGCATGTACGGGGTGAGCGACTTCACCGCCATCGTCAACCCGCCGCAGGCTGCAATCCTTGCGATCGGGTCGATCGAGGAACGGATCGTCTCCCGGGACCGCGTGGCCGTCGATGCACGGATGATGCGCGTGACGCTTTCGCTCGACCACCGCGCGATCGACGGTGCCGTCGGGGCGCAATGGCTGTCGAGCTTCAAGGGGCTTGTCCAGAACCCGATGCGAATTCTCGTCTGAGGCGGAATGCCTCGTCGCAAAAAAAAGCAGTTCGAAAAGTCAACAAAAGAGAGGAACAGGATCATGCATAAATATAAAACGATGCTTCTTGCAGCCGGCGTCGTGGCTGCGGCCAGTTTTTCCAGCGCCCAGGCGCGCGACCTGACGGTCGTGGGCTTTGGCGGTGCGGTTCAGGACGCGTTTCGCGATGCCTATTTCACGCCCTACGCCAAGGAAAAGGGCATCACGGTGCTCGAGGACACGACGAACGGTGGCCTTGCTAAACAGAAGGCGATGGTCGACGCTGGAAACGTCACCTGGGACGTCATGCAGATGGAAGACGACGAAGTCACCATGGCATGCGAACAGGGCCTTCTCGAGAACATCGACTGGTCGAAACAAGCCCATGCGGATGAAATCGACCCCAGCCAGTTCAAGGAATGCGCTGTCGGCGCGCTCAGCTGGGCGAACATCCTAACCTACGACACGGCGAAGCTGACGGATGGCCCGAAAAACTGGGTGGATTTCTGGAACGTCGAGAAGTGGCCGGGCAAGCGCGGGCTGCGCAAGACCGCCAAGCTGACCATGGAAGTGGCCCTGATGGCCGATGGCGTGCCGCCCTCGGAGGTCTACAGCGTCATCGCCACGAAGGAAGGACAGGACAGGGCATTCGCCAAGCTCGACGAACTGAAGCCGCATATCCAGTGGTGGGAAAGCGGTGCCCAGCCGCAGGAATGGCTGTCGTCCGGCGATGTCGTCATGACATCTGCCTACAACGGTCGCGTGGACACTGCGCAGAAGGAAGGCAAGAACTTCGCCATCATCTGGGACGGGCAGATCAATTCCACCGAGTTCTGGGCCATCATGAAAGGCACGCCGAACCTCGACCAGTCCATCGCATTCGTGGAGTTCCTGATGTCGAAGGACCCGCAGGTTACCTTCGCCAACAAAATCGCCTACGGCGTCAGCAACGTCAAAGCCATGGAAGCCCTGCCGACCGAGCGTCTGGCCAAGCTGCCATCGGCCCCTGACAACCTGAAGAACGCCGTCCGGTTCGAATCGGAGTTCTGGATTGACCACGGCGAAGAACTGGCGGAACGCTTCGCCAGCTGGGTTGCCCAATAATCTCGCTGAAACCGTTGAAAACCATGCCGGGCAATCTCCGCCCGGCATGGCTGGCTAACGCAGGATCCCGATGACACCGACCGATCGAGACAGCACCGCAACGAAGGCGACCCGCCACGCATGGGACCGTGCCGGCAAGCGTCGGCGCGTCACATCCCTCCTGCTTGTGGCACCGCTGCTCATCTACATCATCGTGACCTTCATGCTGCCGATCGGCATGATGCTCTACAAGGCTGTGGAGAATGTCGAGCTGTTGCGGTCCATGCCGCAAACGGTTTCGGCGCTGTCACGGTGGACACCACAGGAGCCGGGCGAACTGCCGCCCGATATCGTTTTCACGACATTCCTGCAGGAAATCTCGGCTGCTCCGCGCAACCTTGTCGGCGAAGCCGCACGGCGCTTGAACTACGAAGTGAGCGGCTATCGCACGCTTCTGACCAGCACGATCCGCAAACTGCGCGTCCTGCCCGACGACCTGGCCGAGGAAGGCGTTGCGCGCGGGTTCCTAGCTGGCATCGACAAACGTTGGGAGGAGCCGGCATACTGGCATGCGATGAAGCGGGCCTCTCCGGCCTACACGCCCTACTACATGCTGGCCGCAGTCGATCTGACCGTTGACGATGCCGGGCAAGTCGTGCAGGCGCCCGAAGAGCAGCGCACCTATGTCGACATCCTCCTGCGCACGCTCAAGACGGCTGCGGTCGTCACGATTGTTTGCGCACTGCTGGGCTATCCGCTTGCCAATCTCATGGTGATCGCGCCGCGTCCGTTCTCCATCGCCCTCATCATTGCGGTCATGCTGCCGTTCTGGACGTCGCTGCTAGCGCGCACCTCCGCCTGGATCGTGCTCCTCCAGCGCGAGGGGCTGGTGAACTCTCTCCTCGGCTCGCTAGGCCTCATCCAGCAGCCGCTCGAACTGATCTTCAACACCAGCGGGCTTTACATCGTGATGATCCACATGATGCTACCGTTCATGGTGCTTCCGCTCTATTCCACGATGAAGGGCATCCCGCCGCAATTCATGCGGGCGTCGGCATCTCTCGGTGCGCATCCGGTCCGGGGCTTCCTGAACGTCTATCTGCCGATGACGCTGCCGGGCGTGGGGGCGGGCGTGCTGCTGACCTTCATCGTCACCGCCGGCTACTATATAACGCCATCGCTGGTCGCCAGCGCCCGTGACCAGATGATTGGTTACTTCATCGCCTTCTTCGCCAACACCACCATCAACTGGGGCATGGCGTCAGCACTCGGCATCATCCTGCTTGTTTGCACCGTCGCCGTCTATTTTCTTGCGGCACGAACGGTGGGCGTGCGCCAGCTCGCTGGACTGAAGTGAGGCCGCCCATGCAATACCATCGTCAAGCCATGCTCGTGCGCGCGCTCTACTACGCCTTCGGCGTGGTGATGATGCTGTTCCTTGTCGTGCCCCTCATCGCCATCGTGCCGCTGTCCTTCAGTTCCGGCAGCTTCCTTTCCTATCCGTTGCCGGGCGTGTCGATGCAGTGGTACGAGCGGGTGTTTTCGGACGGCCCCTGGCTCGCTTCTCTCAAGAACAGCCTGATCATCGGCGCCGTATCGACGGTGGCGGCGACGATCCTCGGCACGCTTGCGGCCTATGCATTTGCCCGTCGCGATCTGCCGATGCCAACCGCCATCCTCGGTTTTCTCATCGCGCCAATGATCGTGCCGCCCGTCATCAGCGGCCTCGGCATGTACTTCCTGATGGCGAAACTCGGGCTGACGGCTAGCATGCCGGGTGTCATCATCGCCCATACGGTTCTGTCCGCGCCCTTCGTGCTGATCACCGTCACCGCGACTTTGCAGGGCTTCGACATGGGCTTGCTGCGGGCGGCGGCCAGTCTCGGCGCATCTCCCTTCAAGGCGTTCATGACCGTGCTGGTGCCGGTCATTTCGCCGGGGATCATTTCCGGAGCGCTCTTCGCCTTCATGACCTCGTTCGACGAGGTGGTGGTGACACTGTTCCTTGCCGGGCCCAGCCAGCGGACCCTGCCCCTCAAGATGTTCGAGGGGCTGCGCGACAATATCGAACCCTCCATTCTCGCGATGGCGACATTCTTGATGCTCGTCGCCATCCTCAGCCTCGTCGCCGCGCTGTTCCTGGTGAACCGCAACGCAAGAAACCTCGGAAAGGCCTGACATGACCCAGCAGAACGAGATTCACATTCCCAATCCGCAGGCCGGCGTCGCATTCATCGACGGAAGGTATATGCCGGTTGCGGAAGCAACCGTGCCGATCCTGGATCGAGGCTTCGTGCGTTCCGACGCCACCTATGACGTCGCGCATGTCTGGAAAGGGCGGTTCTTCCGTCTCGACGATCATATCGAGCGGTTTTTCGCATCGATGCGCGGCCTGCGCATGTCTCTGCCCTATACGTACGAGCAGATCGCTGAAATCCTCATCGAGTGCGTCAGGCTGAGCGGACTGCGCGACTCCTATGTGCAGATGACATGCACGCGCGGTCTGCCGCCGGTCGGCAGCCGCGATCCCCGCCTGTGCACGCAGCGGTTCTACGCATTCGCCACGCCCTTCGTCTGGATCGCCAATGACGAGCAGCGCCGGGATGGGATCCCCATGGTCGTCAGCTCCGTTCACCGCATCGCGCCGCAGGCCGTCGATCCGCGCATCAAGAATTTTCATTGGCTGGACCTCACCATGGGCATCTTCGAGGCCTATGACCGGGATGCAATCGTGGCCGTGCTGCGCGATGGCGACGGCAACATCACGGAGGGCGCCGGCTTCAACGTCTTCGTGGTGAAGGACAACGTTCTCTACACCCCGGATAGCGGCGTCTTCGAAGGCATGACCCGACGTACGGTCATCGAACTGTGCGAACAGTTGCAGCTGCGCTGCGACGTCCGGCCCGTCGCGATCACTGAGCTTCTCGGCGCGGACGAAATCTTCATGACCAGCACGGCCGGCGGCATCATGCCGGTGACCACGATCGACGGCACGGCTGTCGCCAGTGGCAAGCCCGGTCCGGTGACGCGCCGCCTCCACGACCTCTATTGGCAGCGCCAGGAGGACGGCTGGCTCGGCACAGAGGTTTCCTACAGGGATTAGCGCGAAGCGGAGATCACTTCTGGTACGTGCGGAAAACAGGGGATGCGCCAGGGCGCGCATGGAAGGTCTTATATGGAATCCGGCAACATCGTCGAATTCGTCGGCGTAGAGAAGACGTATGACGGGCGAACCGTCGTTATCGAGAACCTCAACCTGTCCGTCAGGCAGGGTGAATTCCTCACCCTTCTCGGCGGCTCCGGTTCCGGCAAGACGACGACCCTGATGATGCTTGCGGGCTTCGAGACCCCGACGAGGGGCCACATTCTCGTCAAGGGCAAGCCGATCGAGCACTTGCCGCCGCATCGCCGGGGAATAGGCGTCGTGTTCCAGAACTATGCCCTGTTTCCCCATATGACCGTGGCGCAAAACCTCGCCTATCCACTGAGGATGCGAGGGAAAAGCCAGCAGGAGATACAGTCCAAGGTCGGCAAGGCGATCGAGATGGTTCGTCTGGAGGGCATGCAGAACCGCCGGCCGAGCGAATTGTCCGGCGGCCAGCAGCAGCGTGTAGCCCTTGCCCGCGCGCTGGTGTTCGAGCCCGACCTCGTGCTGATGGACGAACCACTCGGCGCGCTCGACAAGACGCTGCGCGAGCACATGCAGTACGAGATCAAGCAGATCCACCGCGAGCTTGGCGTCACGATGGTCTATGTCACGCATGACCAGTCCGAGGCGCTGGCCATGTCCGATCGCATCGCGATCTTCGAGCGCGGGGCCGTCACCCAGATCGCAAGCCCGCAGCAACTTTACGAGCAGCCCGCGAGCGTCTTCGTGGCGGGCTTTATCGGCGAGAACAATATTCTCTCCGGCCGGTCGCAAGGCTTGGACGACAGCGGTCGTGGACGCATCCTGCTGGATTGCGGCCAGACGGTGCGCATGCGCGTCTCCGCCGGATTTGCCGGAACGGGCGAGCCCCTGAAGATCGCGGTGCGGCCGGAAAACCTCGTGGTCGGTGCAGCGGCAAGTGATCGGCTCAACCAGTGCAAGGGCAGGATCGCCGACACGACCTATCTTGGCGACCATTTACGGGCGCTCGTGGATATTGGCGGGGGGCAAACGATGGTGGTTCGCAAACCGCTTCTGGATTTTGCCAGCCGACCGGCCATTGGCGAGGACATCCTCATCGGCTGGAACGAGGGTGACGGACGTGTCTTCGCCTAACGGGTGCGCGTTGCGTTGCTTGCCTATGGATAGTGACGGACCGGGAGAGGACGCCGGTTTCGAGAGGGAGAAGGACGATGACGATGAGAACGAATTCCAGGGATCGAGCGTTGAGGGAGCGGGCGCGTGTGGTCATTCCGGGCGGCATGTACGGCCATGAGTCGGTAGCACTCCTGCCGGAAGAATTCCCGCAATTCTTCTCGCGCGGCGAGGGCGCGCGCATCTGGGATGCCGATGGCAACGAGTATGTCGACTATATGTGCGCCTTCGGGCCGAACCTTCTCGGCTATCGTCATCCAGCCGTCGAACAGGCCGCAAGCGCCCAGGCGCTGAAGGGCGACACCTTGACCGGCCCATCGGAAGCGATGGTGACGCTCGCGGAAGATTTCGTCGGCATGATCACACATGCGGCGTGGGCGATGTTCTGCAAGAACGGCAGCGACGCGACATCGATGGCCATGGTGGCAGCGCGCGCCTATTCGGGCCGCCGCAAGATCCTTGTTGCCCGCGGCGCCTATCACGGCGCCTCGCCCTGGAACACGCCGAACCCGAAGGGCACGCTGCCGGAAGACCGGGCGCACGTCATCTATTTCCGCTACAACGACCTCGACAGCCTGCGGGACGCTTTCCGGCAGGCGGATGGCGATGTCGCCGGCGTTTTCGCAACACCCTTCCGGCACGAGGTCTTCGAGGACCAGTTCCTGCCGTCAGTGGACTTTGCGCGGGAAACCCGGCGGCTCTGCGACGATGCGGATGCGCTCTTGATTGTTGACGAGGTCCGCGCCGGTTTCCGGCTTTCGCGAGATGCGAGCTGGAGCCTGCTCGGGGTGGAACCCGACCTGACCACCTGGGGTAAGGTGCTCGGCAACGGCTATCCCATCTCCGCCCTTCTCGGAAGCGAGAAGGTGCGCGCAGCCGCCTCCAGCATCTATGTCACCGGTTCGTTCTGGTTTTCCGCCGTGCCGATGGCCGCCGCGGTCGCCACCCTTCAGGTCGTGCGCTCGTCCGACTATCTGGAACAGATGAGCACGCGTGCGGAAGCAATGAGAACAGGCATAGCCGAGCAGGCGCTCGCACACGGCATTGCCATCCGCCAGACCGGGCCTGCGCAGATGCCCCAGATCTTCTTCGACGACGATCCGGACATGCGCATCGGCTATTTCTGGGCTGCCGCCGCCGTGCGGCGAGGGGTCTACCTGCACCCCTACCACAACATGTTCGCGACATCGGCGCTGACGGATGCCGACATCGCAAAAACGCTTGCTGCGACGGACGAAGCCTTCACGGAGCTGAAGCGCGCCTGGGCCACGCTGCCGCCGCAGTCCAACCCCGCCGTTCTCGCGCGCATCAAGGCGAAGGCGGAAAGCCGTGCACTGTGATCGGCTATTGCCCCGGCATCGGCAATGCCGGGGCAGGGATGCCCCAATTCGAACAGGAGAACACTGATGGTCTCATCAGCCAGTATGTCCGAACCGCGTCAGTCGAACAGTTTCGCGCCGTCCGACGAAACGGTTGCGATGCTGCGGGAGCGGGCGCGCTTCCTTCGCCTTGAAACGATCCGCCTTATCGAGATCGCGAAGACGGGGCACTACACATCCGTGTTCTCCGCGGCGGAGATTTTTGCAGCGCTCTATTACGATGTCATGCGGATACGCCGCGGCGAGCCCGGCTGGTCGTCGCGCGACCGCTTTACCATCGGCAAGGGGCACGCGGCCGTCGGCCTGTTCCCGATCTATGCCGACCTTGACTTCTTCCCAAAGGAGTGGCTGGAGAGCTATACGCGCCTCGGCAGCCCGCTCGGCGACCATCCCGACATGCGCAAGGTTCCGGGCGTCGATTTCTCATCGGGCTCGATCGGCCATGCGTTGTCGAACGGTCTCGGCATGGTGCTCGCACAGCGCTGGACTGGCGAGGACTACAAGGTCTTCTGCATGATGGGCGATGGTGAAATGCAGGAAGGCCAGGTCTGGGAAGCGGCACTCTGCGCAGCTCAGCACAAGGCGAAGAACCTGATCGCGATCATCGACCGCAACGGCTACCAGCTCGATGGCAAGGTGGACGATGTCATGAATGTCGAACCGCTTGACGAGAAGTGGCGCGCGTTCGGTTGGGAGGTCCACTTGGTGGATGGCCACGACGTCGCGGCGACGACCGAGCTGCTGCGCCGGGTGCGCGCCGACGACGAGCGTCAGGTCCCCTGCTGCATCATCGCCAGGACCGTCAAGGGCAAGGGCATTGACTACATGGAAACGGAACCGGGCTGGCACCTCGGCTATCTCGACCCGTCCGACGCCGACGCCGCCATCGCCGAAATCCTGTCGCAGGAGGCCTGACCATGAGCCGCACCCTTTCGCCCAATTCCTGGCAGTATCGCGGCCTCAACGCGCTAAATCCCGGCCTGGATCACCTGTCGAACGGCCTTATCGATCTCGTGAAGGCGGGCCACAACGTGGTCGCCGGCTCCGCTGACCTGCAATATTCGAACGGCCTCAACCGTTTTGCAGCCGTCTATCCGGATCGCTACATTCCCTTCGGCATTTCCGAGCAGAACATGGTGAGCACGGCGGCCGGCATCGCCACCTGCGGGGTCACGCCCTTTGTCGCGACGTTCGCATCCTTTATGGCGCTGCTCGCCTGCGAGCAGATCCGCATGGACGTCGCCTATTCCGCGCAGCCGGTTCGCCTGATCGGCCACCATACGGGCATCTCGCTTGGTTTCTACGGCACCTCGCATCACGCGACCGAGGACATCGCCACGACCCGTTCGATTGCGGATCTCTCGGTGGTCTCGCCAGCCGACGGTGCGCAGCTAGAAGCGGCAATCCGCGCTTCGGCGGACCACGATCGCCCGATCTACTTCCGCATCGGCCGCGGTCGCGATCCGGTCGTCTACGGCAAGGACGCGACCTTCACGTTCGGCAAGGCGCACGAGCATATCAAGGGAGAGGAACTGACGATCATCGCCTGCGGCATGGCCGTTCATGGGGCGCTCGAGGCGGCGCGCGTCATGAATGCGCAAGGCCGTTCTGTGGGGGTCATCGACATGGCGTCGATCAAGCCCCTCGACCGGGACGCGATCCTGTCGGCTGCCGCGCGCGCAAGCAAGATGATGACGGTCGAAGAGCACAACGTGCTCGGCGGACTTGGCGCAGCGGTGTCCGAAGTGCTGACGGATGAAGGTGCCGGCGTAAAGCTGAAGCGGCACGGCATCTATGACGAATACAGTCTCATCGGTCCGCCGGCCCATCTTTACGCACATTACAAACTGGATGCGGCCGGCATCCGTAGCGTTGCGGAAGACTTCCTTGCGGTATAAGTCGTGGATTTAAGGCACGAGATTAGTGTATCGGCTTAACATATTGTTGATTATCACTGAGCTGTCCCTGGATAGCCGGAAATTATCACTTACAATCGGCTCTGGCTCATATTTGCTGTTTTCGTGAAGGGGGGTCTCGCTGATTCATCGGAGGATCAGCAATGGGCCATCGATTGTCGCATCGCACCAGAAACACTCAGCCCTAGCCACCCACATTCATCGAATCCGCGCACTGGCGCAGTGGAGAGTCGTGGCCGCCAC